>REDB01000197.1 GCA_007693685.1 Oceanospirillales bacterium
GTGTCTAACAGGTTTTCTTTAGATTTTGCTCCACCAGAAAGCTCTTTTTGATAGCTTTGACTTTCCACAAGACGATCATAACTGATCGATACGGGTATTAGCGCTAGAGGTTTTTCGGGTGCTTGCCGCCAGGCTTCTAAAGTCATTTTTAGTAAACCCGCTTTGGCAGTCAGTAAACGACCACTACGGCTACGACCACCTTCAATAAAGTACTCAATGCTATGACCACGATGTAGCATTAGGGTTAAGTATTGTCTAAAGATGACCGCGTATAAAGGGTCATCTTTAAAGCTTCGACGCATGAAGATAGCGCCGCCGCGTCTTAAAATACCACCAATAATAGGGATGTTTAAATTATCTCCTGCCGCCACATGAGGGACCATTAAACCATGTCGATAGAGTAGCCAAGACAGCAGAATATAATCTAAATGACTTCGGTGGCAGGGCAGATAAACGAGGTTGTGAGTCAGTGCCAGTTGTTGAATTTGATCAAGGCCCTGAAGGTTGATTCGGCTAAATAACCGATGCAGTAAAAAATGTATTAAGTGATTTAAGATGCGGGCGGTTGATGGGCTAAAATCGGCAACAATGGCATCTATCGCTTCGGCAGCTTGCTTTTCTGCTTGCGCGCTCGTTAACCCTCTTTTTAAGGCGATTTCAGTAATCGCTTTTTTGACTTCAGGTGCAGCTAGCACCTGATCCATTAATGTCCTTCGATGGGATAGATCAGGTCCCAAGATGGCTTGTCGACAACGTTGAAAGTGTGTTCGTAATACCCATACGGCTCGTCGAGCGACTTCAGAATCACTGATGTTTGGTTTTATTAAATCACTCAGAATTAGAGGTTCATCAATTCGAACAAGAGTGGATCGTCCGTTTAGAAGTAGTTTGAGAAAGCGAGTGAATTTGCCATGGCTGTTCCAGCTTTCGGTAAGGGCGGTCTTTATAAAAGCACCTTGTGTGTTGGGGAGGTGACCAGCCATCACCATAACTGGTTGTAGTTTTATAGATCGATCGGGATCATTGCGTTGTACTACAACTAAGTTTTCAATTTGTTGGCGCAGATCGTCGATATCTTGGTTATTAATAGCGGTAATTCGATGAGCATCATAGGGTATTTTTGCTTGGATGAATCTGTTCTCTAAGATCAAGCGATCTGCTGTAAAGGGTTTTTCCAGAACACAGATGGTATCTTTATGATCACTTAACTGACCGCTTCCCGAGATGCGCTCGCGAATCATTAGCTTAAGTATAAGGCGGTAAACTCTATTTTTGATGCTCATCTGAGGTGTCAATAATGTGGTGGCGGTTGATTATTGTCACTCAGCGGTTGCCCTTCGCTGAGCTCTTTTATCCGTTGGGTCAAATGATGAATCATTCGTGACAATTTATCTAGTTCAAGTTCTTGTCTTGCTACCGTGTCGCTCAGTTGATCGATAGCGGCCTCTTGAAAAGCGATTCGAGACTCTAGATTTTGCAAGGATTCACGATCACACATAGTTAATTGGTTCTCTATAAAAAATGGTATAAATGCACTCAATGTTGGCATCTTACTTATAACGCATTGAAAAAAGGCGCTAAATAATATATACCTACTTGTTTGGTGGCTTAAGGAAGTGTGCGTAATAGAATGGATCCCAGCCCTAGCCACCATTTGACTATAAATAATCTGTTGTGAAAAGTGAAAGAGATAAGATATATGAGTGGTAATCAATTGATAAAAGTAATTGTTTTTGCAGTCATTGTGGCTGTTTTGGTAGGCGTCGCTCAGGCGGTTTCAAGTGGTAGTCTTTGGGTAGTCGTTGCTGTTGCATTTGTAACGTCAATGATTACAGGTTTTGTACTGAGTGTTCCTGCTGCGAATGTCGCATCATCTCAAAGAGATTCTGGTTATGCAGATGATCAAGATGATGATGAAGACGAATTTACTAATGGACCAGATGATCGTGAAACAGGAAGTGTGAAGTGGTTTAACGTGTCTAAAGGGTTTGGTTTTATTACCCGCGAAAACGGTGATGATGTGTTTGTGCATTTCCGCAATATACGTGGACGTGGTCACCGCTCCTTGAATGAAGGCCAGCGTGTTAAATTTTATGTACGTGAAAGTGATAAAGGTCTTCAGGCTGAAGATGTATCTATTTTGCGCGCCTAAAAATTTTATGCCTTAAACAAAAAACGGCTGCTTTTGCAGCCGTTTTTGTTATGTAAAGCGTGTGCTTATCTAGGTGGCGTGCAACGCGGAACTCTTCCTTGTCGACGTGCATTATCAAATTTAACCATCGCATCTGGCATGGCGTCTTGCAAGGTGCGAATCCGAGTGCCGTGGCCTGGATGAGTTGATAAGAACTCGACGGGGCTTCCTCCTGCTTTCTGGCGCATATTTTCCCAGAGTTGAATGCTTTCCCTTGGATCAAAGCCAGCTCTGGACATTAAATCCAAGCCTATCAGATCGGCTTCAATTTCATGCTGGCGCGAGAAAGGCAGTAAAATACCAACTTGAGCACCTAAGCCGAGTGCAGCAAGCATCCGCTCATCCGTTCCACCCTCGGTTGCTAATGCGGCACTGGCTAAGGCAAGTCCCATCTGTGTCGCAAAGGTTGCTGAAGCTCGTTCGTTACCATGGCGCGCTTGTACATGCCCAATTTCATGCCCGATAACCGCTGCCAGCTGATCTGGATTAGTGGCGACATTCAGCATTCCTCTATAAACACCAATTTTTTGCCCTGGTAAAGCGAAGGCATTGGGAGTGTCGTCGGCAAAGACAACCACTTCCCACTCACCTGAAGGAGTCCCAGCAACGGCAAATAAAGCATCAGAGATGCATTGAACGTAATTCTGTGTGGGTCGGTGGTTATAAACTTTTTCCTGTTCTTTAATTTGCGCGAAGCTGGCTTGCCCCATGCTGGCCATTTGCGACTCGCTGAACATGGTCAGTTGTGTGCGTCCAGTAGGTGATGTAGCGCAGCCAGTCAGCAGTGCGACTATTAACAACAAGCCGAGTTGTAATGTTAGCACTCGTAGATTCTGAATCGAGCGAAGGTATCGCATGATAAATTCCTGTCCTGATTTGGTGTTCAATGTTTATGCTAGATCATTCTGTTGCAGAGTGATGAGATACAGTTGATGTTATTATCAGTATCTTAGCTGACTCTAATCTGAATCGGAATGAGATATGGGCTTTGCAGGGGTTTCGATTCGTTTATCTTTGCTCTATTCTTGTTCGCTTGAATTTATTGGTCATTTGAATTTGTCGCTTGATGTTAAGCGGAAATGATCAACCGTTTTTGAAATCAACTTGTTTGAACATCTTCTTGGTGCAGTATATATGGTCCTAGTGATCGATAACTATGACAGTTTCACTTGGAACTTAGTGCATTATCTTCGCGAACTTGAACAGCAAGTCACGGTTTTCCGTAATGATGAAATATCTTTGCAGGAGATTAGTTGTCTTGCTCCCGAGCATTTGTTGATTTCCCCTGGACCTTGTACACCAAACGAAGCGGGCATTTCGTTGCAGGCAATCACTGAGTTTGCTGGAAAACTACCTATACTCGGCGTCTGTTTGGGGCATCAAGCGATAGGTCAAGCGCTGGGTGGAAAGGTCGTCAGAGCAAGAAAAGTAATGCATGGCAAAACATCCGCTGTATATCATAGTAATATAGGGGTGTTTCAGGGATTGCCTAATCCGTTAAAGGTAACTAGATATCACTCTCTGGTTTTGGACCCGCTTTCTTTGCCTAGTGATTTAGAAATAACCGCTTGGACTGAAGATGAACAAGGGCAAATGGATGAGGTGATGGGTATTCGTCATAAATATTATCCATTAGAGGGTGTGCAATTTCATCCTGAGGCAATTTTGACTCAGGAAGGGCATGGGTTGCTGGCGAATTTTTTAGCTATGAAAAGAATAACCACGAAGGCTTGATGGGAGAGAATTGATGCAGATACAAGAAGCGCTAAGCTGGGTGGTCGATCACTTGGATTTGAGCAGGGCGCAAATGGTTGATGTCATGAGGCAGATCATGACGGGTCAGTGCAGCGATGCACAGATGGGCGCATTTTTAGTAGCCTTGAGAATGAAAAGTGAGTCTATTGATGAAATTGCAGGAGCCGCACAAGTGATGCGTGAGCTTGCAACCCCCGTAAAAACTCAGGCTGCTCGTCTGGTAGATATCGTCGGTACGGGTGGTGATGGCGCTAACCTATTCAATATTTCTTCTGCTTCCTCTTTTGTTGCGGCGGCGGCTGGTGTTCATGTTGCTAAGCATGGTAACCGTGCAGTGTCATCAAGTAGTGGAAGTGCTGATCTTCTTGAAGCTGCCGGTATTAATCTCAATTTAACTGCTGATCAGGTTGCTGCATGTATTGATCAAGTGGGTGTTGGTTTTATGTTTGCGCCCGCTCATCATGGAGCTATGCGACACGCTATCGGTGTGCGTAAATCACTGGGTATTCGGACGCTATTTAATATTTTAGGACCCATGACCAATCCGGCAGGTGTTAAGCATCTGGTTATTGGCGTGTTTAGTAAGCCTTTGTGTCGCCCTATGGCAGAAGTGATGCAGCAGCTAGGAGCTGAGCATGTATTGGTTGTGCATGCTGATGATGGTTTGGATGAAATTAGCTTGGCCACGGCGACTCATGTAGCTGAGCTTAAAGATGGTATTGTTAAAGAATATAGCGTTACGCCAGAAGCATTGGGGATAGAAAGCCAGAGTTTGATCGGTTTAGAAGTAAAAGCTCCAGATGATTCGTTGCAGCTTATTCGCAAAGCCTTTGCTAATAGTGAAGAGCCAGTGGCACGAAAAGCTCGTTCTATCATTGCGCTGAATGCTGGTGCCGCTATTTGGTTGGCAGGTCAGGCGGAAAGCCATCAACAAGGCGTCCAAAAAGCGTTAGAAGTGATGCAGGATGGACGTGCAGCAGAGAAAATGGCAGCGCTTGCCGAGTTTAGTCAACAGTTCACCGAGACAGCAGAATGAATGATACCCCGACCATTTTAAAGAAAATAATTCAGCGAAAGCATGAAGAGGTCGCTGAACGCTCAGCGAAGGTAAGTTTGCAAGATTTGCAAGAGCAAATAGCAGCGCAACAGGGCACTGATAAAGACCCTCGTGGTTTTGTCCGTGCACTTGAAACCTCTATTGCATCTGGACGCTCTGCTATTATCGCTGAGGCGAAAAAAGCAAGTCCTTCTAAAGGAGTTATTCGTGAAAACTTCGATCCGGCTGCGATTGCTCAAAGTTATGAGAATGCAGGTGCAAGCTGCTTGTCAGTATTGACTGATGTTGATTTTTTCATGGGTTCGGATCGTAACCTGCTGTTAGCTAGAGAAGCTTGTCGCTTACCTGTTATCCGTAAAGATTTCATCGTCGATCCATATCAGATATATGAAGCTAGAGTCTTGGGTGCGGATTGTATTTTGTTGATTGTGGCAGCCTTGAGTGATCAGCAGTTATCTGAGTTAGCAGACTTAACCCAATCCTTAGGAATGGATGTGCTAGTTGAAGTGCATGGTGCTGAGGAGCTTCAGCGAGCCTTGCCGTTGAATACGCGTTTAATTGGTATTAATAATCGTGATTTGCATAGTTTTGAGGTATCACTGAATAACACTTTTGACCTATTAAGCTCTATTCCTGATGATCGTATTGTGGTGACAGAAAGCGGTATCAATACCCCCGATGACGTTGCACAGATGCGTGCTCAGGGTGTGCAAAGCTTTTTGGTTGGCGAGTCTTTTATGCGTGCCGACGATCCGGGTGAAAAACTTAAAGCACTGTTTGCTTAATTTCAGGAGAAAAGACGATGCAAGCCAAGGTTGAATGGAATGGCGATCTACGTTTCAACGCCACCAGTGGAAGTGGTTTTGATGTGATGATAGATGCTGATTTACAGCAAGGTCCACGCCCTATGGAATTAGTTCTTATGGGTCTGGGCGGTTGTACTAGCTATGATGTTGTTCAGATTCTAAAAAAATCACGTCAACAGGTAACCGGTTGTCGTGCTGAAATCACGTCTGAAAGAGCGGACTCCGTACCTGCTGTATTTACCAAAATACATGTACATTTTATTGTAACTGGTGAGGCTTTAAAGCCCGCCTTAGTTGAGCGTGCGGTTAAACTGTCCGCTGAGCAGTATTGCTCTGCATCCTTGATGCTTGAGCGCGGTGGCGTTGAAATTACCCACAGTTTCGAAATAGTCTAGTTACTGATTGTGCTTATTCAAGGAGTCACGTATAATTTCGACTCCGTTTTATTTGTTCAACTCCTTGCTTCCTTTCACGTAGGGTGAAGTGGGGGCTGTAAAACCGTAAGGAGCAAAAATGCGTCATTATGAAATCGTATTTCTGGTTCATCCG
>REDB01000248.1 GCA_007693685.1 Oceanospirillales bacterium
TCCAATCGCCCCACCGCTTGCTGGAAATGAAACAAATGGTGATACCATTGATCCTGATAGAAAATGTAATGCCGATCCCGGTAGTTTTCAACCCAGTTGTCCAAAATACTATGTTTAAGCCGCTTGTTTATTCAGTACCATTTCCTCAAGTTTTGCAGGATTTAGGGATACGGCACCCTTAGGCTCCCAATTCCGAGTTTCACCCGACCAACGAGCCGGATTTTTAAGTTTAGCGTTTTCATAAACAATCTTTCTTTTCACGAGTAAGTCGCTGTCTTCACTTTGATGTCGACTATTGGGTGTCACGAAGTTTAGACCACTATGAAGATGACAGTCGTTGTAAGCATGCTCAAACGCAAGCATCCAATCACGACAAGCTTGTATTGATGCAAAGCCTTCTGATGGCCATTCAGGACAATACTTAACGGTTCGGAATAAGGCTTCAGAATAAGGGTTATCATTACTGACGCGTGGTCGACTATGGGACGCAAGCATGCCTAGTTCGGCTAGTCTCGCTTTTAAAGTATAGGATGTCATAGGTGCACCATTATCCGAGTGCAGCACTGGTGGATTATGCCAGCAGCCTTCTCGAATTAATGCGCGCTCGATCAGTTGCTTGGCTAACTCACCTGATTCAGCGATATGCACTTCCCAGGCAATGATTTTTCGGCTGTAGATGTCCATCACAAGATATAAATACCAATGCTGACCTTTTACAACAGAGGGAACGTAGCTAATGTCCCAGCTCCACACTTCGTTTGGCGCTGAGGCAGTGTAACTCGTTGGCTGCGGTACTTTTCTCGGTGGCTGAGTACGTCCACGATGATTCAACTGCTCATGCTTATGTAAGACACGATAAAAGGTTGATTCTGATGCAATATAAATACCTTGATCGGCTAATAGTGGCACTATTTGTGAAGGTGGCAAGCTGCGATACTCAGGTAAATTACAGGTAATGATGATCTCATTCTCTTCTTCAACCGTCAGTTGATGAGGCTGAATACCGGGTTTACTCTCAGGGCGCTGATCTTCTTGAATAACACCCTCAACAGAACGCCAGCGTTTCAGTGTACGATGACTGATACCCATGATTTGAGCTGCTTTTTGGTGAGTGGCACCTGTAGTGATGGCTTCATCAAAGTATTCCAGTAGCCTTGTACGCTCAGACAACGGCGTTAGCTGTCCTCGTTGTCCTGATCTGTTCCATACAAGGCTTCTAGCTTTTTTGAGAGCACCAGCAGTGAAGTCGTTTCAGCCAATACACGATCTTTACGCCTGACTTCTGCTTGAAGCTTTTTAATTGTTTTCCGGTCATTACGCTGTTGTTTTTGTAACAGTTGCTCTTGGCTTTTTTGTTGTGACGCCCCTTGAATGCATGCTGCTTTCCATCGTTGAATCTGTTCAACATAAAGCCCTTTTTTACGGCAATATTGACTGAGTTCAGCTTCAGAAAAACTCGCTGTTTCAATAACGACAGCAAACTTAGCTTCGGCTGACCAATCATCAGCAGTATTTCGATCGCCAGGCACAGGGACTCCTTTTAAGCGGCATTGTTTTAACCAACTATACAGGGTTATCGATGGAATTCCTTCCTCAGAAGACACGGAAGCAACTGAGCGATTCAGAGGTGGTAGCAACTTCTTTAACACTGAAGCTTTACGCTCACTGGAATAACGAGGCATAACAGTTCTCATTCCACCCGCTCAAAGGATTATAAAAGGCTAAATTGCCAAGTGGACAACTAGGCTAACAGAGCGGGTCTCCTTCAGATTGTTAGCTACAAAATCACATACTCGCAGTAACTGACATTACAAGGTAGAATACATTACTAATTTAGTCGGTTATTAAGAGGCTCACATGTCGCAAACCCTAATCTATTCACTGATCATTATTTTTGTAATTTTATCCATTGGGCTAGCCTTTTTGATATGGAAACTCTTTACACAGCAACAGTTAAAGAAACGCCAACAAGCTCTTTCTGTAATTGCACATGCTAACGCTGCTCAAGAACAAAAAAACTATTTAGTAGATAGTATTCGTATCATTTCTAGAAGTATGGTTGACGGTCAGTGTCCTTTGACTGAAGGATGTATACGATTAAAAGTTCTGATTGATAACTACTCACCCCAACTACACCAGCAATCAGAACTGCAGGTAATTGAACTTATGTATACTAAGACTACTCATATCCCAACCTTAGACGCTTGGAAAAGTCTTCCTTCAAAAGATAAATTAATTTATCAAAAAGAGATTGATTCCCTAGAACAAGAACATGCTGAAGTTATTCGTATAGCTGCAAGATTTCTAAAAGAGTATCCATTCGAGCAAAGAGTACATTAATGGAGTTTTTTATTGTCTTTTTTATCAGTGCGATTTTCCTAATGTTAATCGGCGTTGCAATGGCTTTTGGAAAATCGCCTAGTTACCGTCCCGATAGAGCATACGTATTGAAGTTAATTAAAGGCATCGAAGACAAAACAACAACACCTCAATCCTGGGATATGCTAATAGGATACCCTATTAGTCACGATCCAGAATTAGAAAATATTAGACGTTGGCTTGTGGCAATGCACGAGGGAACAGACGGACATAAACCAGCAAGAGAAGGAATTAATGGCTATATCTATGATAGAGAATCAAGAGCCAGGCTAATCCCTGTCATTGCTATGCTGGAAAAACTGATCGAAGAGACCCCCGTTATAAAAGAGTTCTAGTTTTTTAAAAACGTTGTAGGTTGTTGACTACTCTGGCTAGCTGATTGAAAGCACTCCATATGTTTCTGATATCTCTACTAATCACTGCTTTCTTTAAACGTTCAGCAACCATTTCTATCTCTGGATTATCAAATAAACCAGCAAATCCATAAAGCTGATGAGCATTTCTAGCCAAGCTATCATAATCTTTGGCATATATACGTGACTGAATTTCCTCTAATTGGCGTTTTATTTCTATATCGAACTCGGTTTTAGTAGTACCAGATGATGTTAATTTATTCTTTCTGAAGTCTAATGTACTGAGTAGTGCATAGAGCTTTTCGATATTTAAAGGCTTAATAAGAATTCTATCAATTCCTATTTGATTCAGCATTTGCTGTTCACGTGAGGAGATGTTGGCAGTCAAAGCTATAATTTGTGCCTTTGGATGATCTTTCAGAATTATTTTAGATGCTTCAATTCCATCCATATCTGGCATATTGATATCCATCAAAATGATATCTGGCATCTTGATTTTGATTTCATCAATAGCTTGCTTACCAGTCGTCACCTCTCGCGTCTTTATACCAGCTTGTCTTAAAATGCGTTTAACAAGAAGTCTGTTATAATCATTATCCTCAGCAATGAGTATTTCTAATGTATCTAATTGATGATGAGTATCATTAGGTGAATTTTTTAATTCGTTTGAATTGAGTATGCATTTGAGTAATTGAGTTGACGAGAGTGGCTTTGTAAAACATGCGGCTTTTATGCTTCTAATTGAATCTCGTCTAATCGTTGCGGGCAACAAAATAGTAAACTTTGCTAGTGGAAATTGTTGTCTGAGAGATTCAGTTTTGCGATAGAGTAACTCTAAATTGTGATCATTTGCAGGATGGCTAATGATTATATGTGAATATTGTTCAGTTATGTTCAGAACATCTTCTATACGCTCAGATACTCTGCATGGAATATTGTGATAGTTAAACGTGTCTAATGTACTTTTTCTTGCTACGATGTTGTTCTCAATCATCAAAATATTGATGTTATCTTCAGAGAGATTAATTGAAAATTCATCTATTTCATCGATATCGAAAGGTTCGATTTTTGAATCAATGGGTAATTTAACAATGAACCTACTGCCCTTGCCAGATTCAGTTTCAACTTTGATCTCTCCATTCATAAGTTTAATCAATCTAGAAATGATAGCTAGACCTAAACCCGAACCTCCATATTTGCGGCTTATACTGTTATCAGCTTGAGTAAAAGATTCAAACATTTTTTCTTTGTAATTCTCACTTATTCCTATGCCTGTATCTTGTACTGAGAAGCAAAGTATTCTTTGCTTGTGCAAATATTCGGTATGTAGCTGTATATGACCTCTATCCGTAAATTTAATCGCATTACCTATTAAATTAGTAATGATCTGACGGATTCGTGTTGGATCTCCAACTAACAACTCAGGTAATTTATATGATCCATCTAGTATAAGCTCTATTCCTTTAGCATGAGCTGCTGGAGCCTGCATCTCTAATGCTTGATGGAATAATTTTTCTGGATGAAAACTAATATATTCAAGTTCAATTGCGTCAGCTTCTAAACGAGTGTAATCAAGTAAGTCATCAATTAAAGTTAATAGCATTTGAGAGGTGTGATCAATTATCTTTAGATAATGAGAACGCTCTTGATCTGTACTACCCTCCTGAATCATTCGTGTAAATCCTATCACGGAGGTTAGCGGTGTTCTTAGCTCATGGCTCATCCGTGCTAAAAATGCATCTTTCGCTCTATTTGCTGAATCAGCTTTCTGGTGAGCGTTCATCAATTGATTATTTTTAATTTCTAGTTCTTGAAGGCTTACAGAGAGCGCTTGCGTAGCTTGATTTATTCGATTTTCCATTTGGTAATTTGATTCTTCTAGCGACTTAGCAAGCTCATTAATGCCTTCAGCTAATTGATTAAACTCCTCTGTATTGGAACCTATAGCGCGAGTACTCAAATTACCACGTCTTAACTGGCTTATAATGATAGAAAGCTGTTTTATCGGATAACTAATTTTTCTTCCAAAATAATTAGAAATTGAAAAAGTTATTAAGAATCCTGCCAAAATAATAAAAAGACTATTTCTTATAATTTGGTATTGTTGATTTTTTATAGGTACATCTGAAAAGACAATAATTACCCACCCCATAATCTCTTCATTAGCACTATCATCAGAGAAATTGTTTCCACTTTCTGTTCTGATAGGCATGGGTTTGACTGGGTAGCTAAAAAACCATTCTTGAGATGTTCTTAAGACGGGGTCGGGGGGGATGCTCAAGGCAAAGTCAAAAGATCCTTCACGATATATAACAATTAAGTCTTGATCTGTAAAAATGACATCAGTAACTAAAGGGTTTTCTAAAAGTTGATTACTCAGTGGTTGTAACTCTGCTGGATTGTTACTCAGTATTCCAAACTCTGCAGCCGCTGCAAGCAATTTGCTAAATTCTTCTCCCTTTTCTATCATTCCTTGCTTAGCATGTTGTATTTGTGTGTAGGTAAAAAATCCACCTAAAAACAATGTTATTAAAAGCATAGGAACAATTGATAAAAATAAGACGCGTTCGCGAATATCATTTTGAAAGAACGGCTTCATTTATGAATCTCTTTTAGCTGTTTGCTTAATTCCTGGCTGTCTGGAAGATTCATCCTTAATGTTCTTGCGGTAGATTCATTAATCATGATTGTAAAATCATTAGGATACGCTGCTGGAACTAAAGTTTCACTGTTTAGTAAAGTAACTATAGTTTCATGAGTTTGGTATGCTAGTTGTTCTGTAGTCGAGTACAGTGATACCACTGCTCCTGCCTCAGAATAACTAGATGAAAAGCCAATAAGTGGAATCTTATTCCGAAGTGTAATGTAAAGTGCCCAGCGTGATACACTTCGGTTAAAATTAGCATTGTCGGGTATGGCTAGAAATACATCGCTTCTTTGTATTAAAGGTGTAAGGATCTGTACCGGATTTTGAGCTTCATCTAAAAAAGCAATATGTGTTTCAAAATTTGACAGTAGTCCAATACGTTCAAACTCTGCTCTTTGTGCAACAGATGTTTGGCCAAATACGGTACCTATGCTTTTAGCATTTGGCGAAACAAGTCTAGCAAGTGCTATTTGACGATCAATGGGCTGATCCATAAAAACAGCAGTTACTCTATGTGCCTTATTATCCGTTATGCTATGTTTTGTTATAAGTGCTTTGTAAGTTTGTGCTGGAATTAAGGTACATACAACTTTTTCGTTAGATTCAAGATTTTCTAATGCTTTATTACAAGCCCTTGTACCTATAGAGAGAATTACCTTGTTATCTGAATACTCTGCTGATCTTGTATGCTCATGGTATAAACGAGTCGTTACAGTTAAGCTGGACTGATTGACAATTAATGCTGAGATTTCGTTATGAATTTTTTGATCATCGCTGAGTAATACTAACAATTCTTTTGAAGATAGTGTGGTAGAAAATGTTATTAATATCATGACTAATATACTCATGATACTTTGACTGAATCCTTTCTGCTTATACATCCTTAGTCACCTAATCCATTGTTATGTTTAACTGAAGGAATATTCTTCTATCAAACTTATGATCTTCATAAAA
>REDB01000249.1 GCA_007693685.1 Oceanospirillales bacterium
TTGATGCCAAAAGTGGTTATCGCTCGCGATCATTTTTGACAGTACCTTTAATTAACCATGAAGGTGAAGTTTTTGGTGCGTTGCAGTTGATCAATAAATGCATCGACTCAGAAATACCGCAAGCTTTTAATGAGTTCGATATCGAACTTGCTGAATCTTTAGCTTCTCAAGCGGCGGTTGCGTTAGACAACCAACGTTTAATAAACGAGATGAAACAGCTCTTTGATAGCTTCACTCGAGTTCTGGCAACCGCCATAGATAAAAAGTCTCCGCATACTGGTAACCATTGTCGTCGCGTTCCGGATGCAACACTATTTCTTGCTGAAGCGGTATCCGCATCAAATCATCCATTTGTTCGTGATTTTGTCATGAGTGAAGCTGATTTCTATGAGTTGAAAACAGCTGCATGGCTGCATGATTGTGGCAAGGTTGTTACACCGCATCATGTAATGGAAAAGTCGCGCAAGCTTGAAACCGTAACGGATCGAATTGAACTCATTGCTACGCGCATAGAGGTTCTGTTGCGGGATGCAGAGATTAAATCTTTAAAAGCACAACTCGCGGGTAATAATGACCCTTATACAGATTTAGATTTATATCGAGATAATCTGCTTCATGAGCTTTCTTTTTTGCGAAAGCTAAATGTCGGTGCTGAATTTGTTTCTGATGATGATTTGCATCGCTTGTCTTACCTGACAGAGTTGAGCTACACAAATTTTGAAAATGAAGTCGTTCCGTTAATCACAGATGATGAGCGTTACAATTTGTCTATCCGCAGAGGTACTTTGAATGCGGAAGAACGGCAAATTATGAATGATCATATGGTGGCAACACTCGATATGCTTGAGCAGTTGCCATTTCCCAAGCATCTTCGTCGAGTTCCTGAGTATGCAGGGTGCCATCATGAACGTATGGATGGAAAAGGCTATCCAAGAGGCTTGAAACGAGAAGAGATGTCGATTCCTGCCAGAATTATGGGTATTGCCGATGTTTTTGAAGCCTTAACGGCTAAAGAGCGTCCTTACAAAGAAGCAATGAAACTGTCTCAGGCACTGACGATCATGTCACGCATGGCTAAAGAGGGTCACCTGGACCCTGATCTATTTGAGATTTTTGTCCAAGAAAAAGTGTATGAACGTTATGCTGCTATTCACTTAAGCCCAGAGCAAATTGATGAACCAGACCTCCATTCCTTGCTGAATCGCGAGGGGATAAAGTGAAAATTGAAGTTTTGGGGTGCAGTGGTGGCATGGGAAAAGACGAATATACCACCTGTATTCGAATCAATGATCAGTTGTTAATTGATGCGGGTAGTGGGCTTGGGTGTTTGTCTCAACAAGAGATGTTAAAGATAAAGCACGTGTTTTTAACCCATGCACATATGGACCATATCTGCTTTTTACCCCTGCTACTGGATAACTTATTTGAGCAGTTAACGTCTCCTTTACAAGTGTATGGGCTTGGTGACGTTATCGATGCTCTTCAATCTCATGTATTCAATTGGAGCATCTGGCCAGATTTTAGCAAGCTGCCTTCTCCTGATAATGCTGTTCTTCATTTCAATCAGATTGAAGTTAATCAACAGTTTCAATTGGATAACATCGCGTTGCAAGCAATCACTGCACAACATGTTGTTCCTGCTTGTGGTTATGTAGTTAGAGATAGTTTGGGGGGAGTTTTCTGTTTTTCTGGCGATACTCGATTTGATGAACAAGTGATTGCAGCTTATAACCAGTTAGGTGTTATCGATGTATTGATGCTGGAGTGTGCTTTTCCAAATCGCTTAAGTGAGGTCGCCACAAAAAGTCAGCACTTAACGCCGTCTGCTTTAAGGGACTTCATATTAGCTTTAGATATGCCGCCAAGAGATCTATGGATAACTCATCTAAAACCATCCGTTAGAGAGGAGATATGGGCAGAGTTGATGGAATTGAATCTACCTGTCACAGTCCATTTACTCAGGTCGGGTGATACGTTTTTCCTTGAGCATAATCGATGCGCGCCAAAATCCTAAGCCCTGTCCATCAATAAAGTGCACGTGATTATCGGCTTGAAAGTCTTCAACTAAGCAGGTTAGGGTTGATGCTTCACTGGTTGAGATACCATAAACAATTTTTCCACTTTTTTCAGCTTCGGTCAGTAATTCAACAATTGTGTTGAATTCTTCATGTGTAAGATCAAGAACCATGCGTGGGCCACCGGCTTGCTTTCGGTAATCCGTTTTAAGTGTTAATGAGTGAAGGTAGCGATGTGCATCAATATTGCCTAGTTTTCCTCCAACGCGCCAAGCTAGCCATAAAACGAATGACGTTAAATAAGCGATCAGCATTCGGCTAAATTTTGATTTTGTAGAATTAATCTTTAACTCTCTAGAAATGGATTGCCATGAGGGCAGAGCGGGAGGTCTGAGCGCTTGTGTTTGATTCATGGGTGCGGCTTGTTCTGCTGATACACATTGATTGATTTGTTGAATCACTTCATTCAGTTGTTGTATACCAAAATCACCGCTTTTAGTAGGGTCGATAATAATGGATGCAATCATCCCTCGACAGCTTTTCACAGGGTGCCAGCGGCAAGAGAGGTTTTCTAGGCCAGGTAGGTCGCCTTGTTCTGGATCTAGTTGCCATCTCGTATCTTGTTTAACCCAGTCATCAGCTGCTTGAATACCATCGCCTAGAAAAAGACCAAACGCATTCTTTTCATCTAATACTTGTAAGCTGACATAGCAGGGTAGGTTTGCTTCGTTTAAGTCCGCGACAGGCACTAGACCGATGCGAAGCGAGATCTGAAAAAGATCCATTGACCAATAGGCCAAGGCAGCAAGGCGCTGACGAATGGTGTGTTGATGTTCGGGTGGTATGGCAGCAATAACACCATCACCACCAAATTGAATGGCAGCAGAATCTCCTTGTTGTTCTAATTGATGCTTCAATACAGCTACTGCAGCTGCTGCAACAAAGTTAACATCCTTATCACGTCCTTTTTGAGCCAGTTCTGTACTTGAAACGACATCGGCAATAGCGATAAACCAATCATCCGGTAGTGCTTGGTAGTGTGAAATATCAAAGGCTTGATCATCAAAATTAAATATTCTACCTAGCATAAAAGGGCTCATCTCTGTTGCATGATCGGATGGTTAGTAGTGTAGCGTTCTTATTAAATTAGATATAGATAAGTGATTTAGATCAACTTTTCAAATATTGATTAATGCTAAATTATAACGATATTGATTTGCATTACCTATTTTCCAGCGTATGTCTAATAGATTTTTACAAATGGTATTATAAATCTAAATAAAAACCAGTTGCATTTAATTTTCGTTGAACGTAGTATTGATATTAAGATTGATTCTCAATGAGATTTAAGTTTTAATAATCACATCACAGATGGAGTGTCGCGAATGTCAATTAAGTCATTGTTTGCTCGTTCTTCAAAGTTCGCTTTAACGGCATCAGTTGCAGTAGCAACCTTATTGCCTTTAGCTGCTAGTGCAAATGAAGTTAATGTTTATACTGATCGTCAAGAATTTCTTATTGCTCCATTGCTGGAGGCTTTTACAGAAGCGACTGGAACCAAAGTCAATGTCGTCTATGCTAGTGGTGCTGGTATGGAAGAGCGTATCAAAGCGGAAGGCCGTAACAGCCCTGTAGACGTTGTGATGACTGTCGATGTGGGTCGTCTAGTTGATATGGTTAATGATGGTCTAACTCAACCTGTTTCTAGTGAAGTGATTGAAGCGAATATCCCAGCAGAGTTTCGCGCTGAAGATGGTTCTTGGTTTGGTTTAACTTTCAGAGCTCGTCCTATTTATGCGTCTAAAGAGCGTGTCGATCCATCTGAAATCAATAGTTATTTGGACTTGGCTGATGAGCAATGGAAAGGTCGTATCTGTACTCGTCCTGGGGATCACGATTACAACTTAGGTTTGCTAGCTGCCATGATTCATCATCATGGTGAAGAAGTAGCACGAGAGTGGATCAAAGGTGTCAAAGCGAATCTTGCTCAATCACCACAAGGCAATGACCGTGGACAGGTGCAAAATATTTACACGGGTCTTTGTGATCTTGCTATCGTCAATACCTATTATATGGGTGCGATGTTAGCGAGTGATGAACAGCGTCCTTGGGCAGAATCTGTCAATCTGATCTTTGTTGATCAAGATACCGTAGGTACTCACATCAATATGTCAGGTGCGATTGTCGCAAGATATGCACCGAACTTTGAACAGGCGGTTCAATTGCTTGAGTTTTTGTCGGATGACGTGGCTCAGGAAATGTACTCTGCTGGTAACACTGAATACCCTGTGAAGCCAGGTGTACAATTGTCTGAAGTTGTACAAATGTGGGGTGAGCCGAAGTTTGATGCTGAATCTCCCGCTGCTATCGCAGATTATAAAGGACTGGCTTTGAGAATCATGAATGAAGTGGATTTCAATGCTGGGCCTTAACCTATAAAATATATGGAATTATCAGTCTGGTAGTGCAGTCTTCTGCGCTACCAGACTTTTTGTTTTTAAGCTTCAATCAATAACGATCAAATTTTTAGATGGTGAGTCTACGTAAGTCAACTTATGAGTAGTCAATCTGCAATACACAAGGGTTACCTATCCAGCTTACGTTCTCGTTTGCATCTAGATTTCTGGACGCTGGGTAGCTTATTGATTGCACTCATCGTTCTGCTTCCCATTTTTGCTGTTTTTTACTTGGCAATGTTTCCAACCGAAAACATTTGGCCACATTTAATTTCTACGGTTCTTCCTGGTTATATTAAAAACACCCTCTGGCTAATGCTGGGTGTCTGTATTGGCACCTTTATTATTGGTACCGGAACTGCTTGGCTTGTTACCATGTGCCGTTTTCCCGGCAGGCGAGTATTTGAATGGGCGCTATTGATACCGCTGGCGATGCCCGCCTATGTGGTCGCTTATGTGTACACGGATCTGCTCAATTTTTCAGGTCCGGTACAGTCAATGTTGCGTGAAACCTTTGGCTGGCGCACACCCAGAGATTACTGGTTCCCGAATATCCGTTCCTTGGGTGGTGCTATCTCAATGATGGTGCTAGTTCTCTATCCCTATGTTTACTTACTTTCACGTTCCGCATTTTTAGAACAATCCGCAACCATGCTAGAAGCTAGTCGAACCTTGGGTTGTTCGACATGGCAAAGCTTTATCCGTGTTGGATTGCCCATTGCTAGACCATCAATTGTGGTAGGTGTGGTGTTAGCATTGATGGAAGCATTGAATGACTTTGGAACCGTTGACTACTTCGCAGTGCGTACTTTGACCGCTGGTATTTTTAACGTTTGGTTCCATATGCGTAACCTTGGTGGTGGTGCTCAGATAGCGGTTGTATTGTTGATTTTTATAGTTGTGTTGATCTTGATCGAACGATTTGCAAGACGTAAAAAACGTTATCACTCTTCAACGCGCAGTGTAGCTCCACCTAGAATTCATTTAACTGGCTGGAAAGCGGTTGCTGCGGTGATAGCTTGTACACTCCCAATTTTATTGGGTCTGATTATTCCTGGTGCTCAGCTAGTCGCTTACTCAATTAAATTCTATGAGGCTTCCATTTCTGCTGGATTTTTTGTCTATGCTAAAAACAGCTTAATACTTTCAGCAGTAGCTGCATTAGTCGCCGTCACACTTGGTCTGTTCTTGGCTTATGCAGGGCGTCTAGGGAAAGGTCCATTCTTATCTTCCTGTTTACGCCTCGTGTCTTTGGGTTATGCAGTCCCTGGTGCCGTGTTAGCGGTGGGTATACTTTATCCCTTTGGCTACTTTGATAACTTCATAGATGCAATCATGTTTGAACGTTTCGGCATCTCTACGGGTCTACTTTTCTCTGGTAGCATGTTTATCTTGATATATGCCTATGTGGCGCGTTTTCTAGCACTTTCCTATGGTACAGTAGAAGCAGGATTGACTCGAATTCGGCCCAATTTAGATGGAGCTGCACGTACTCTTGGCAGATCACCTTCGGGCGTTTTGCGTGATGTGCATGTTCCCATTTTAAGAGGCAGCTTAGGTACCGCAGCTATTCTTGTGTTTGTTGATACAATGAAAGAGCTACCAGCAACACTGATCCTAAGACCCTTTAATTTTAATACCTTAGCTACCCACGTCTATCAATATGCTAAAGATGAGCAAATTGAAATAGCGGCGCTGGGCTCTCTGACAATTGTTTTAGTAGGTTTGATTCCAACGATTTTACTTTCCTACACTATTTCTCAGAGCCGTTCCGGAGGAAAGAGTAAATGAAACCTTTAGATACCGGCTTAGA
>REDB01000064.1 GCA_007693685.1 Oceanospirillales bacterium
CTGCTCGAGTCGCTGAGCCTCAACTAATTTATTGTTTTCTTTTAGTTGCGCCAGCCGTTCAACTAATTCTTCTTTAATTTTCTGAGTGGCCCCAACTAGCGTATCACGCGGTGTCACATAGTGAGTTTTTGGATAAACAGTCGCACGCGGAACTCTCCGTAAGACTTCTCCGGTTAAGGGATCGAAATAACTGATCTGCTCGACCTCTTCATCAAACAATTCTATACGAATCGCTTCCTTTTCAGACTCAGCGGGGAACACATCGATAACATCCCCACGCACACGGTAATTGCCTCGATGTAGCTCTATATCGTTACGAGTGTATTGAAGCTCTGCCAATCGACGTAGCAACGTTCGTTGATCTATTTGATCGCCACGATCAAGGTGCAGCATCATCGACAGATAGGATTCAGGATCACCCAATCCATAAATAGCAGAAACCGTCGCTACGATGATGGCATCATCTCGCTCTAACAGCGCTTTGGTAGCAGATAATCGCATCTGCTCGATATGGTCATTGATCGATGCATCTTTTTCGATAAAGGTATCTGACGAAGGAACGTAGGCTTCTGGCTGATAGTAATCGTAGTAAGAAACGAAATACTCAACTGAATTATCTGGAAAGAACTCTTTAAACTCTCCATAAAGTTGAGCCGCTAGAGTTTTGTTGTGCGCCATAATAATGGTTGGACGCTGAACCGCAGCGATAACATTGGCAATGGTAAAAGTTTTGCCTGATCCCGTTACTCCCAAGAGTGTTTGAGCAGCTAAACCAGATTCAATACCATCGACCAATTTACGTATCGCTTCTGGCTGATCACCCGCAGGTTGAAAATTAGAATGCACTTTAAACCGCTGCTTCACACAAAACTCCTGCTTTTTTTCATCAATTTTGACCTTACGGGGATTTAGAGAAATTCAACAATACTGTATGCTGTAGCTATATTTTTCACCAGACTTTCCACAATACAACCATGAGGGTTATTCGCTTGGACTTACAGCTTTCCGACCGCGTTAATAGCATCAAACCATCACCTACCCTAGCCGTAACCAATCGTGCAGCAGAACTTCGCGCTGCCGGTAAAAATATTATTGGACTTGGCGCTGGCGAACCGGATTTTGATACTCCCGATCACATCAAGGCTGCGGCTATTGAAGCGATCAATAATGGTTTTACTAAATACACCGCTGTGGATGGCACACCTGGCTTAAAGAAAGCTATTATAGCGAAATTCAAGCGTGATAACGGCTTAGATTACGAAGCCAATCAAATTTTAGTTTCCAGTGGCGGCAAACAAAGCTTCTTTAACATGGCGTTAGCCCTGTTAAATGAGGGTGATGAAGTGATCATTCCAGCTCCTTACTGGGTATCTTACCCAGATATGGTGCTGGTAGCTGATGCGCAACCGGTTATTCTAGAAACCTCCCAGGAAAATCGTTTCAAAATTACACCTGATCAACTTGAAGCTGCGATCAATGAGCGCACTCGCGTTGTTGTGCTTAACAGCCCATCTAACCCATCAGGCGTTGCTTACACACTAGAAGAGTTAAAAGCTTTAGGCGAAGTGTTAAAGCCATATCCAGATATCATCATCGCTACCGATGATATGTATGAGCACATCCTCTTTGGTGATCAACCTTTCTGCAACATTCTGAATGCTTGCCCAGAACTTTATGATCAAACCATCGTGCTGAATGGTGTTTCTAAAGCTTACTCTATGACTGGCTGGCGCATCGGTTATGCAGCAGGTCCAGCTAAGCTGATTGGCGCGATGAAGAAGGTACAGTCACAAAGTACCTCTAACCCCAACTCGATTGCTCAAGTTGCTGCAGAAGCGGCACTAAATGGTGATCAAGCCTGCGTTGCAGAGATGGTTAAAGCCTTCAAAGCACGTCATGACTTTGTCGTAAAATCACTAAACGAAATCGAAGGTGTTGAGTGCATTCCAGCAGACGGGACTTTCTATGCATTTCCAAGCTTTCAAAAAGTGATCGATAGCCGCCCTGAATTTGCTGACGACATCGCATTAGCTGAGTTTTTATTATTGGAAGCGGGCGTTGCACTGGTACCAGGATCTGCGTTCGGCACACCGGGTAATCTAAGACTCTCCTTCGCGACCAGTATGGACGTGCTAGAGGATGCCATTAACCGCATCAAAAAAGCCTTAGGCTAAACTAACAAGGGCGCATCATGCGCCCTTTTGCTTTCTGGAAGAAACCATGAAAACGAAAATTATACCTGCTCTTTTCGATTCCGCAGAAGCACCCATGGTGCTGATAAAGGATCAAGTTCATGAATGGTCTAACTCACGTTTTCGTGAACTTCCAGAATCTCTAAGACGTGCTGTGCTTAGATGGGCATTTAAAGATGAACAAGAGTGGCTTGAACTAGACGGCTACCGTTTTCAACGACTGAACAAAGATAAGCATACCAGCATTATGGGTTATCTGGTCGACAGAAACAGTCTACAACGCACCCTTCTTCTCAAACTTCTACCGGAATTACATCAAGGTGGAGACCCCTTCCAAACCACAGCCCGTGTTATTGGTCCACTATTGGGATGGAAGCATTGCCTTGTAGCAAAACGCTCACGAAAACGCTCACTAGAAGCCTTGGGCTATTGGAAAGATGGTGCTATGCAACCACCGACTAGTCTAACGTTAGTAGGTAATGCGGCACAGGCTTTCTACGAAGGTGAAGAACCTGCTCACCAGCAAAAAAGCGTAGCTAGAGAGTTTCCGCTTGATGAGCTTTTATCCGAAAGCCCATCGGCACTTTGGCTAGGACAACGCATCGACTTACCTGAGCAAATGGGTGTTGGTCATATTTGTGTATGGTGCCCACCTGATCATGCCGATGTTAATTTAGCTGAGTGGATTCTTAGTTTAGCAGCAGACACACTCAGTGCCTGGTTAGTCTGCCATTCGGTTTCTGAGAAGAAAGATTACGAAGCTTCTAACGAACCTCTTGATCAACTGACAGGCTTACCCGGAACCAAAACATTTGATTTAGCCCTTAAGCATGCTGTTCAAGCTCACCATGAAAGTGGCAAAGACTTCCTTGTTGCACTTGTCGATATTGATGCACTTACCCATATCAATGATAAGTATGGTCATATTGCGGGTGATCAACTGATACATCAATTCGCCGATGAACTTCTAAATATGTGTCGTCGACGTGATCAGGTTTTTCGTTATGCCGGGGATGAGTTCCTGCTACTTATGCCAATCACTCAAAGCCCACCACCGGTAGAAAAACGTTTAGATCGAATCAGCAAACAGATACAGCAGAAAACTCCTGAATTTGGTTTTAACCTAGCCACAGCACTCCTGTCTGAAGTTAAAGGCAGCGGAGAAGAACTTATGCTGACCATTGATCAGCGCTTAAAAGCCGCCAAAGAAAGCAAATAACTTCCTTTATCGCACTACTTTAGTCAATTATTTTTCACGCTCATTATTGAACTGATCGGTCTGTAAATATATCATAGCGATCTTTATAGAACGTTTGGTTTAAAAACATGACTAAAGGTAGACCTCTCACTCACAGCCGTGAAAAGCTGTTAGAAAAAGGGATAGAACTGTTTCATCAGCACGGTTACCACGGAACGGGATTAACGACAATTTTAGAAGCTTGCCAGGTTTCTAAAGGCTCCTTCTATAACTTTTTTGATAGTAAAGAAGCCTACGCAGTTGCAGTGATAGAGTTTTATCAAGCACTTGAAATTGATCGCTGGAACCAAGAGTTTGCCCTTTTAGAAGGTAATCACTTTGTAAAGTTAGGCAAAGCTATCGCTCAAATGATTGAAGAATTAGACAGTTGCAATGAAAATGTCGGCTGTTTGATAGCTAACCTTTCTGGCGAAATTGGTAATGCATCGCCTGAACTTAGACAAGCGATAAAGCGAGCTACTCATCGCGTAATCAGCCTCATGACGAACGACTTTTTGATCTGCCAAGCTGAAGGCAGCGTAAGGACAGACCTATCTGCAAGCACACTGGCACAAATGCTTTGGGATTGTTGGCAAGGAGCCTTACTTCGTATGAAAGTGGAAGATTCACGCGCTCCTTTGCGCCAAACCATAGCATTGCTTTGGGATCATATTTTACCCCCGCAAACATCAACATCATCTGAATCTGCTCTAATCAAGGATAAACAGGCATGAAATACCCCCAAACATTTCTGAGCAAGGCATTATCCATAACCTTGTTCAGTGTTGGTCTTGTCTTTACAGCTAACAGTCATGCTCAACAAGGGCAAGGACTTCCCGCTGAAGTGTTTCAGGTTGAGTCAAGTTCACTAAACCATGTGATCACGACTGTAGGCACCCTTCGTGCTAATGAAGCCGTCATACTTCGCCCTGAAATTAGCGGTCGAGTATCTGCTATCTTATTTCGTGAAGGTGAAATAATTGAAAAGGGTCAACCCTTAATTGAGATAGATAACACTTCTTTTGTCGCAGAACTGGCACAAGCACAAGCGCAAGCAAATCTAAGTCGAATTGAGTATCAGCGTGCTGCGGATCTATTAGAAAGACGCGTTGGCTCACAAACAGATCGAGACACTCGACTGGCTCAGTTGCGTGTTACTGAAGCACAGGTTCAGCTTGCGCAAGCACAGTTAGCTAAAACTACGTTACTGGCACCCTTTGCAGGTGAAGTAGGCTTGCGTTACGTAAGCCCTGGAGATTTCATTTCAGCAGGACAAGATCTTGTTGAAGTCGTTGACACTCATGAAATGAAAATTGATTTCACTTTACCTGAACGAAATATCTCTCAAATCCAAGTGGGTCAGGTGATTGAAGTATTAGTCGATGCATTACCGGGTCAAACCTTTCAGGGAGAAATCTATGCAATCTCTCCTTCCTCCCGCTCCGGTAGTCATAACCTAAGTATTCGTGCACGTATTCCCAATGAAGATGGACAACTTCGTCCTGGTCTTTTTGCTCGTATCACTATCATTACCGGTCAAGACCCTGAAGCTTTAATGGTGCCAGAAGCTGCAATTATTCCGCAAAACAATGAATTCTTTATTATGCGTTTAAATGCAGAAAATCAAGTCGGCCTTGTCCCAGTGACTTTAGGAAGCCGTCGTGTCGGCGAAGTGCAAATACTCAGTGGTCTTGAAGTTGGCGATGTCATCGTCACTGCTGGACACATTAAATTACGCCCAGGAATGCCCGTCACTCCACTTTTCCCCCAGAATGACACGCAAGGATCCGATGCATGATACTGTCTGACATCAGTATAAAGCGCCCCGTGCTAGCCACGGTGATCAGTTTATTGATATTGCTGGTGGGTCTTATCTCTTATGATCGACTAACAGTGCGTGAATACCCCAAAATTGATACGCCAGTCGTTACCGTTGACACACGTTATTCCGGTGCCAGTGCTTCTATTATTGAATCTCAAGTGACTAAAATCATAGAAGATTCACTCTCTGGCATTGAAGGGATCGACTTTATGAGTTCGATCAGCCGCTCTGAACGTAGCCAGATAAGCGTCACCTTCCGTGTTGATCGTGATCCAGATTCAGCCGCAAATGACGTTCGAGATCGTGTCAGTCGTGTTCGTGGCATGCTTCCAGACGATATTGACGAGCCAGTCGTGGCTAAATCAGAGGCAGATGCTCAGCCAATTATGTGGTTAGCCATCTCTTCAGATGTTCATGACCCTATGGAAGTCACCGACTTTGCTCAACGTCGTGTTCGTGATCCGCTACAAACGGTTACTGGCGTTGCCAATGTTCAACTCGGTGGTGAGCGTCGTTATGCCATGCGTATTTGGTTAGACCCAGAGCGTATGGCTGCTTATCAGGTTGTACCCCAAGATATTGAAGCAGCACTGTTAGCTCAGAACATCGAACTACCTGCTGGTCGTATTGAAAGTGTTGATCGCGAATTTACAATATTGGCACAAACTGACCTGAATGAAACGGAAGAGTTTGAACAGGTCATTATCCGTCAAGACGG
The DNA here is from genome assembly GCA_007693685.1 of Oceanospirillales bacterium. Lineage (GTDB taxonomy): Bacteria > Pseudomonadota > Gammaproteobacteria > Pseudomonadales > Balneatricaceae > Nitrincola. The sequence goes on from REDB01000064.1 coordinate 5,970, forward strand.
CGACTATTTAGTTCGTGTATCTGATGTCGCTCGAGTAGAAATCGCCCCTGAAGCGTCACGCAACTATGCGCGTTTTAATGGCGTGAATGCTCAAGGTCTGGGTATTGTTCGTCAATCGACCGCAAACCCGCTCGATGTTTCTGATGGCGTCAGAGCCATGATCGAATCCATCGTACCCAGCTTGCCAGAAGGGATGAAGTTAGAGGTCGCTTATGACTCTTCTGTCTTCATCGAGCGATC
>REDB01000141.1 GCA_007693685.1 Oceanospirillales bacterium
CCTGCTAGCGACTTCTCAGCAATCGCCAGCAGGAGGTGCAAGCCAATAGAGTCGACGTTCCGCGCCGACTCTTTGCGCCAGCAAATCGGTTAACCAAGGTTCTGAGGTATTTAGCACCTCATCTAACTGCCAAGGTGGATTGATAATCAGCATTCCACTGCCATACATCCCCTGCTCTTCGGCTGCACCTACCTGTAACTCTGAGCATAAGATATTGGCAATACCTGTACGACGAATGTTTTCAAGCATCATCTTCCAACGCTGCGCAGGAAGTAACGGATACCACACGACAAAACACCCATTAGGCCAACGCTTTAACGCTTTAGGCAAAAAAGCAGCAACCTGATCATATTCAGCTTTAACTTCATAAGAAGGATCGATTAAAACCAAGCCTCGATTGGGTTTAGGTGGTAACAAAGCCATGACACCTTCATAACCGTCACGATGATGTACACCTACTCCGTCGTGACCAGCAAACGCCCTTTTTAACTGCTGAGCCTCTCCCGGATGCAGTTCCATCAAGTGCAACTGATCTCCCTCTCTAGCCAAACCGGCTGCAAGAGCAGGCGAACCCGGATACTGCTGTAAACCTCCCGATGGATTTACCTGACGCACTTGTTCAAGATACTGTTCCACCGAATCAGGTAATGATTCTGCCTGCCACAAACGCGCAATTCCCTGTTCAAATTCTGCCGTTTTCGCAGCTTGATCGGAATCCAAAGCATAAAAAGCCTTTCCAGAATGCGTTTCTAAATAGCTCCAAGGTTTAGCTTTTCGATTAAGCGCACTAAGTAAGCACACCAATAGATGATGCTTATGAAGATCGGCAAAGTTGCCTGCATGAAAACCGTGTAGGTAGCTCAACATTGTTTAACAGTCCTGATACATATAACTGACTTGACCACCGTAATCGGCAACCTTTTGTTGATTTAATGCTAAATCAACCTCTTTAAATCCTAGTTTTATCCAATAACGCTGCGCATCTCCAACAGCGGTCAACGCCAAGCGAGAAAAACCTAACTGTTTAGCAGCTTGCTGATAGGCTGAAAATAACGCCTGACCGACACCTTGACCCGCCATACAAGGTGCAATCGCCATATCATGCAGATATAAAACATTCAGATCAGCGGGCAAGTTACAGCTAGGGTCATTCAATGCTGGAACCTGCGCAAAAGTCCACGGCATGGAAATTAGATAACCGCAAACCTTCCCTTGATGAATCGCAACAAAGCATGAATCAGCAGAAGCTTGTCTTTTCGCATCCAAAGACTCAACAGATTCAGGTTCTAAAATATGCTGATAACATTCACATTGAATTGCCCACACAGCAGGCATATCTTCTGATGTCATTAAACGTATAATTCTATTCATATTACTAGTGTAATCAGATCGCCTATAAAAGTAACCCAGATGATGTAGACTCACGGATATAACACAATCCAACCCCACAACTGATAAAACACGATGGCCACTATTTCAGACAAACTTAATCAGCTCGCCAACCAACTTTGGCAATTCGCACCGGGTACAGACCAACTCTGTCATCCAGAAGAGGTTCGTTTAGTCGCTCATCGAGGTGCACATGGTATCGGTCCTCATGGCAAATTGATTGAGAATACCTTGCCCGCTTTTGACCTCTGCTTAGAACATCAACTATGGGGCATCGAGTTAGATATTCATCAAACGCTCGATGGTGAGTTAGTGGTTCACCATGATCCACATTGCGGTCGCCTATTTGATCGACCAGACATCATCATTGCAGGGATAGACTTCCAGCAATTAAGGTCTGAAATACCGCAGATACCTTTACTCTCTGAAGTTGTTGATCGTTATGCTGGCAATATGCACTTAATGATTGAGATTAAAGCGTCTTGGCGTGATCATCCAGAATTACCCAATCGAGTAGAGCAGCAATTAAAAAATCTCGCACCTACAGAAGATTTTCACTTACTCAGCCTAGTGCCTGATTATCTTGAAGGATTTCGGTGTTTTCCAGCGGAAGCACTGATGGATGTCGCTGAATTTAACACTGCTGAAATTATGAAACAAAATAGAGAATTAGGACACGGAGCGATTGCTGGCTCTTTCGCCTTATTGACCAGCGCTAAGATTAATCAACTTCACAGGGAAAATAGGAAAATCGGCACCGGCATGGTAGAGAACCTCGGCGTCTTGAATCGAGAGGTTAACCGAGGCGTTGAATGGATCTTTAGCAACAGCGCAGTCAAGCTGATGAGCGAACTACGTGCGGCGTTCTATCAAAAAACTCCCTAAACGCAATTCGTCAATGGCATCATCTCTTCACCTCTTGCCAGCTTTCCGCTGCCTCCTCTCCTCGCTGCTCATTGACTGGCAATACCGTTATGATGGCCATTACGAAGAGTACCAAACAGAATAAAATGGCATCCGCTAAACCAAACGCCCACTGCAACAGTCCTAATCCCAAAATACCAAACACCGCTGCTAATTTCGCCGACATTCCCCAAAAACCAAAGAACTCAGCCGCCTTACTGCGTGGAGTTAACACACCCACTAAAGCACGACCTGCCGATTGAGATGCACCTAAACTCAAACCTGCTAAAACCCCTGCCACCAAAAACACATACTGAGCTTGCCACTGAACCTCAAACACTCGCTGAAACAGCAGGGTCAATGCCGGGGTCTGCCAGATAGCTAAAATAGCCACCAACCACAAGCTCAGGGTAATGATATAGGTCGTTCGCGTTGCGATTTTAGTTTGCAACCAACCAAAGCCTATCGCACCAATAGCGGCGGTGATTTGCACGGTAATAAACATCAACACTCTCACACTATCATCCCAGCCAATCACCTGAGAACCGTAGATAAACGAGAAAGAGATAATAATGTAGATACCTGACATAGCAAAAAATATTGAAATCAACAGGCTACGAAGATCTCGGAAGTAATGCATATCAAGCCAGGTCTGCTTTAATCGACTCACGCCCAATTGAATCAAAGGTATCGATTCGGGTCGGGAGCGCTTTTGCCCACGCTCTTTTAACCAGATAAACGTAGGTATCGCAGCCACTAGAAAAAATATCGCTGCAAAAGGCCCAACCCAACGTATCGTCTCATAGTTTTCTGCAGATACTTCACCTAAAAAATACAAAGTAAACGCGGTCGCAATCAAACCTCCCACGTAACCTAAACCCCAGCCAATACCTGAAATCCAACCCAAACTTTTACGCGGACCTAAATCAGGTAAAAAACTGGCGATAAAGCCTTCGCCTATTGCGTAAGCAAAGTTGGATAAAATGATCAGTACCATTGCCGGGATAATCCAACCTGGCTCGACAAAGTACAGCAACCCAGTCGTAATGACCGTCAAAAAATAACTCACCCATAAGAAGCGCTTACGACTGGCGGTGTAATCCATAATCGCGCCACATACTGGGTTTGCAACCACCACCATCAAATAGCTTATCGCCAGTGCCACACTCCACAACAAGTTACCCAGACGATAATCCGGCGCATCACCCACAATGACGCGGGTAAAGAGATCGCCAAATATCACCGTAATGATTAACAGTGTGTAAGCCTGATTAGCAAAGTCGAACATCGCCCAACCGAAGATTTCTCGCTTGGGCGCCAGCTTTGTTGCAACTGCAGAGGGGTTACTATGCATTAAGGTAAGTTCATCAAGGTAAGTTCATTAAGTAATTAGCCAGCGCAGCATAGGCTGGTAAAGATACAGGATCATTAGCTGAGTTAGCCGCAATCGGATGACTGGCAAATCGAGCAATTACCACTTCAGCAGTGGGATCAATATATAAAGCTTGACCATGAACACCACGAGCCATAAAAGCACCATTCTCATTGTGGGTAACCCACCACATATTGCGGTAACTCCATCCTTCTAAGAGTTGATAACCGGCCTTAGCAAATTTATCTTTATCGCCACCAGAGCGAATATCCTGAACCACCGTAGCAGGAAGAATTTGATGGCCATTATAAACTCCATCATTTCGAACCATTTCACCAAAACGGGCTAGATCTCGAAGCCCCAGATTCAAACCACCACCGGCGAAAGGCGTTCCAATGGAATCAATGCTCATATAAGCATCTTGTTCAACACCTAATTTTTGCCAAATACGGTTCGACAAAAGTGATGCAACACTTTCACCCGTTACTCTTGCTAACACCCAACCTAAGGCGTCTGTATTGGCGGTACGATAATGAAAGGCTTCGCCATGCTCACCTTCAGGCTGAACAGTTTGCAAAAACTCATAATAGCTTCTCGGCCCTGAGTAATCGGCTGGCTTGGGTAAAGGGTTGCCAGCCGCGGCATGCGCCCATACTTCTGCATTAGGATCGCTGTAATCTTCGCTAAAACGAATACCGGTGGTCATATCCATTAACTCTCGAACCGTAGCACTACCAAACGCAGAGGAAGCAAGTTCAGGAACGTAATGATCAACGCGAAGCGATGGTTCTAGCTCTCCCTCCGCTACCAACAATGCGGCCAAGGTTCCAATAAAGGTTTTTGTAACAGACATCGCGCCATGCTGACCTTCTGGCTTCAGCACACCTAAGTAGCGCTCATAAACCACATCTCCTTGGTGAAGCACGACTATGCCATCGGTGTAATTCAGTAGCAGCGACTCAGCCCAAGTAACAGGCTCTTCTGAGTTGATCGGCGTGAACTCCAACTGATCAATATCAGCGTGAATATTCTCATTTAAGGGTTGCGGAGCTACTAAACCTCGAGAGACATTCACGGTAGGCATCAACTGCCTAAAGTGAGAAACACTCCAACGCATGGCAGGAAACTGGAAGTAGCTACCATCTTCAAAACGAATAATTTTATCAGCGGGAGGTGGCGATCCTACCATCCATTGCAAAGCTGCAGGATCGCTTTCAATGGCATCAGGAAATGTCGTATTAGCAGACACTATAGAAAACCCCGCTAGTGCAAGCAGGGTTGTAGATGCTAATTTACCGATACCTTTCATTGACCTAACTCCTTGGATAAAAATTTAAGACTGTACAGTCTGGATTTTATTTTTATGCAGCGCAGCAAAGATTACCGCTCTATCTTCAAAGAGGACAATTCAATATACGGCCCCGTAAAAAGCTCATCAGGCCAAATCAACAACATCACAGCCAGAACATTCCGATGCTCACCTTGTGCGAAATTTGTTCCACCGGATGGCGAAGGAATCATCATATGTTCAGGATCATAAGCAGCAATCAAACGCTCCCTAATCAGCGCAACGGATGGATGGTCTGCCTGTCCGGTTAACGCCAAACTAATACCAACTTCAGCCAGAATATCTTCTGTTGCGGTTTCTAATAACAACGGCGTTTGATCGATAAAGTAATCAGTAATCCATGTAAACTCATCATCAGGTAGAAGATCCTGATAGTATCGGCTTGCAGCTATCACGATATGGGTCAATCCATACACTTTATTGTGAAACTCAGAACTGCTTAGACCATGATCAGACGATAGCGGATAGACCTCTTGAAAGCGCTGCATAAACGCATCACGTAAATCCACCACATCTAATTGATACAGAAACCACACCTGATTAGCAGCCTGAGCAGCATAATGTCGAATAGCAGCATCACTGAGTAAAAAACTTTCAAAATCAGCTTGTTCTAACACTTGCTTCAGCAGTGCGACTTCTTCATGAGGCAGTTGATCTAATAAACCGTAGTACTCTAACTGAACCAGCCTAAACGCAAGATCAGTACTAAACGACATTCCCGGATAGGCATCCAACAGCAGCGCTCTTTGACGCTGCCGCTCGGTTCGCAATGGTCTTCTTTCTGAAATCAATCGATCACGGCTCAAGACATAATCTGGTTGGGCTAAAACACCAGCCACATCTCGATTAAAGGTTTGAATAAGTTGTTCAGCATGACGTAACTGATAAGGAAGAAAACGCTCGTCACCCGTCATTCGATATAGGCGCTGGGCATAATGACGCTGGAGCGAGAGAGGTAAAGTTTCTAAACCAGACTCATAATTAGTCCGAATACCCTCAACAACGTCATGCGAGGTTAAGTAGATCTCAGCGCGTTGAGCGCAGGCTTGAAGAAAAAACAGTGAGACTAATAAAACGACTAACCAAGAGCGCTGTGCTCTTAAAACGTCTCGCATCATGGAAATCTCCGCCTGCAATTGCTCACCTATAAAAGAATCACTTTACCAAAGTGA
>REDB01000238.1 GCA_007693685.1 Oceanospirillales bacterium
CTCCTAGCAAGCATATAAAAGCATGACAATGTTGGTTTTTATATTGTCCTGTAGGACATCTATGGTTATTGAGTAGGAAGGGATTAATGAAAAAAGATGGTGCTAGTTATTTTCTCAAGGAGCCTTTCGCAACGCTTTAACTTTGCCCCGTTGAGTTTTCTGATCGACTCGCCGCCTTTGAGAACCCTTAGTAGGCTTGGTCGCACGACGGATCTTGGTTGGCTTGATAGCTGCTTGAATTAGCTCCTTTAAACGTTGCAGAGCATCTTCCTTGTTCATCTCTAAGGTACGAAAACGTTGTGCTTTAATCACTATCACCCCTTCTTGGGTAATGCGCTGATCTGAGTAGTGCATCAAACGTTCTTTGAAATAGGAAGGTAGGGATGAGCGTTGAATATCAAAGCGAAGATGAACCGCTGATGAGACCTTATTCACGTTTTGCCCGCCAGCTCCTTGAGCGCGAATGGCTTGGAATTCGATTTCCCAATCTGCAAGAGTGATGTTGGGTGATATTTCTAGCAAAGTTGCCTCTAATGGTTGATGTGATGTTGATTACTTTACAGATTCTAGTGATGTTTTAACAACCACTTCTTTGAATAGTTACTAATTTAATATTCCATAATAGAATAAAAGTATCTTAAAATATTCTTTTAAGATCTATTGATGTATATCAATATTCAGTTAAGAATGGGCGCACTTAAAACGCTAGTCTATTGCTAGCAATCATTTAATACGTGAGTTGACCTATGAAAAAAATCTTGAAGTCTGTATTACTCGCTTGTGGCTTTTCACTAATAGCCTTGCAAGTTCAAGCTGGGCTAGTAACACCCCAATGGCTTAACGACAATCTTGATGATCCTTCTTTAATTATGATTGATGTGCGAAGCAGTATTGATGAGGGTGGTGATCGCGCTAGTTTCGAAGCCGCTCATATTCCTGGCAGTCTTTATTCAAGTTATACCGACGATGGCTGGCGCGAAAATCGTGGTGGCGTAACAGGTCTTTTACCATCCGTTTCAGCATTGGAGCGTCTAGTGGGTAGTTTAGGTATCACCCCTGATCATCATGTTGTTGTGATTCCAGCGGGTTCAGGTCCAACTGATTTTGGTTCTGCTGCACGTGTTTATTGGACCTTAAAATATCTTGGTCAAGAACAGGTTTCATTGCTTAATGGCGGATTCAATGGCTGGAAGGCAGCAGGTTTTGAAGTGGCGTCAGGCAGTCCTGAATATCACCCAGTTCGTTATGTTGCAAATCCTCGTCCAGAGCTATTAGCTGAAATTCCCGAAGTTGAAGCTCGTATCGCTTCACGTCCACAAAGCTTAGTGGATGCGCGCCCAGAAGCCTTCTTTACAGGCCAAACACAAGCTGGTCCAGTTGCAGCTCCGGGAACGTTGCCAGGTGCTATTAACTTTGAGCATCAAGCATTTTTAGTAGAGCGCGATGGCGCTTGGTTTTTAGATCGCGATCTTTTAGAGCGTCAATTAGCTGCAAATAGCTTAACGAATGCATCTGACTTGGTCACTTTCTGCAATACCGGGCACTGGGCAGCTACAGATTGGTTTGCATTCAGTGAAGTTGCTGGACTTGAGAATATCAGTCTATATGATGGCTCGATGGCTGAGTGGGCTCACGGCGGTGAGCGTACAACTCAGGTACCAACAAGAGGAATTTCACGTTTCCTAGAGCGTTTCCAAAACTAAGGGTAGAGTCGTGTCAAATTTAACTGAAACCATGTCTTCAGCGTCTAAAGCTTCCACAGCTCAGAACGTGTCAGCATCATCAGGGCTTCGTATTGATGGCTTTGTTGTGATGGTTGCATTGGTTGGTCTAGCTTTACTAGGTACATTGATTTATATGGAAACAGCTCCCTTCTTGGTAGGGCTGTTTTTCTTAGGGGGTGTACTGGGGGTTGCGCTATATCACGGTGCATTTGGTTTTACTGCAGGTTGGCGTAACCTGATCGTAAAAAAAGAAAGTGCTGGCATACGTGCGCAGTTAATTCTGATTGCCTTGGCATCTTTATTAATGGTTCCAGTGTTAGGTTCAGGTCAGCCTGGCATGGTCGGTGCGGTTGCTCCTGTAGGGCTTTCCTTAATTGTAGGCTCTTTCCTGTTTGGATTGGGAATGCAGTTAGGGGGTGGATGTGGTTCAGGGACGCTCTTTACTGTCGGTGCAGGTAACCTGCGTATGACAGTGACACTGATTTTTTTCATTATCGGTAGCTTAATAGGTACCTTCCATCTTCCTTGGTGGCTGGATCGCCCTGGGACGGATCCTATCAGTTTGATCTCTGGTTTAGGTGTCACCGGTGCTTTAGTTGTTCAAGGAATTGCACTCTTCGCTGTTTACCTGTGGGTCAGAAAAGTTGAATTCAAAGCGCATGGTCAAGTTAGTCAAGCTGATATTCAGTTCAGACCTGGCGAGAAAGGCTGGGGTGCAACTTTATTGACTGGGCGTTGGCCATTTTTCTGGGCAATTCTGGTTTTAGCATTTGGCAACTTGCTAACGCTATTAATCAGTGGTTCGCCTTGGAGTATCACCTTTGCATTCGGCTTGTGGGGCGCGAAAATAGCACAAGCCTTCGGTATGGATATGAGCCAATATGAGTTTTGGACATGGGATTTTCCAGCTCAAGCCTTAAGAGATTCTGTACTGGTCAATGTCACTTCTGTGATGAACTTTGGCTTATTGTTAGGCGCTATGTTAGCTGCTGGTCTTGCGAATAACTTCAATGCGACCGGTAAAAACCGTCCACAATTAATGCCGTTTGCTGCCGCTGTCATAGGTGGCTTGATGATGGGATATGGTGCTCGTTTAGGTTTTGGCTGTAATGTGGGGGCCTTCTTTTCGGGGATCGCCTCGGCGAGCTTGCATGGTTGGATCTGGTTTGCTTCTGCTTTTCTCGGTTCCATTATTGGGGTGAAATTACGTCCCAAGTTTGGTCTGCCGGATTAAGGGGAGGTGAGTATGTATTGTAAACATCGAGTTATCATTGCGTTACTGGCTATCTTTGCGTTGATCATGGTGGATCACTTGCATAGCCCTACCTTTGCTTTCAACTCAGGGCAGGGCAATGCCCGTACCAGCTTGAACCAGTTGGATGTAGGTGCCTGCGCACCCTGTGGAGCGCCTTGTCCATCATCTAGGGATTAGTTTTTAGGATTTATTAGCGCTTTCATTCCCAGCAAGATGTTTGATCTGTGTTTTGGGGTGGAGGCGTTAATTCATTTTTCTACAGCTAACTACTATATTCCTGCGTTAGCCGACTCGACTCTTATTCACTTTCTCTGCTTCCAATAGCCAGGTTTCCTATGCAAATTCATTACTGCAACGATAAATATGTGATCTTGCTCTTCAGAGTATAGGACTCCGTAGGGAAACCTTCCTACCAGTGACCTTCTGATGTCTTTTTCTATCTCCGGCCAAGCTTTAGGGAATGCAATTGAACGCTTTACTGCTAAATGAACCTCTAAAGCAAAGTCATACCCCAGACCGGGCTCTAGACTCTCATAATAATCAATAGCCTGATTGAATTCCTTTTCCGCTTCTGGGTGAAATGAGAATTTCATTACTCAAATCTGCTCCAAACTTTTTTGAATATTTCATTTCCAGGAATTGCTTTAACTTCTCCAGATCTAAGTTCAGACAGTCGCTGTTTTGCTTCCATTGCCCATTGTTTGTCTATCTCAGATTCTGGCTGATTTAAGCTACGCAGCAGAGAGTCTACTAATAATGCACGCTCTTCAACCGGAAGAGATACTGCTTCATCAATCAATTGCTTTGTGTTCATGTCACCACCTTTATTTATCCTTGCTCAACTAAGCTCATCTCTTCTTCAGTTGACCAGATTCGATAGCCCACTTCAACGCCTTCTGGCACGTAGATGACAACGGGTAATCGACTGTTGTATCGAATGAGATACGCATCACCGCCAAGTGTTATAAAACGATCTACTTTGGGGGCATCAGGATCTGCGGCCATTAAGGTACCTGCCATAGGGCCTAAATCCTGAAGCACGTATCGAGTATACCCCCAACCCTCAATATCTACCTCTTCGATGCTTCCTACGAAAAAGTAACGGTTGGCCGCGTCTGTTTGAACAGTTTTACCAATAATTAATTCAACTTTGAAATTCGACTCGTCATTTTGCTCGGGAAGTTCCAAAACGTAACGAACCATGCCTTCTTCCGCGTCAGGGAAAGCGTCTAAATTAGCAATGGCAGCGGTGCTTATAAACAACGAAAGAAGTAAGGCATAAGATAAAGCGTTTAGTTTTTTCATGACTATTCCTTGAGGATGATATTGACTGCCTGATTGGCATGTATTTCAGTTGTGTCATAGAGTTTAACAGACGTATCTGAGCGTTGGATTAACAAGCCAATTTCTGTACAACCTAAAATCACACCTTGTGCACCGCGTGCGGCAAGAGATTCAACAATTTCTAAATAAGCTTTCTTAGAATCAGGATTGATAACGCCAAGGCAAAGCTCTTGATAGATCACAGAATGAATCACCTCTCTTTGTGAATCATTAGGGATCAGTACTTCAATACCTTGTTGCTCTAATCTCTCTCTATAAAATGCTTGCTCCATGGTGAAGCGTGTTCCAAGTAGACCTACTGAAGTAATAGCGTCCTGCTTAAGCGCTTGAGCCGTCGCATCAGCAATATGCAGGAGAGGGATGTTGATAGCCTGTTCAATTTGATTAGCTACTTTGTGCATTGTGTTTGTACAGATTAACAGTAGATCTGCACCTGCTGCTTCAGTCGATGTGGCAGCATTGATTAGTATTTCAGCGGTTGCTTGCCAATCCCCTTGACGTTGCAGAACCTCTATTTCAGCAAAGTCGATGCTGTAAAGAATCAGTTTGGCAGAATGCAGTCCACCCAGTTCCTCTTTGACCTTCTGGTTGATGAGTCGATAGTAGGTTTGAGTGGATTCCCAACTCATTCCGCCGAGCAAGCCCAGTGTTTTCATAATCTTTAGTGCCTCGGAACAACGATAATAGGCGACATCAAAAATCCTCTATGAAAAAAGAATGGGTCATAATGATAAGGAGGGTTTGAAGGCTCTTTAATTTCAGGCCATAGATGAAGTTGTTCAGCAGTCAGGATTGGAAAAAAATAAGCTTGATCGCCAACCTTATCCTCATCTAAAGAGCTGAAAACGCCAAGAGCTGTCACCTGTCTTCCTGAAACATAAATCGCAGGATCGATAAAATCACCCACTAAAATTCTGAATCGCCCACCACTAGTGTCCGACTTGATAGGTCTTCCAGCAGCGTTTAAAGAAAACTCGACAACCTCTATCATGCTACCGATTTCAAGGTTGTTGACCGATACTACTTCACCACCCCAACGAGCAAGTTGATTAGAGGGTTGGGTTGTTTTCGTTGCACTAAAGGGCAGTAAGCTTTGATCATCAGGCGTTTGTAGATCTGATGGAATGGAACTACAGCCGGCAATAACTACCACCATCATTAGAAGTATGAATCGGAACATAGAAGTGGCTCCTGTTTTGAGAGGCTTTTGTAGAGAAAGCTTTGTTGCATACAAAGATTAGCGTCTAGGTAAAGGTATTGATATACAGCGCCTCAACTTTATCTCTAGCCCACTGCGTTCTGCGCAAAAACTTTAGCGATGACTTGATGGATGGATCGTTATGAAAGCAGTTGATATTGATCTGCGCATATAAATCATCCCAACCGTAATGATCGACAAGTTTCGTAAGGATTGTTTCAAGTGTGATGTTGTGTAGTGGGTTGTTGGGTTGTTGATTACTCATTTCTTATCCTGTGGGTTGACTAAGTTGAGCTTAAGCTCATAGCTCTTCAGAATCAAAGAAATCGTTATCAATTGCCTTGACCTCATAAGTGCTTCTGATTTGAACTCCAACGTTGTATTTGTGCATAAGGTCAACGAGCTTTAGGCCATCAATCAAAATTATTTTATGATGTGCATCTCGTGCTTTAAGTTTTGCTTTTTTCCTATGCCTAAAGAATAGTTTGCTCGGTAGATGAGCCTGAAATAGAACTTTACAGATGAGCAAATGTCACTTAGATTATAGGTTTTGTATATACTGATAATATACTTTTATGATTAATTGGACGCAAGTTGTTGGATTTGATTGGGATGATGGAAACTCTAGAAAAAATGCAGAAAAGCATGGAGTTAACCAGTCGGAGGCAGAGGCTGTTTTTTTTAATGAGCCCTTGCTGGTGCTAGAGGATAAAAAACATAGTCTTGATGAACATCGTTTTCATGCGTTGGGTCAAACGGATGACGCAAGGTTAGTACACGTTACATTTACGTTAAGAAACTGTAATTCCTTAATTCGCGTCATTTCAGCGAGAGATATGCACCGAAAAGAGAGGGCTGCTTATGAGCAACATAAAAGAAATTCCTAAGTTTGCAACTGAAGAAGATGAGCGTGCTTTCTGGGAAGTTCAGGACTCTACAAATTACGTTGATTGGGCTAAGGCAACAGCTGTCTCACTGCCAAAATTAAAGCCCTCTACCAAAACGATTTCGCTTCGTTTGCCAGAAAATCTTCTGGATAGAATTAAGATCGAAGCCAACAAGCGGGATATCCCTTATCAGTCTTTAATCAAAGCTTGGCTCGCCGAAGATGTTAATGAAAAGCGCAGGATTTAAACTCATACCTGCGCTTCAGTCACTATTTGTTAAAATTCATGCTCCACATAGATTAAGTTAGAGATATCAAAGCCACGTTCAGCGGACATGCGTTCAAATTTTTCGATGATATCAGCGTCGATGTTGGGTGTTCTTGCCAATAGCCAGAGATATCGGGTGGATGGGCCAGAAATGAATGCGTATTGATATGCTTCATCAAGTTCGAAAATGACATAAGATCCGTAAAAAGGACCAAAGAAAGAGACTTTTAGAAACCCTTTGTCGTCCGTATCGACAAAGTAGGCTCTACCTTCTGCTTCTTTCCACTGATCTTTTGCTTGATCATATCCCCGGTTGATCACTCTAACACCCCCGTCATCCCGAAGGCTGTATTCAGCAGTGACCTTACTGAGGCCTCTTTCAAAAGAGTGATCTAATCGTGCAATCTCATACCAAGTGCCCAAGTAACGGCTAAGTTCAAAGTTGGAGACAGGTTTTACCTTGTCAGGCATTGCAGAGCAGCCACTTAATATCAAGGTTAAAAGTAAGATGGTCAGCTTTTTCAAAATACACTCCGGTCATGTAAATGGAACAGGTATTTGGTAAGTAGTTTAAAAGATTAGGATAGGTTTCGTTTCAACGCCGCTTTAGTCAGTTTAGTCGCTTCTGCACTTAACGGATCTTCGGGCCAAGGATGTTTTGGGTATTTGCCACGCATCTCTTTTCGAACTTCAGCATAGGTGTTGCGCCAGAAGTGGGCAAGGTCTTGTGTGACTTGAAGCGGTCTTTTCGCCGGGGAGAGGAGGTGGATCACTAAGGTTACTTTGCCTTGGAGTAGACTTGGTTGATCTTCATAGCCAAACATCTCTTGCAGTTTTACCGCTAACAAAGGAGGGTGTTGAGTGTAATCGATTGCAATTGACGAACCGCTGGGCACCTTAAAATATATGGGTAGCTGTTTATCTAAGGTTTGTTGCTGATCCCAACTTAATAGACTTCGTAAAGCACTGGCGGTATCCACTTTTTCCAAATCGCGCAAGTGACGTGCTTGTTGAAGATAAGGTAATAGCCAAGTCAATTCTCCAGTGCTTAAGGCTTCATTACTGACATCTGGCCAATCACTTCCTAAATATTGATGCATTAACGCCATGCGTGCTCGAAGCTGAAGGGCTTGGTCGGTCCAGTTAAGGCCTTCTATGCCTTGCCTTTGGAAATGGTTTATCCAAGCATCCTGCCACTGCTCATTTGAGAGGCTGGGAAGTGTTTGACTGGTTAATCGAATCTGTCCGAGTTGATGATAGCGCTGGGCTAAAAACTGACCAGAGGCTTGCCAGCCTATTTCGGTAGTGTGGGTAAATAACTGTGGCGCTATCACTTCAAGGTGAGTCAACACCGATGAAGAAAGTGCCGTTGCAAGACGTATTTTGGTACGTTGCTCTTGTGTCGTCAGCTCAGCGCAGGCTAGCCATTCATAATGAGAGAGATCTGATTCATGAAGTGTTTCAGCACCACGACCATTGCTCAATAAATAACGCTGGCCGTTATCACGTCGCTTGGCGATACGGTCAGGAAACGCCAGTGCCAACAATAAAGCCGGTAAGTCATCTGATGCTAGATTAATCGATAACTCTGAATTGATCGAGAGCTGATCTGTGTGTTGTTTTAGCTTTTGCCAAAGAGAGTTGGCGAGCGGTTTAATGCGTTTTGTATACAGGTGAGAATTTTGTTTAGACGTTGAACGAAGTTTGAAGAGATCATCGGAATTGCGTTGAGTTTTGGGAAATTCCTGAATGAAAGCGACCCATTCGCACGCCTCTTTTCCATAGCCAAGAGCGTGAAGAGTTAAGAGCGCATGTGCCCAACGAGGCTCAATTCCCAAAGAAGCACAGGCTTGACCATGATCACTCAATCCATTTTGATGCTCATTTAATATTCCCAACTGTATAAGAAGATCTTTCGCCTGTTGTAAGGCGGGTTTGGGTGGCGGTGTTAACCAGAACAACTCATCCGCTTCGGCACCCCATTGCATCAGCGCCATTAATAAAGGGGCGAGATCGCTATCCAGTATTTCAGCACGTATATGGGCATCTAAACGCTCATGCTGTTGCGATGACCACAAGCGATAACAAACTCCTTTCGCTTGACGACCCGCTCGACCTTGACGCTGAGTCGCCGATGCGTGAGAGATATAGCGGGTGGTGAGTTGGTCGATACCGCTGGCCAGATGAAATTGGTTTCTGCGCTCAAGTCCACTATCGATGACAATGCGAACACCCTCGACCGTTAAGGAGCTTTCTGCAATATTGGTAGATAGAATGACTTTACGTTGACCCGGTTGTGCTGGCGCAAGGGCTTCCTTTTGCTCGGCATCACTCAGCTGTCCATGTAAGGGAAGCACTCGTAGATGCTCAGGTAGATCTGCAAGTCGTGTTTGGACCTGTTGGATTTCACGAACACCGGGTAAGAATACCAACAGATCACCGTCATGAGTCAGCGCGTGTCTAATAATCTTGGCGCAGTGATCTGTTAACGAGTGGTTGGCATGATTGTTAGGGGCGTAATGGGTTTCGATCGGAAAACTGCGTCCTTCACTGACGATAAGCGGGGCATTTAAGGTTTCCGTTAAGCATTGCTCATCCAAGGTGGCAGACATGATGAGAAGGCGCAGGTCAGGACGAAGCAGTTGTTGACACTGGTGGCTTAATGCAAGTGCCAGATCGGCATGAAGATTGCGTTCATGAAATTCATCAAAAATCACCAGTCCAACGCCCGTCAGTTCAGGATCATCTAATAACATGCGTGTCAGTATGCCTTCGGTGACCACTTCGATACGGGTTTTATCACTGACGCAAGTCTCAAGACGAATACGATATCCGACGCGTTCACCCACTCGCTCGCCCAACTGCTGTGCCATAAATTGAGCAGCATGACGGGTCGCTAGACGACGCGGCTCAAGCATCAAAATCCGTTGGTTCTGTAACCAAGGTTCATCCAAAAGGGCTAGGGGAACTCGCGTGGTTTTGCCTGCACCGGGTGCTGCGGTCAGTAATACGCTGGAGGTGTGTTCAAGTTGGTGGCATAAGGCTGGCAACACTTCATCTATTGGAAGTGAGCCAGCATCTGTATTTAATGATTTCAATCCGTATGCTTCATATCTTGCAGCCAAGACAAGTGAGTTATTTAACGAACACTCTGTCTAGTTGTGCTCTAACCGGTTTCACTAACAGCATACCAGCGAGCATGGCGATGAAGAATAGAGCTCCGCTTAATCCTCCCCAGCTTAGAGATGCCATTGCAGGACCGGGGCAGAGGCCGACCAATGCCCAGCCAATACCAAACAGAACCGAGCCTATAATCAGATTATGATCAAGTTTCGTGCTAGGTTTGCTAGGGAAAGGAGCACCGCTGATAGAAGCACTGCGTTTTTTAGTTAACTGCCAGGCAATTAACATCGGGATGATGGCACCGCCAAGAACAAATGCCAATGTTGGGTCCCAGTCACCAAACACATCAAGCCATCCTTGAACTTTGTTCGTGTCGGTCATACCTGATACTAGTAAACCCGCACCAAAAAGACCGCCTGATAGGGCTGCAATTAATAAACGTTGCATTAGATGACCCCCATAAGATGTCTAAATAACACCATCGTGACACCGCCAGCAACCAAATAGAAAACGGTCGCCATAATGCCGCGAATGGAAAAGCGTGAAATACCACAGACGCCATGTCCGGATGTGCAGCCATTAGCTAAACGCGTGCCTACACCCACCAATAATCCACCCATAATAACAACGAGCAGGTTAGCAGTAGCGTTGGTTGACACTTGAATATCAAATAAAGCGATCAATACAGCCGGAACAAAAATTAATGCCGCTAAAAAGGCAATTCGCTCAGCCCAATCACTCAAACCACTGCGATCAATCAGTCCACCCACTAAACCGCTCGCACCCATAATGCGTCCATTTCCCAGCAAGAAAATAGCCGCCGCCGTACCGATCATCAGGCCACCCACAAGCCCCATGATCCACTCATTCGGAATCATTACATCACCCTTATCAAATTAAATTTACAACTTAGAACCCTGATATCACCCATATATCAGCAAACGAATATATAGACATCCCTACAGAATTCAAGTCACAAGACATCAGCCCTACATTAATGAGATAATATCCAGTTTGCCAAACGCACCCAAACTCACACTCGGTACCCTCGCTCATGGAAATAAAAGTAAACTTTCTCGACAACCTAAGACTGGAAGCCAAGTTTGATGATTTCACCGTCATCACCGACCAGCCGATTCGCTACAAAGGCGATGGTTCTGCGCCCAGTCCATTTGATTATTTCCTAGCATCTTCAGCCCTGTGTGCTGCTTACTTCGTGCGTGTTTACTGCTTGGCTCGCAACATTCCCACTGAAAATATCCGTCTGTCACAAAATAACATTGTTGATCCAGAAAACCGCTATAACCAAACCTTTAAGATTCAAGTGGAGCTTCCTGAAAGCATCTCTGAAAAAGATCGCGAAGGTATTTTGCGCTCGATAGATCGCTGTACCGTTAAAAAAGTAGTTCAAGTAGGCCCATCTTTTGAGATAGAAACCGTTGAGAACCTAGATGAAGATGCTCAAGCTCTGTTGATGGCAACCCCGAGTGCTGACAAAGCCACTTATATTCCGGGCAAAGACCTACCGCTTGAGCAAACGATCGCCAATATGACCAAGCTGTTGTCTGATCTGGGAATGAAAATCGAAATCGCTTCTTGGCGAAATCTGGTACCCCATGTTTGGTCACTGCATATTCGTGATGCCGCATCACCCATGTGCTTCACTAATGGCAAAGGCTCAACCAAAGAAAGCGCATTATGTTCTGCATTAGGCGAGTTTATTGAGCGATTAAGTTGTAATTTCTTTTACAACGATCAGTTTTTTGGGGAAGAAATTGCCAATAGCGAGTTTGTTCATTATCCCAGTGAAAAGTGGTTCAAACCCGGTCCTAAAGATGCTTTGCCAGCAGGTCTTTTGGATGAACACTGCCTTGCGATCTATGACCCTGAACAGGAGCTAAGAGCTTCCAATCTTATTGATACCAATTCAGGAAATGTTGATCGTGGCATTTGCGCCTTACCTTTCGTGCGTCAATCGGATGATGAAGTGGTTTATTTCCCATCAAATCTGATTGAAAACCTTTATCTTAGTAATGGCATGAGTGCGGGTAATACCCTAGCTGAAGCTCAGGTTCAGTGTTTATCTGAGATTTTTGAACGCGCCGTTAAGCGCCAGATTATTGAAGAAGAGTTAGCTCTTCCTGATGTTCCTAAAGAGGTGCTGGCAAAATATCCAGCCATTTTAGAAGGCATCGAAGCGCTTGAAGCACAGGGTTTTCCAGTGTTAGTTAAAGATGCATCCTTAGGTGGTCAGTTCCCTGTGGCGTGCGTGACCTTAATGAACCCTCGTAATGGCGGCGTATTTGCATCTTTTGGAGCGCATCCTAGTTTAGAAGTCGCGATAGAAAGAAGCCTAACAGAACTACTTCAAGGTCGCAGCATCGAAGGTCTGAATGACTTTCAGCCACCCACCTTCAATAGTTTAGCGGTCACTGAACCGAATAACTTTGTTGAACACTTTATTGACTCATCTGGTGTCATTTCGTGGCGTTTCTTTAGTGCTAAGTCCGATTATCCTTTCTGTGAATGGGATTTTAGTGGCACTAATCAAGAAGAAGCCGATACCTTGTTTGGTATTTTGGAAGAGATGGGGCATGAGTCCTATATGATGGTACATACCGATTTAGGTGCGCCTGTCTGTCGAATCCTAGTGCCGGGTTACTCCGAAGTTTATCCAGTTGATGACTTGGTTTGGGACAACACCAACAAGGCATTGGCGTTTAGAGAAGACATTCTTAACTTGCATCGTTTAACGGATAAACAACTTGCAGACTTGTTAGAACGCTTGGAAGAGAGTGAACAAGATGAATATATGGATGTTAAAACCCTCATTGGTATTGAGTTTGATGAAAACACGCCATGGGGACAGCTCACTATTTTAGAGTTAAAACTCTTGATTCATCTGGCACTTCAGCAGCATGAAGAAGCGTTAGAAAAGGTTGAGCATTTTCTACAGTACAATACTAATACTGTAGAAAGAGGACTATTTTATAGAGCGGTCAACGCTGTGTTAGAGATCCTTTTAGATGATGATTTGTGTTTAGAGGATTATCTTTGTAATCTAGAGCGTATGTTTGGAAAAGGAGTAATGGAGGCTGTGGTAGGGACAGTAAAAGGCGAGGTTCGCTTTTACGGATTAACCCCTACAAATATGCAATTAGAAGGACTGGATAAGCATTTGCGGTTAATCGAAAGCTACAAAAAACTTCATAAAGCGCGATTAGCCTTTGCAAAGACCTAAGGGTTGTTAATTGATAAATCTAAGTAAAAATGCTTTCAGTCTAAAGCGGATGGCCCGTCTGTTAATCATCACCTTGGCGTCGTTACTCTTAGTGTTAACGACTCTTGCTTCTGTGGTCGCAAAAGGCCCGGAGTTTGATCAGGTTTTTACTGAATCTGGTGTCGTGATGTTACTGATTGATCCTGAATCAGGACGGATTGTTGAAGCTAACTCAGCTGCTGCTGCTTTTTATGGTTATCCGCTTGAACAGCTTAAACAGATGACCATTCAACAAATTAATACCTTAACTCCCGAACAAGTTGCACAGGAAAGAGCTGCCGCTAAATCAGAAGGTCGCAATTACTTCGTTTTCAGACACCGATTAGCCAATAATGAGTTTAGAACTGTAGAAGTTCACTCACGCCCTTATCGTTTTGATGAGCAAAACCTTCTTTTTTCAATTATTAATGATATTACACCGGGTCGACACTCCCTTCAGGAGATGTGGTACTACCAAGAACAGCTTGAAGCAATGGTGGATAACCAGATCGCAGAGATTCAGCGCACTAGAACATTAATGTATTGGATCTTGATCGGTGCCGTGGCTATTCAAACATTGGTCATCATCTACCTAATCGTCAATATACAACGCAGAAGACAGCTTCAAAGACAGCGCAAGCAAACGACTGAAGCCTTATCGACACTGGCAACGACTTTAGCTCCCCTATCGGGTGTCGACTTTTATCAAGAGGTTTGCCGTTATCTTTCTGAAAAACTGGACATAGATTACGTCTTTGTAGCTGCGCTGAGATCTGATGGTAAGCGTGCTCAGGTTATAGCCGGCACCAAAAGAGGCAAAAACATAGAGCCCTTTGGTTATCATCTTGAAGGTACGCCCTGTGCAGACGTGTGTATGGCTAAACAAATGATACGTACACATGGTGTTCAAAAAGCTTATCCAACCGATACCATGCTGGTTGATCTTCAAGCAGAATCCTATATTGGAAATGTCTTAGTGGATAAAGCTAATAATCCCATGGGGATACTGGTGGCACTAAGTCGTTCTCCGCTAAAAGATCCAACTTCAATGAACGCGATGATGCAACTTTTCGTTGATCGTGTCAGTGCTGAAATGCAGCGAAGTGAAGTAGAAAGACAGCTAAGCCAAATGGCCCATTATGATCCATTAACTGGATTGCCAAACCGGACTTCGCTTGCTGAATGCCTCAAAGCTGCAATGATTCAAGCTGAGCAGCAAAAAAATCTATTAGCCTTACTCTATATAGACCTAGATGGATTCAAGTCAATCAATGACAGTTACAGTCATGCTGTCGGTGATAAGCTTTTGGTAAAGGTTGCCAAGCGAATGAAGAGAGTCATGCCCGAGGGAGCTGCATTAGCTCGTCTTGGTGGGGATGAATTTGTTGCTGTTCTAGAAAACTTAGAAAGCCCTAACGACTGCTTACAGTTCTTGAAGAACCTCTTATCGGTTATTAATGAACCTGTTTATGTGGGTGATTTAGACTTTACTATTTCAGCCAGTATTGGTGTGGTTTTTTATCCACAACAAGAAAACCTAGATGCTGATCAATTGCTAAGGCAAGCAGATCAAGCCATGTTTCAAGCAAAACAGGGCGGTAAAAATCGCTTTCACCTATTTGATGTGGCTCGAGATAAAGCGCTTCGTGTTCAAAATGAAGGCTTATTACAGATACGTAACGCATTAGCAGCAGGTGAGTTCGAGCTCTATTATCAACCTAAAGTGAATATGCGTACCTTTGAAGTCGTTGGAGCTGAGGCTTTAATTCGCTGGAATGATCCGGAGCGTGGATTGTTACCACCTGTGACTTTCTTGCCATTGATTGAAAATGACCCTCTTGCTATAGAGTTAGGTGAATGGGTGCTAGGTACCGCCATGAATCAAATTATTGCATGGCGTAAACAAGGTATACACCTACCTGTCAGCGTAAACATAGACGCAATTCATCTGCAAAGCCCTAACTTTGTTGATCATCTAGAAGATGCATTGAAGCGTCGTAAAGAGATACGTAAAGGTGATTTGCAGCTTGAAATTCTAGAGACCACTGCGCTAGATGATGTAGTTCAGGTTTCGAATATCATGCTTGCCTGTCAAAACTTAGGGGTAGGTTTTGCCTTGGATGACTTTGGTACTGGTTACTCATCTTTGACCTATCTAAAGCGTTTACCGGCTGAATTGTTAAAGATTGATCGAAGCTTTGTCCGCGATATGCTTGAAGATCCAGAAGATCTTGCTATTTTAGATGGTGTTATACGTTTAGCTGGAGCCTTCCAGCGTAAAGTCATCGCGGAAGGTGTTGAAACCCAAGCTCATTGTGAAGAGTTGCTCAAACTGGGATGTGAGTTAGGACAAGGATATGCCATTGCAAGACCTATGCCTGCCAACATTGTTCCAGAGTGGTTAGAGGAGTGGAAAGAATCTAATCATCTGTGAGCCTCGTAGCTATAAAGTCCTAATTCTTATATCATATAAGAATTATCTTATATATTTATTGCTGAGACACTATGCGTCAAAAATTTAAATACCTGATACCGCCAGTACTACTTATTTCTGCGGTTCTCACCTTTATGTTATTAAAAGCCACACGTCCCGAAGCACCTCCTGTTGAAGAGGAACAAAGGCGTTGGCCTGTCGCAGCACTTGAAGTCCAAATTGAACAACTCAGCCCATCTATCAGGCTTTTTGGACAAATTAATACCGAAGCATTAACCAGTATTCGTGCAAGAAGTGCCGGTGATATCGATCAGGTGTTGGTGCAATCAGGTGACAGTGTAGAACAAGGTGAATTGCTGATTAGCATTGATCCACTGGATGCTCAAGCCGAAAGAAACCTTAAATTTGCAGAGCGTGAAGATCTTCTTGCTCAGAAATCTCAGCGTTTGGCTCAGTTCGAATCGGATAAACGTTCATTGACTCAAGATCGAGAGTTAGTGACCTTGGCAGAGCGTCAGTTAGAAAGAAATCGACAATTAGCCCAATCCAATCGGGTTTCTACAAGAGATGTAGAAATTGCTGAACAAGCATTAAGGCAGCAACGCTTAGCCTTAATTCAAAAAGAGCTTGCAGTAGAGCAGCACCCTTCAAGGTTACAGCAGCTAGAAGCATCATTGCAGCGAGTAGAAAGCCAATTGCAAATTGCTGAGCGTAACTTGGCTGCAACTCAGCTAGTGGCACCTGAAGCGGGTAGAGTTGTTGAAGTGATGGTTGCTCAAGGTGACAGAGTCACTGCCAATACCGTCATGGCCAGCTTGGTTGTGCCTTCGCGTATCGAATTGATGGCGACCTTGCCACTGCGCTATGTTGCAAAAGCACGTAGCTTGTTAGCGGATAATACCCCGATTACTGTTGAAGCCTTGGTTGATGGAGTGAGTTACCAGTTTGAGTTGGATAGATTTGCAGCACAAACCGATCGCTCAGCCAGTATGACAGGCTATTTCCGTTTGACCTCTGGAGATGCCACTCAGCTGCCTCTTGGGCGATTTATTGAAGCACGTATGAGCTTGCCCACACTAGAACCCAGCATCTGGATTCCGACTTCGGCTCTTTATGGTCGTGATCGCATCTACCTGATTGATAATGAGCGTTTGCAGGCCATTACCGTTAATCTACTGGGTGAATATGAACAGCAAGGTCAGCCCGGTTTTCTGGTTCAAACCGATCAACTTAAGGTAGGTGACCAAGTTTTGGCGAGTCGTTTACCTCAAGCAGTTGAAGGTTTAGCGGTTGAAGTCATTGATGCAAACTCCGCTGGGAGCGATCTATGAGTCCAGAGCGGGGATGGATTTCGCTTTTTTTAAAGCATCGTCTAGCCAGTTCGTTACTCATCATTCTGATGATCATGTCAGGATTTTGGGCACTATCTAAACTGAATACCCAATTCTTTCCTACTTTTTCACTGGAAGTGATCAGCGTTCGTGTGGCTTGGGTAGGGGCAAGTGCGGAAGATATTGAATCTGGCGTTACCTTACCCTTAGAGCAAACGCTTAGAAGTGTTGACGGTTTGAAATCGATGACATCAACCTCAACGCGTGGCATTTCGGCGATCACACTAGAATTCCGTGAAGACGTTGATATGACCCAAGCGCTGGCGCAGGTTGAAGATCGAGTTTCCCAGCAGCGAAACCTGCCAGTGGAGTCTGATACGCCGGTTGTCTCGCGCATCGTTCGTTATGAGCCTATCGTTAGAATGTTACTAACAGGCTTATCTTCGATGGATGAGCTTAGGGTATTAGCGCGTCAATTTGAAAATGAATTGCTCGATATTGGTATCGAAAAGGTGGATTTCACTGGGTTGCCAGAAGAGATGATGGCCATCGAGCTATCCAGTATTGAGTTACAAGCATTAGAACTGACACCTTCAAGAATTGCTGAGCAGTTAGCTCAGTTTACCACCGATCAGCCTGCGGGTGATTTTGGTCGAGATCAAGGCTCTCGTCAGTTACGTATTTTGCAACAGGCTAGAGACGAGAGAGATTTTGCCCGTTTACCAGTATCGACCGGCTTGGATGCAGGTCGTATTCAGTTGGGAGATGTTGCTCATATTGAGAGAAGGGCACGCGAAGGTGAAACGCTGGTTCGCTATGAAGGAAAGCCAGCCGTTGAGTTACTCTTGCAACGAACGGAAAGTACCGATGCATTAAAAGCAGCCAAGCAGTTCAGCGAGTGGCTAAAACAAACTCAAAACCAACTTCCTGACACGGTTGAATTGGTGGTCTATGACCAGCTCTGGCAGTTGATCAATGAGCGTATTCAGCTACTTCTTAAAAACGGTCTAGGCGGTTTAATCTTAGTCTTAGCGATACTCTTTCTATTTTTAAGTGGCCGATTAGCGATTCGTGTTGCAGTGGGTATTCCCATCGCCTTTACCACCGCTTTTGTCGCACTGTATTTAGCGGGCGGTAGCATCAATATGATGTCGCTGTTTGGCTTTATTATGGCGTTGGGGATCATTGTCGATAATGCCATAGTGGTGAGTGAACATGCTTACACCTTAAGAAGCCAAGGTAAGTCTGCCGAAGATGCTGCTTACGAGGGTGCCACGCGAATGCTAGGACCCGTTATCGCCTCTTCATTAACGACCGTAGCAGCCTTCTTCCCGCTGATGTTGATCGGTGGCGTGATCGGTAAGATTCTGTTTGAAATTCCTTTGGTCGTCATCTGCGTTATTTTAGCGACCTTATTGATCAGCTTTTGGATACTGCCTCATCAACTCAGCAAAGGGTTATCTGTATCAAGAGCTCAGTTGAAAGAGGAAGAAAAAGGTTTTCGTGGACGTTTTGAAAAACGTATAGAACATTTTCGTGATGGGCCATTTCGTCGCACAGTAGAGCGTTCTGTTCGCAATCGATGGATTACACTGGCAGCGGCACTTTCCATGCTTATTTTAGCTGTCGGAATCATGGCGGGTGGTCGTGTTGGCTTTACTTTCTTCCCAAGCCCTGATGGTACCACGGTGCGAGCGAATATCGCGTTTGTTGCCGGAACACCGCCTGAAACTGTTGAAGCTTTTATGGAAAAAGTGAATACAGCGCTAGAAGAAGTAGAGCAGTTGTATGATGAAGAAGTTATTAAAGTCAAAGTCACTAGGCTAGGGCGTGGCATCAGCAGCCAAGGCACAGGAGCTAGAGGTGATCAGTTTGCCTCCATGATTGTTGAACTGACCTCACCCGATAGTCGTTCAGTGTCTAACCAAGCCTTAATCAGTCAATGGCAACAACGTATTCCAAAAGCCGCAGGCTTAGATGCAGTGCAAATAACGGCAGTATCGGGCGGGCCTCCGGGTAGGGATGTGGATGTTCGTTTAAGTGGAGCCGATGCCTTTACGCTAAAAGCAGCAGCCGAAGTGCTTGCTGCAAATATGCAAGAGATTCCCGGGCTATATGCGATAGAAGATGATACTCCCTACGGACAAGAGCAGTTATTGGTGAGCTTAACGCCTCAAGGTGAGGCTCTGGGATTGACGCCACGTAAGCTTGCAGCAGAACTGCGCGGATTCTTTGATGGAACCCTAGTGCAACGCTTCCAAGATGGACTAGAGGAAGTCGAAGTGCGCGTCATGCTGCCAGCCAATGAACGACATAATCCACTCACACTGGAACGTTTATTTATCCCCTTACCAAGTGGTGAATGGGTGCCGTTGGATCATGTGGCAGAATTTACCAGTCAGCCCGGTTTCGAAACGCTCCGTCATGCTGATGCACGCTTAGCTGTGCATGTCTCAGCAGAGGTGGATCGTAGCCAAGGCAATGCGGGTTTAATTCGCGAACGCTTAGCCGCTGAAGTCTTACCCAATTTAGCCAGAGACTTTAACCTAGAATGGTCATTTCAAGGACGCGCAGTGGATCAGCAGGAAACCTTAGGTGATATGCGTCTTGGGTTAATCTTTGCACTGGTTGCGATCTATATTGTTCTAGCATGGATGTTCGCCAGTTATCTATTGCCGCTAGTCGTTATGGCGATTATTCCGTTTGGACTCTTAGGTGCGGTTGCAGGGCATTGGATACTAGGATTAGAGCTAACGATTTTGTCATTCTTTGGGATTTTTGGTTTAACAGGAATCGTCGTGAATAACTCGATTATCTTGGTCAGTTTTTATCAGGAATTGCGCAAACAAGGAATGGAGGCGGAAACCGCGATTATCGAAGCTTCATGTCAACGTCTTCGAGCCGTGTTGATCACGTCCATCACCACCATTGCTGGTTTAATGCCGTTGTTATTTGAAACTTCGGTTCAAGCTCAGTTCCTGATCCCGATGGCGGTATCAATCATGTTCGGCTTGGCGGTGGCAACGGTGTTAGTGTTGGTCGTTATTCCTGCATTATTACGTGTCGCAGTCCGCTGATTGAGTAGGCTGCGCACGTTTTCCTTGGCATCGTTGACTGCAATATTTGACCTGATCCCAGTTGTCTTTCCACTTTTTACGCCAACTAAAAGGGCGATGACAGCTAGCGCAGATCTTTTGAGGTAGATCGGCTTTTTTACGCATGGTATTTTTTGACTCACTCCTTTTAGCCATTAACCGATACCTGATTACGCAGTAATTTTGGCACAGACGCTTTCACTTCAGGGCTGTTGCGCCATGCCCATAAGCGTTCACGTGCAGATCGTCCTGTCTCAGTTAAATCAAATAACGGCTTGGCATACACTTCGGGTAAATCACTAAACATTTGTGCTTCCATCGGTGTAATCAGCCAAGGCTGATGTCTTAGTTCAAGCGGAAAATCGTTTAGTTCAGGTACATATTCACTGATAAAATGAGCCTGAGCATCCTGCTTTAGTGACTGCTGAATGGGGTTATAAATGCGTAAAGTATTAAAACCTGTCAAACCCGCCTGCATCTGAATTTGTGGGTAATGAATGCCCGGTTCAAAGTCTAAAAAATGCCTAGCTAAGTGAATTGCCACTTGTTTCCAGTCCAGTTGTAAATGGTGGCAGGCAACACTGACTAACATAGATCGCATTCTAAAATTCACAAAACCTGTCCGTAACAGCGATCGCATACAGGCATCAATCAAAGGATAGCCAGTTTGACCACTGGCCCACGCCTCGAAATACTCCTGTTGTTGTGATGGATTCAAGGTTTGCTGATGCTGTGCTAATAATCGAGTGTATGCTGGATTTAGAGGTTCAAATTCAATTCGACAATCGGATTCAAACTTCTGCACAAAATGGCAATGCCAACGCATTCTAGAGTAGAAAGCAGAACGATGACGGCTCGAAGGAAGCGCTTTTAATCGATGCAAAACGCTTCTTAACGAAAGATTTCCATAAGCTAAATAGGTCGATAATCGTGATGAAAACAACCGACTGGTATCGGGTTTGCTGATATGAAAGCAGTATTTTGAAATGGCAGAGTCTAAAAAGTGATTCAACTGTTTTTGTGCTTCCGATTCACCACCCGATTGATAGTCAGCATTAGCTTGTAACCATCGGCTCGGAAGTTGTTTACATTTAAGCTGCTGGATAGGGTGGTCGGGCGGTAATGTTAAGCATTTAAGCTTGTGAAGCTGGGGTTGAACCAAAGCCTGATCAAAAAAATCATCAGCAAATTTTGACCAGCCTTTACGACCGAATTGCCCTCGCTGGACCGCAAACTGTGGAAACTCTTGCCATTTCACTTGATGTTGACGACACCAACTTGCCACCGCTTTATCTCTAGCAAAGGTACTGGCAACACCTATCTCTTCATGACTAAAAATATGCTCAATCACAAAATGCTTATCTAACTCTTCCAATAGAGTAACCATGTCGCACCAAAACACATTCAAGCTTAAATGTTGTCGTTTAAGCTGTTGTGATAGATCGGTTAAGGATTGAACAATAAAGCGCTGGTGAGAATCATGAAGATGTGGGTCCAGCAATAAATTGGGTTCAAAACAGTAACAGATCAGGGTAGGTAGACCTGATATAGATGCCTGCGCAAGGGGAGCATGATCCTCTAAGCGAAGATCACGCTTCAACCAGACCAGATTAATGGATAGCATTTTGTTGTACACAAAAAGGTCGATTTAATGGCGCATGATAGGCCAGTCGGCAGCATCCACAGTATCAAGGTGAGTGACTTTGCTTTCACCACCCCAGCGCTTTATAAACTCACCATTAGGATCATACATCTGCACCTGTTTGGATAAATTGAAATGACGCTGCCCTCGCGGATCTGCGCCAACACCACCCAAATACTGCCAATTACCCCAATTGCTAGCAACATCATAATCCAATAGTTGTTGCTCAAAATAGGCTGCACCATATCTCCAGTCGATGCGCATTTCATTGACCAAGTAACTGGCTACCCACTGTCGTCCTCGGTTTGACATATATCCTGTGGCATTGAGTTGTTTCATGCAGGCATTAACGGCAGCGCTGGGTGTATTGCCCTCGCACCATGAACGAAAACGTTGTGGATAAAAACTAGTTAACGGTTTGCTCTGTTTAATGCCTGAAAATTTAAAAAGCTGACTGCCAAGTTTTAAGGCGTTGAAATGAAAATATTCACGCCATAACAGCTCAAAATAGATCCAATAGGTGGAATCATTGGCACCGTAAGTTGCTTCATGCTGCCTTAACGCATGAAGAGTTTGTCTTACAGATAAACTGCCTTGCGCTAACCAAGGTGAAAATTTAGTCGAGTGATCCCAAGTATCCAGAGCGTTGCGTGTTTCCTTGTAGGTTTGCGGCGCTTGGCTAGAAAAATAATCCTTAAGATGCTCTAAAGCAGCGGTTTCTCCACCTACAAAAGGAGATGAGTCGTCAGATTCAGGGCGATCTAAAGTAACAGGCCAAGAATGGTTGCGCGTTACTAAGGGTGGTAGGTGTGTAATCCTTGGGCAGGGTGCATTGATAGGTAAATCTTCAACTCGTTTGCGAAACCCACTGAAACTAGCGGGCAAGTTTTCTAAACTAAATGGCAATTGATCTAGTTCGAACAGTCGTGTGGTGTTTACTCGAGTGAAATCAACATCCTGATGGCGCTGAGTCAGCGTTTTCCAGCGTTTACGCTCATAGTTGCCAACACTATCAGATGTGTAAACATGACTGACCTTGTGCTGATGGATCAGGGAAGAGATCACCTCAACAGGGTTGCCCATACAGATTAATAAAGTCTGACCGAGCGGTTGAAGCTGTTTATCAAGGTCAATTAAGCCTTCATATAGAAAACGTAAACGATGTTGACTCATGCCCTGAACGCCATAACGGTTAGGCTTAAATTCAGAAGGATCGAGACAATAGACAAGAAGTAATTGATCACAATGACTTGCAGCATGCAGTGCAAGGTTATCATCTAGGCGAAGATCTTGTGTAAACCAGAAAAGATTTGTTGTGCTCACGGATGTAAACCTTATAGCTTGAGTATTGGTTCTGATACGCTATAAGGGTAAATTTAGAGCAAAAAAAACGCCACATCCTTAGATGTGGCGGTATCGCAGTGCCCCTCGAGTGCGAAAAAAAGCGATTTGAAGCTTGAGAGCCTGTCAAATCTTAATTTATATAAAGCAGAATGCGTGCCATTTTTTTTAAATTATTGAAATATATAAAATAACTTTGTTTTAAATAGCTGGTAACTATTTTATTTGAGATAAATTTCGCTTTATTTTGGTGCAAAATATTCTATTTATGCATTCTATTGGTGCATCTTTATGGCATGGCGGTCGATCCATACCTCAGGCTATAATATTGTTTAATTTTCTTAGTTCTTTTAACTGAATACAGAGACCGATCGCTATGACAGTTCGTACCCGGGTCGCACCTTCACCTACCGGTGATCCACATGTCGGCACCGCCTACATTGCGTTGTTTAACTTGGCTTTTGCACGTCAACACGGTGGAGAGTTTATCCTTCGTATTGAAGATACCGACCAAACACGCAGCACCGCAGAATCTGAACAAGCGATCCTCGACTCATTACGTTGGTTAGGTTTGGAATGGGATGAAGGTCCTGATATTGGTGGCCCACATGGCCCTTACCGTCAAAGCGAACGTAAACATATCTACAAAGATTACGCCATGCATTTGGTGGAAGCAGGGCATGCCTTCTTGTGTTTCAGAACACCTGATGAGCTAAATGATTTGCGCGACGCTAGACGTGCCAGCGGTGATCACACGGCGTTAAAACAGACCGATCTAGAATTACCTGCAGAAGAAGCAGAACGTCGTCGTGCAGCGGGTATGCCGTTTGTGGTTCGTATGCGTGTGCCTGAATCAGGCATTTGCGTCATTAACGATATGCTTCGTGGTCCAATGGAACTTGATTGGGCGCAGGTTGATGCGCAGATTCTACTGAAATCTGATGGTATGCCTACTTATCACTTGGCAAACATTGTTGATGACCACTTGATGAAAATCACTCACGTCATCCGTGGAGAAGAGTGGATCAACTCAGCGCCTAAACACAAACTTCTGTACGAATACTTCGGCTGGGAAATGCCACAACTGTGCCATATGCCGTTGCTGCGTAATCCAGATAAATCTAAATTATCAAAGCGCAAAAACCCGACCAGTATTCTGTACTACCAGCGCATGGGCTACCTGCCAGAAGCTTTATTGAACTATCTAGGCCGCATGGGCTGGTCAATGCCTGATGAACGCGAAAAGTTTAATCGTGACGAAATGTTCAGTCACTTTGATCTACAACGCGTCTCTTTAGGTGGTCCAGTTTTTGATCAAGAAAAATTGAGCTGGCTAAACGGTGTCTGGATTCGTGAAGAGCTTTCAACCGAAGCTTTCGCTGAACAGCTCCAGAAATGGGCGCTGAATCCAGAATACTTAATGCAGATTATTCCTCTGATACAACAGCGTGTCGAAAAATTCTCTGACGTGGCTCCTTTAGCTGGTTTCTTCTTATCAGGCATGCTGCCTATCAATGCCGATAGCTTTACGCATAAATCACTGACACAAGAAGACTGCCGTCGTATTCTGCAATTCGCATCTTGGTATTTAGATAAGCAAGTGCAATGGGATAAAGACAGCTTATTTACTGGATTAAAAACCTTAGCCGAGGGCATGGGATACAAAATCCGTGACTTCCTTTTCCCATTGTTTGTCGCAATTGCAGGAACATCTCAAAGTGTTTCAGTCGTTGATTCGATGCAGATATTGGGTCCAGACATGAGTCGAGCACGTGTTCGATTCGCACTGGATCAATTGGGTGGCGCGTCTAAAAAGGAAGCTAAGCGCTGGGAGAAAGAGTTTGCAGTCCTAGGTCAATCAACCAATGAAGCAGAGAGTCAGTGATACCCATAGTTTTATCGGTTTACATCTTTTAGCCTTGGCTTTGGTCGTCACCTTTATTTTAGGGTATTGGGACGGCGTCGATAGAGATGTGTTTGAAATACTAAATAGCTGGTTAGTTATCTCCGTTGGTTGGGCAGAGTTTGTCGCTCTGGCCAATCAGCGTTGGGTAGACTTGCTATCCGGCAGTTTTATGCTGGCCGCAGTAGGCTTTTATTTCGCTACGTCTGACGGTCGAGAGCGCGTTAGAGTCTGCTGTGCTATCGTCATGATGGGGGCAGCATTCAGCGCGCAAGCCGCTGTGGGGGGAATGTTTCCTAGCCGAGACAGTCCCACATTGGTTTATGAACATGCTGTAAAAGTAACCGAGCAGTTCCCTGAAATTAAACGTACTAAAGATGCGTCACACTCATCCAACCCGAGTGATCATGGAATAGGCTTCTTTACCTTTTTAATGTTCTGCTTCTACCGCTTTCGTGGAAACTACTTATGGTTTGTTGTACCTGTCATTGTTGCTCTTGGATTACCAAGATTATTGGTTGGAGCGCATTGGTTAACTGACTTTATTTGCGGGTCATTGCCTTTGGCACTAATCACCGCTGCATGGCTTTTCCATAGCAAGCCTGGAAAGTGGGTTGAAGGAACGATGGCAAGGCTCACTATCAGATCTTTAGAATGGATAGGAATCCTTAAGAAAGATGCTAACCAGATGAAATCTGTCTAAAAAGAGTGGTTGACACCGGTGCGCATCAATCTTAAGATACGCACCGTTCCTACCGATACGGGGTCTTAGCTCAGCTGGGAGAGCGCAACGCTGGCAGCGTTGAGGTCAGGGGTTCGATCCCCCTAGACTCCACCAATCCTTAGTTTTTAACATCCGTAGTTGTCTTCTTAAAGTTGAATTTTATCATATCTTTCAGCATTATATCGTTATTCGGTATCTCAGTGTGTCTACTGGTATCCAGTTGACTTAGGGTCACTTATGGGGCACTTTTAGGGGCCCTAGGTC
>REDB01000222.1 GCA_007693685.1 Oceanospirillales bacterium
ATTCTTGAGATTGCCATCAATGAAGGTATTATTTTTTGTAATAATTAGCTTCTACATTTTGTCTACTCAAGCAGTTGCGAACGATTTCCCTAATCGTCCTGTAACGCTATTGCTAGGCTTTGAAAGAGGCGGCACGATGTATACGCTTGCAGAAACAGTTGCAGAAGTCCTTTCTGACAAACTGGGTCAACCTGTCAATATTGAAGCTCGACCTGGACATGGCGGAGGAACAGCTGCAGCGATGCTTGCTAATAGTAATAGTGAAGGTTACATACTGCTTTTAACACCTTCCTTTGCTATTACTGACTATCCCATCAGACTCCAAGCATCTTATGAAATCGAAGACTTTATTTTTATTGGCTCTGTATTAGCTGATCAACATGCTCTTGTTACCAGTCATCATGCAACTTATAGTTCTTGGGAAGAGTTTATTAGCTTCGCACAACAACAAGGTGAGATACGCTATGCCTCTCAAAACTTAACTGATCGTTTAATCATCCAAGAGATAGCCAAACAAGAGGGGTTCAGTGTCCGCATTATTCCTGTGTCGGGAGGCGCTGGAATGACGCCTCTTGTTTTATCTGGCGATGTTGATCTTGCTTTCAGCGGAGGTACACATGCACGCTTTACAGATTCAGGAGAAATGCGTGTGCTGGCAACAACAGGAAGTGAAAGACTAGTACACTATCCTAACGTTCCAACGCTTCAAGAACTTGGCTATATATTAAGAATTCAATCAGTTAGCTTAATAGCAGCCCCAAAAAACACACCCAATTACCAAATTGAAAAATTAACAATCGCACTCGAAGCGATGATGGATGACCCACGATTCATTAATGTAACTGAATATGTTATTCGACAGCCACGTCTGTTTATTAAAGGTGAAGAACTGCGCGCGTCGCTTCAACTTCAACAGTTAAATATTATGCGTTTGATGTCTAATCACATGAACAATGACTAATGGATAATTGCATGAAATTAAAAAGAACTGTTAGCAAATTTAAATAAATACGACTAAGATCTTTATTAAACATAGATTCAACATACACCTTTATTTTGTAGTGCTTTTAAGGGTTAATTGATACTTAATCTACAGGTTAATGTGCATGAAAAAGGTAGCAACTTTTCTGATATTTCAGTTAATTTTGTTTTCGACATGGGTTAATGCCAGTAACTTTCCTAGTAAGCCGTTAACGTTGCTTATAGGATTTGATCGTGGCGGCACTGTATTTACTCAGGCAGAAACACTAGCAGAAGTATTAACTGATATTTTAAATCAACCTGTAACAATACAATTACGCTCTGGACTAGGCGGTGGTATAGCAGCAGCAATGGTGGCTCAAAGTCAAAGTGAGGGCTACATCATGCTGTTTACTCCTTCTATTCCGATCACTAACGCTCCTCATACAAAACCAGCCTTTGAAGTTGATGATTTTCGCTATGTAGGCGCCATTTCGGAAGATCAGAGTGCATTAGTTACATACAGTGATGCACCTTTTTCAAATTGGACTGAATTTATTGACTATGCAAGACAGCAAGATGAAATTCTTTACGCTTCCCAAAATTTAACAGATCGACATTTTATTAACGTGATTGCTGAGAGAGAAGGTCTCAATATCAGGATCATTCCAGTCTCCGGAGGAGCAGGAATGACGCCTCTAGTGCTTGGAAAAGATGTTCACCTTGCCTTTAGTGGTGGAACTCATAACCGCTATGTGGACAGTGGGCAGATGAAAGTACTGGCTTCCGTCAGTGTTAATAGACTTTCAGAACACCCTCATATACCAACTTTACAAGAGCTAGATTATGGAATAGGTACACAATCCCTTAGAATCCTAGCGGTACCTAAAAATACACCCGATGATCAATTTACCATTCTAACGAATGCCCTTAAACAAGCAGTAGAAGATCCCAGACTCATTCAAGTTATTCATGATGTTATTCGTCATCCTGTGATTTTTATGGGTGAAAGTGAATTAACTCAATTTATCATTGATGAGCGCTCTCAGTATGTTGATCTACTTTCTAAAATAGAGAATGAGAATTAATATGCGTTTCGGTAAGCCGTGGGCATTAACCTTTACTACCCGAATAACAATCATATTCGGGGCTCTTGGCTTACTGGCTCTTTTAGTTGCATCTATATATGCAGCGAGAACCAGCCAAACTCAGTTAAACGCAGAAATTCAAAACACCCTTGAACAACGACATAGAACTGTTCAAAGTTTAATAGAAAATAGGCTGGATATTTTAAATACTTATCTCGATGTTGCCTCTTTTAACCACTCATTTGCTTCATTAATAGCCAACGAAACCGAGATTACACGCTTCTCTGATGATATGAGCTTGATGTTTCAAGACTCTGAAAGTGCAGCGATGTTGGATCTGTTCTTTTTGCTTTCACCGGATGGAAGAATGCTTTTTGACGGCGGAATGCCACTCTATGACTCTCGATATGCCTTAGAGCAAATTGACTCACCCATTCTGTTTACAACCAGTTGGCGGCAGATAGGTTTTGACAGACGTACCGCTTTAATTAGAGCAACGCCTATCTTCGACCCGGCAACCATTCAACTTCAAGGATATATGATTGCGGGGCTAGCCATAGGACAGAACCGATACTTCATACAACATTTACTTCGCTCAGCAGACGTAGACCATATAGCGATACACAACCATAATGGCGAACTATTAGTTACTGCGACTAAAACTGATAACAGTGATGATGTAGCTATAATAAATTTTTCTGACTTAGATGCCGCTAACGTACATCGGATCTATCAAACATTAAATCTATTTGGTCAATCTACAGAACTATTTGTATCGATCAGCCTAAGATCTGATCGATTTTTAAGTCAAGCAGGGCAATTTGTTCGATCTTTTCTATTACTGTCAGGTATCTTTTTAGGTCTACTCATCTTTGCAGGATGGCTTTTACATCTCAGCCATAGCCATGCGATTGCCAGACTACTCAAGTTTATTGATGAAACGCAAAAAGGAATAAAAGGTAGTAAGTTTGAAGGCACTGGTATTAAAGAATACAACCGTGTCGGAAAAGCCATGCAACACATGGTTGATGACTTAAATGTCGCTGCGACTGTATTTGAATCTGGCGAAGGAATGATCGTTGCAGATGTACATTGCACCATCCTTCGAGTTAACCAAGCCTTCACCCGTATTACAGGTTATGACGCTGACGAAATTACTCGCAAACATCTTACTAGCATAAAGATCAAAGACGATAAAATTGACTTTGATGTCATTCAAAAAACATTGATGCATCAAGGTGTTTGGCAGGATGAAATTTGGAGTAAACGTAAGTCAGGTGATAGATTCTTACAATGGACTAGTATCTCAGCGGTATTTAATGACCAAGATAACACCATCGTTAATTATGTTGTTACTTTACTAGATGTAACTGATCGCAAAGAAGCAGAGATACGCATACGGCAGCTCGCATTCTACGATCAACTAACCATGCTTCCCAATAGACAGTTACTTATGGAACGCCTAGAGCATGCTCTAGAAAGAAGCCAACGTAGTAAAAAGCTTGGAGCTATTCTTTATCTGGACTTAGATGACTTCAAAACCCTGAACGATACACGCGGCCATCATATTGGCGACCTGCTATTAAAACAGGTCTCTGAGCGCCTATCCGCCTGTGTTCGACGTGTAGATACAGTAGCCAGGTTAGGTGGTGATGAATTTATTATACTACTTGAGGATATGGGACAAGATCGAGAGCAAGCAGGCATGCTTGTTGAAAAACTTTGTCAAAAAATTCTAGAAAGTCTATGTAAACCATACAAGTTTGACTCAATAGAACATTTCAGTACACTCAGTATCGGTATTGCACTATTTGTAGGTAAAGAGGAGGGCATTGACGAACTTCTAAAGCAAGCTGATCTTGCCATGTACCAAGCCAAAGCGGCCGGACGTAATACTTATCGTTTCTTTGACCCTACAATGCAGGTTAAAGTAACTGAACTGGCAACACTCGCTAGGGATCTTCGCCTATGCATTCAAGAAAACGGCTTCCATTTAGTCTATCAACCTCAAGTTGACCAGCATGGCAACCTCTTTGGAGCGGAAGTCTTATTGCGCTGGCAGCATCCTGAAAAAGGCTTCATTTCCCCAGTTGAATTTATTCCCGTCGCTGAAGATACAGGTCTAATTTTACCGATTGGACAGTGGGTCTTGGACGAATCCTGCCGTCAACTCGCTATTTGGCAAGAGTCAGACAAAAGCAAAGATTTGGTTCTTGCGGTGAACATCAGTCCAAAACAATTCCAACAGCAAAACTTTGTTGGATCTTTACTTGAATGCATTGCTAAGCACAACATTAAACCGACTACATTAAAGCTAGAAATTACGGAAAGTATGCTGCTAGACGATGTAGATGAGACTGTTGCCAAGATAGATACTCTAAAAGAACATGGTATTAGTTTTTCACTTGATGATTTCGGTACAGGTTACTCATCGCTTTCATATTTAAAGCGATTACCCTTGGATCAACTAAAAATTGATAAGTCATTTGTAACAGACATGTCACAAGATCAACATCATGCAGATATCGCCAGAACCATTGTGTCCTTAGCTAAAAGCATGGATCTTGCCGTAATTGCTGAAGGTGTGGAAACAGAAGAGCAGCTTAAAATGCTTGAAAGCTTTGGATGTTATGCCTTCCAAGGGTATTATTTTAGCCGCCCACTCACTTTAGAAGACTTTACTAAGCAGTATCTATGATTCATATCCTTTTGTATCAACCTGAAATACCGCCCAACACCGGCAATGTCATTCGTCTCGCAGCAAATACAGGATGCCAATTACATTTAGTTGAACCACTTGGTTTCTCGATGGAGGAAAAGGGGTTGCGTCGTGCTGGGTTGGATTATCATGAATTTGCTAAGGTGCAAATATGGCCTGACTTTGAACGATTCAAAGAAGAGGTAGCTCCTAAGCGTATATTTGCCCTATCGACCAAAGGGAAAGCCTATTACCATCAAGTAAGTTTCGAGGATGGTGACTGCTTTATGTTTGGTCCAGAAACACGTGGTCTACCTGTGGATATTCTAGAAAGCCTTCCATCTGAACAGGTGTTAAGACTCCCCATGCACCCCGGAAGTCGCAGCTTAAACCTGTCTAATACCGTTGCAATCCTTGTTTATGAAGCGCTTCGACAGCAAGATTTTAGCGGCTTAAGCTAAGTCATCTGGGATAGCCTAACAGAGCGGGACAGATTCAAACATTAACTCGACAAACAACATACCTATAACATGACACTTACGGCGCATGATTCTTATCAAT
This sequence comes from Oceanospirillales bacterium, assembly GCA_007693685.1. GTDB lineage: Bacteria > Pseudomonadota > Gammaproteobacteria > Pseudomonadales > Balneatricaceae > Nitrincola. Next base: position 5,308 of record REDB01000222.1, read on the forward strand.
CTGCCAAAAGTGTCATTAAGCTTGCGATACTCGTTAAAATCCTCTGCCACCCCGGCAAAACAAACTCAAACAAAAACCAATAAGAATCAACTGCTTATTATTTATTTCTTGTATGAGAGATATTATTGGCACTTGTTTTGCTTAGTTATAGATAATCAAGCTACAGATAGTTAGATCAATAGCAAACAAATTAGCTTTTAAATAAGCACTGTTTTAAATACTGGAGAAGCATATGAGCCATGCACATCAAGAAGCCCATGAAACTATTGGTCTTGTTCCATCAATTGCTCTAATCGTAGGCGCTTTCTTAGTCGCGATTTTGCCGGTAATTGTTCAAGTTAGCTTACACGTTGTATAAGCACTGAGTTACGCATTCAATTTATTCAGCTGCATTAACTGATCTTCACCCGATTAGTTAGCACCTCACTCACCCAATTAAGATTTATGCAGCAGCCTGCTCAGTTTACTGAGTGGGCTTTTTTTTGATTATTGATTAGCAAAGCGCGAAGATAACTAGAAATCTTGTTATGAATTCTGATGTATTGGCATTCTAGAAAGGAAGTCTATATAGGGAAGTGCGGGTAATATCAAGAATGGTGCAGATGGGGAGACTCGAACTCCCACGCCCGTGAAGGCACTAGCACCTGAAGCTAGCGTGTCTACCAATTCCACCACATCTGCATTTTGAGTGGGGCGAATTATACTCACCCCACCTAGGCTTGTGAAGCCTTTTAAATTAAAAAGATTAGCCCTCTAAACAGTCACTAAAAGCATCAGCTAACTGTTGAAGATATTCAAGATAAGCTGTTGCAGAAGGCGTAAAATCTCGCGCTAACGGATCTAGCACGCCATGACGAACATCCG
>REDB01000163.1 GCA_007693685.1 Oceanospirillales bacterium
ATTAAGCATAGCATTGCAGGGTAATTTAGGGATAGCTGTTAAAAAGCAGGGTGGTGCATCCTTGCACCAAGGCGATACATCCTTTGGAACTCTATTAACTACCGATCACACCACCATCTTCACGGGTAATGACAACCGTTGCAGAACGAGGATAGATAGCGCCATCATGTGGCCAATGACTTACTAACTGACCTGCCGCAAACTCTTCTGGAGAAGTCGTTGCACCGGGATGCTGTACGTTAATAAACATAGTTTTTTGATCTGGCGTCGTGACAACACCCGTGATCTCTTGACCTATCGGCCCGACTAGGAAGCGACGAATAACATTGTTAACTGGATCTGCAGCTAGCATGGCGTTGTTACCAAATTGTTCCCATGGCCCTGTATTCACAATGCTTTCACTCATATCCGTTTGAATCCATAGGCGTGAGTCAGGATCGAACCATAAGCCATCAGGGCTATTGAAGATGTTGCCACCATCTAGGTTATTACCTGCCAGTTCCGAATCAGACTCTGGACCCGCAATAACAAACAGATTCCACTCAAAGCTTTTAGCTGCAACTTGATCATTCTGCTCGCGCCAGCGAATAATCTGACCCCAATTGTTTTCAGCACGTGGATTAGCAGCATCCACTTGCTCGTCCGTTCTGCGGCTGTTGTTGGTCAGCGTGAAATAGACTTCCTTTGTTTTAGGATCTACTGCGCCCCACTCTGGACGATCCATTTTGGTTGCCCCCAGTGTATCCGCAGCAGTACGCGTATTCACCAACACATCTGCTTGAGAGTGGAAGCCATTTTCTGGTGTCAGAGGTCCCATACCGAAAACTAACGGCAACCAATCACCGCTGCCATCTTCATTGAAACGAGCCACATAAAGCGTTCCGTTATCCAGAAGATGACCACCTGCAGTGGCTTTAAAGAAAGGCTGAGCACTGACAAACTTATAAATGTATTCAAAGCGCGCATCGTCACCGGAGTAACAAACAATCGGTTGTCCTTCAACGGCTGGCTGGAAAACCACACCTTCATGCGCAAAACGGCCTAAGGCAGTACGCTTAACCGGACGGACTTCAGGGTTGAATGGATCGATTTCTACCATCCAACCGAATCCATTGACTTCGTTACGATAATCTTCCGTAGCAGACGCTGCTTTAGGCGTTACATCAAAGCGAATGAACGCATCATCACCTGAATCAGCCAACTCCCATCCATATCTGCCGCTGCCTTCTTTAGACACACCATAACGGCTTTGTTCACGAGGTTGCTCTGCATGGTTGATGAAGTAACCAGCCCAGTTTTCTTCAGCAGCCAGATAAGTATTCCAAGGCGTGACACCATGAGCACAGTTGTTCAAGGTTCCGCGTGTACGAGTACCCTCTGGGCTGAATTTGGTTTTAACAAAGTCAGTGCCACGAACAGGGCCACTGATCTCCATTTCAGTCATACCATGAATACGACGGTTACGTGGATCAGCTTCAATAGCCCACTGGCCATTGGATTGCTTTTTCATGCGTACAACGCTGACACCATGACCATGTAACTCTTTTAACACTTCATCTGCTGAACGTGTTCCATCTGCTTTAACAGGAACAGCGGAGCGAGACAGCGCTTGTCCTTGAGCAGATGCATGCATGAAGCGTGGCTCGACATACTCGTGGTTCATCACCAACAAGCCATCTTCTGAACTGCCTTGATAAGGATCTTGACCTTCAATCGGGAAGAAATGCATACCATCGTGATGGCTACCCATTTGATGAGCTTGATCTTGACCAGAGTTACTCATTGGATCAAATGCAGGCATGTTGCCAGAAATAGGCTCACCCCAAGGCAGAATCACTTGATGAGTATAACCTTTTGGCAAAGTGACTCGGTCAGTCGCATCAACTGGAATCGCTTCAAAACCTAGCAATGGGCTATGACGATTACTGCCAGCATTCGCAGTGGCGCTGTAACCGGTGCTGGCAAAAAAGCCCAACATAGCAGCGGTTCCCAAGCTACCTTTCATCATTGAGCGGCGAGAGATACGCTTTTCAATGATCTGTTGAAAACTAGGATTATCAGAGTGATTGCTAAGTGGTTCGTCACCATCATGGTGATCGATCACAGAAGGTGTTTGCTGATGTGTCATTGACTCTCTCCGTTAGATTGACAGTGCAGCAATCATAAGTGTCTTCCATGACACTTCTTTAAACGAAAGGTTAAGGTTTGGTGACGCTTTCTTGAATACCCTTATACTTAATATTCAAAATGTATAACTGACCAGTTGCGCTCTTTTGCGACGGATGCCAAATGTGCATTGGGGTTAACCGCGAAAGGCATATCAGCCACTTCCAACAGTGGAATATCATTATGGGAATCAGAATAGAAGCTGATCGGCCAATCATTCATATCCATCTGCTGGGCATATCGCCGACTATGATGAATTTTTCCATCTTGATAACTCATGGGCAATAATGGACGGCCTGTGAAGCAGCAATCTTCTAGCTCTGGCTCTATTCCGATTACGCCATCAAAGCCTATCGAGCGAGCAACAGGTTCTACTAAAAAGGACTCACTTGCGGAGATCATCAGCAAATGATGACCGTCACTCCGCAGACGCCGGGTTAACTCTAAACCTTGCTGATACAATCGATGTAGCAACTGAGTTCTAACAAACTCTTCTGCCACCTTGGCAACCTCTTGATAACTCTTTCCCTTCAAGGGGTCGAGACTTAGGGTAAGATAGGCTTCCATATCTAAATTGCCGCTTGCATAGGTTTGCATTAACGCTTGATGCTGGGCTTTAAAGCTATCGACATCCTCAACCCAACCTAGGCGTGTCATTTCAGCCGCCCAAAGCTCTGAACTATCGCCATTCAATAAGGTATGGTCTAGATCAAAAATAACCAAATGAGGTGTTTTCATATTCTTAACTCTCTTTGTGAAACCTTCATAATTAATTCAGTGCTACCAATACCAATCCCGCCATCATCAGTGCCAATGCAAACCAGCGAAAGGATGACAGAGTTTCTTTTAGCCAAAAAACACCTAGCAAGGCGCCTAAGGGAATAGAGGCTTGTCGCAGAGCAACCAAGTAACTGACATCCTCGGTATAAGCCATCGCAATCAATACCAAACCATAAGTGCTCAACACCATTATCCCAGCCAGTATCCACACTCGCGCACTGCCTGCTAACAAAACACTCAAGGCTTTTCTCTCTGATGGGATTAAGGCAACCACAGGCATCATCCACAGGATCGCCATCCATGCTTGTAATACCATGTATTGCATTCCTGAGATGGTGGCGCTGATCCCCTGCAACTGCATTAAATCAATAGCCGCCTTGTCAGTAATCGAATATCCCACCGTACCCAGTGCGGCTATCAACATAAATCCCAATGCTGGTGTAGCGTAAATTGACCAACTAAAGGAGCTCAGTCTTACTAAGGGCAATAAGAAACCAGCCAAAGCGATTAAGCACATGCCCAACAGATCTTGTGAACTCAACGCCCATTGCTGCCATAGCAACCAACCTGCAAAAGGAACCAGTAATACGGGTAAAGCTCTTGCCAAAGGATAAAGGACACTGATTTCACCTCGAGCATATGCCCAAGCCAACCCTGCCATATACACGCCTTGGAAAGCACCCGAGATAATTAATAGCTGCCAAAACGAAGCATTTAGATTAAGCCACTCTCCACTTATTAGGAGTAGCGGAGCAAAAACAACCGCTCCTCCAAGCATCGCCAGCGTAAAAAACGCCAAGGATGGAACCTGCTTTTTACCCAGTAGATTCCATCCGGCATGTAAACACGCCGACACCAATACCAGTACCAGCGCTAAATGACTCAAGGCTGCTCAGCACCTGCCAAACGAAAACCTATCTCTTCTAGCACTTCAGGCAACTCTTGAACTGAGTCAATCACATAGTGTGCTCCAGACTGACTTAGCGCTTGATGGGCAGCGATACGTTTAGCTTGCTGCTCTGCTTCACTTAACGCCAACCAGTCCTGTTGTGATAAACCGACTTGATTACCAGACACGGCCACAGCGACTGTCCACATACCAGCATTCAATCCCTCTTCTATGCCGACTGCGGTATCATCGACTTTGACACAGGCTTGAACGCAACTAACGGCTAAATCCTTAGCGTTTTTCAATGCCATCCAAGGAAAAGGTCTTCCGGCTGGCACATCTGTCGCACAAACAACTGACAAGGGTTTAAAGCCTTGTTCAGCCAGTGTAGGGAGAAGTTCAGCAATCATTTCTCGGCTGTAGCCAGTGTTAACGCCGATATCGATATTTTCTTCATCACAGTAGCTGACCAAATCATCTAATCCGGGAATCACTCGGTTATTTTGACGGATAGCAGCCAATTGATACTGAACAAAGTCACGATACATTTGATCAACTTTCTCAGTCGTTGGGGCAAAGCCTTTAACTGCCAACCATGCTTCAGCAATTCGAGGCATCGCTAACAGGGCTTCTATATGCTCGCGCTTCTCTTTACCCATAGGTTCACGCGCTTCGGCTTGAGTAATAGCAACACCCTCTGCCGCAAATAAGGCTTGAAAAGCTTGTATAGGTGCTAAAGATCCGAAATCCACACAGGTACCGGCTAAATCTAAAATCACTGCCTGAAGTGGTCCGGCATAACGACGTTGGTAGGTATACATAATTTATCCTTAAATGGCTTCAGTAAGTGGTTGAGTATTTGACGATGTAGACTGAGCAGACAGACCTAATGCTTGGCAGCTTTCTGCTACCGCACTGAGAACCTTATCTATCTCTTCATCATAAAGCTGACCGATGCAACCTAAACGGAAGCTCTCTACAACCGTCAATTTGCCTGGGTAGATCAATACACCGCGCTGCTTCATAGCTTGGTAAAAAGAGGTAAAACTGAACGCAGGATCGTCAGGTGATAAAAAGGTAATGATGATGGGTGATAACCAATGGTCTTTTAGTAAGGTATCAAAGCCCAGCCTTCTCATACCGGCAACCAGTCGATCTCGATTTCGTTGATAACGAGCTAAACGTGCAGGCTGCCCTCCTTCTTGCTGATATTCTTGTAGGGCTTGATAAAAAGCAGCAACAACATGGGTAGGAGGTGTAAAACGCCACTGCCCTGTTTTCATCATGTATTGCCATTGATCGTAAAGATCTAGGGATAATGAGACACAACGCCCCTGACATTGTTGTAATAATGTTTTACGAATGATAGCAAAACCAAAACCCGGAACCCCCTCAAAACACTTATTCGCCGATGACACCAGCGCGGCAAAAGGTAAGTTGCGTGCATCAATAGGTAAAGCGCCAAAAGCACTCATCGAATCGATGATAAATTCACAATCTGCTTCAGAAACAACTTTTGCTATCTCTTCCAACGGATTGAGAATGCCAGAGCTGGTTTCACAGTGGATCAAGACCACATGAGTGATATCGGCATCTTCTTGAAGAATACGCGCCACTTCTTCAGGTTCTGGTGGCAAATAATCACCCATATCCAGTAACACCGTGTCACGACCCATACGCTCTAAAATTTTGGCTGCACGTTGACCATAAGCACCGTTCATTAGAACCAGTGTTTTACTGTCTTGCCCCAATAGAGTCGCAAAGGTCGCCTCAACCGCAAAGGTACCACTGCCTTGAAGAGGCACACAAACATGTGTTTCCTGAGCCTTGGCAACCTGAAGCAGTTGCTCGCAAATCGCCGCGGTTATGTCATTAAAATCACTGTCCCATGAACCCCAGTCTCGTAACATAGCCTGCTTTACCGTCAAGCTGGTTGTTAAGGGGCCGGGGGTGAGTAATAAGGGTTCTGTTCGCATGATCAATAAGTGTTCCAATCAATAATGTCTTGTAAAAATTAACGTTGACGCCAACTTTGCGCTTTTCTAAGCAGTAAGAAGGTCACACCGGCATGCATCACTTTCACCGCCATAGAGGTCAGCAAAATCAACACCGCCATCGCCGCTGCACTTGCAAAATAACCTGCTTCATCAAGATGAAGCACCGATACAGACGCCAAGCGAGTATCAGGCCCATACAAAAACACCACCGCTGACACAGTCGTCATGGCATTCACAAAGAGGTAAACCGAAATATCCAGAACGGCAGGTAAGGAAACCGGCAAAGTGACTCGTGTATAGGTGCGCCAGAAAGGAACTTTTAATGAAGCTCCCACCGATTCAAACTCCGGATCCAACTGCTTCAATGCAGTCATCGAGGTCAAATGACAGACGGTATAGAAGTGAATCAGGGTATTCAGAATCAAAATCGCCAAGGTTCCATACAGGAAGTTCAGCGGGTTTGAAGGATGGTTAAAAAAGAAGATATAGGCTAAACCCAACACCATGCCGGGCACCGCCATGGGTAGGATTGAGAATAGATGCACGGATTGGCGCAAGACCGGAAACTCTTTGCTCTTTTCCACTAACCACGCATTCGTAAAGATCACCAGGGTTCCGATCAACGCCACACCACCGGCCATTTTTAGGGAATTAAACCATGACTCCCAGCCATTTCCACCCAAACCATCAAAGCGATAGTGCTGTAAAGTAAAGCTTAGGTTATAGGGCCAAAACTGAATTAAAGAGGCATAGACTGCCGTACCAATAATCAACAGAATAAATCCAGCCACGGCATAACACAGCAAGGCAAAGGTCCAATCTCTAACTCGAGATGGCTCTGGCTGGTAAGGTACAGCTCGTGCGGATAACTGAGAAGTTTGTCGACGCTGCACCCAACGATCCGCAATAAAAGTAAATACAGCGGGTAGAAGCAGAATCACACTGACAACCGCACCCATTTGAAAGTTTTGCTGACCCACCACCTGTTTATAAATATCAGTTGCTAACAGGTTATATTGACCACCAATCACTTTAGGTACACCAAAGTCAGTTATCGCTAAGGTGAACACCACAAATGAGCAAGACATCAGACCATAACGGACACCGGGTAGCGTGACTGTCATAAAGGTACGAAAGGCTGAGGTTTTCATCGCCTTAGCTGCTTCATATAAACGCGCATCGCTATTCGATAATGCGGTCACCAAAATCATCAGGGCGTGCGGAAATATCCAAAAGCACATACCGATAACGATACCAATAGGTCCGTAAATACTGGCTCCACCTAGTAACTCTTTTAAATAACCTTGATTACCGAAAATGTAGACTAAGCTGATAGCAGGAAGTAACGAAGGTGCCAGAATTGGCAAAAGCGTTAATACCCTAAAAAACCGTTTGCCCGGCATACAGGTACGCGTAATACCGTATGCACACATGAATGCCAAACTGACCACTAACACCATGGTTAAAATGGCAATGTAAAACGAATTAAAAATAGAGTTAGCTAAGGCAGGCGTTGAAAAATAGTGCCGATAATTGGCTAAGCCAATAAAGTCGCCCGCACCATTTTGTAAACTTTTCAGCAGCATGGTGTAAAGTGGCAACGCCAAACCTATCAGCATCAGCGCTAAAGCAGCTAACAAAAATAGTAGCTTAAGCAAGGTCTCAGAGCTAAAACGATAGCGTAATGCAGGAACTTTTAGTGCAGATAGACTCACCGACATCTTAATGCACCTGCTCAGCAAAGACGCGGCAGTAGCGCTGTGGCAGCTTCAAGAAGACTTCTCGCCCTTGAGCCACAATCATACGTTCGGCATCAATATGTTGTAGATCTACAGTAATCTCTTGATTCAATAGCAGAAGATCACAGGTGACGCGTAAAAATGCACCTAGGTACTCAGTATGAGTCACTCGAGCTTCCAATGCTGCTTCATTAGGCATGACATCAAACAGCTCTATCTCTTCTGGACGAATCGCTAAACTGGCTTGATCACCCTTGTTAAGTTCATGAGGTAAACAAGGTAATGATTCTTTACCCAATAACACCGATGCAGAAGACTCTACCTCAATGGGTATAAGGTTCATGGTGCCGACAAAACCTGCGACAAAAGCATTCACCGGCTGACGATAAATCTCTTCAGGGGTACCGATTTGCTCAATAACACCGTGGTTCATCACCACAATTCTATCTGCCATCGTCAGTGCTTCTTCTTGATCATGCGTAACCATCACCGTGGTCACACCCAAGGTTTGTTGTAACTGTTTAATCTGTTGGCGCAAATGCAAACGCACACGTGCATCTAACGCAGATAATGGCTCATCTAGCAGTAACAAACCCGGTTCAGTGGCTAAAGCACGAGCCAGTGCAACACGTTGTTGCTGACCACCCGAAAGCTGTGCGGGATACTTGCGTTCAGAACCCTCTAGGCCAATTAAGGTCAGCAATTCTTGAACTCGAGTACGAATTGCAGACTTACACAGACCTTGGTTTTTCAACCCGTAGGCGATGTTGTCTTCAAGAGTTAGGTTCGGAAACAACGCATAGGATTGGAAAACAATACCAAAATCACGCTTTTGTGGAGGTAAATTACTAATATCTTTACTTTTTTGAAAAACCTTACCACGTGTTTGCATTTCCAGTCCGGCAATAGCACGCAATAAAGTTGTCTTGCCACAGCCTGACGGGCCCAAAAAGCAAACAAACTCACCTTCATGTATCTCAAGATCAATCGATTTGAGTGCTGTAAAATCACCAAATTCTTTACACAAGGCTTCAATTTTTAGGCAGATATCTGCACTTTTTTTACGATTTTCTATCGGGTTAGCCGCGCTGGACACCAGGGCCGCAACACTGGACTGCTGTAAGGAATGCATCGAAAACTCCTATATCCTTATGGAAGGCTCATCCTTGAGCCTTTGTCTGAAGAACTTGTATTAACGCGCTTCGGTTTTACCGTCGTAACGACGCTGCCACTCTTGCAGAATGCGGTCACGATTCACGGCAGCGAAACTGAAATCGTTATCGATCATTCGCTCAACAATATCTAATGGGTAGTTTTCGATAGGTTTAGCCACACCAGGCATCGCCACCACAGCATAACCTTCGTTATACATTTCGTTGGCTTCACGGCTAACAATCCAGTCCATTAAGGTCTGAGCTGCTTCAAGGTTTTGTGTGCCTTTCACTATGGCGGCAGCTTCCATATCCCAACCTAAACCTTCAGATGGGAAAACGATCTCAATAGGAGCACCTTGGGATTTTAAGCGAGCTGCACGAAACGCAAAGGAAACACCTACAACCGCTTCACCAGAGGCTGCTAGGTTACAAGGTGCAGAACCGGAGTGAGTGTAACGGCTGATGTTGTTATGCAGGCCATCCATATATTCCCAAGCTTTCTCTTCACCAAAGAGTTGAATCCAGCTGGCAACATCTAGGTAACCTGTACCTGATGAGCTTGGGTTAGGCATAATCACATGACCTTGATACTCAGGACGAGTTAAATCTTCCCAGCTAGTTGGCATAGGAACGCCCTGCTTCTCACCTTCAATGGTGTTGTAGCAAATTGCTGCTACCCACGCGTCCATACCGACCCATGCTGGTGGTGTGTTTTGATCAACAAACTTTGGATCTAAATTTTCCACACCTACAGGTGCATAAGGATGCAACATATCTTCAGCATCTAGCATTAATAAGCTGGTAGCCGCCAAGCCCCAAATCACATCAGCACGTGGGTTTTCTTTTTCCGCTAACAAACGTGCTGTCATGACACCCGTGGAGTCACGCACCCAACGAACGCTGATATCAGGATGAGCTTGGTTAAAACGCTGTGCGTATTTTTGCAGGTCATCAGACTCAACAGCGGTATAGACAGTCAACTCAGTTGCTGATAGCGCTTGAGCAGTCAACGCAGTGGCAACAGACAAAGCCAAGGTAGCTTTTTTTAAGGTATGGATCAGGGTGTTTTTCATGGTCACTCCAGTATCTTAGTTGGTATAGACCAGATACTAGAGGACCAATATTGCAGCACTATGACAGTTTATTTAAATTTTCAGGTCATTATCCTAGCTCTGATAGCCTTAGCGATTTGCTCCACAGCAATGACAACAACCAACACCACCAGAATAATGGTTAGCGCTTCCTTGTAGCGGAAAAGATTCATCGCAGAAGTCAGTTCAACTCCAATTCCACCAGCGCCAACAAGCCCAAGAACAACAGCACTTCTAACCGCCTTTTCGACACTATAAAGGCTGGTAGCGACAAATGATGGAAAGCATTCTGGTATTATCGCACCGACTATTACCGCAGTTCTTGAAGCCCCTGATGCCTTTAGAGCCATACCCGGCTTGGGGTTCGTCTCTTCAATACGTTCAGCAAAGAAGCGTGCACAAAAGCCGATGGTATCCATAATAATTGCCAAAATACCCGCTAGCGGACCGAGTCCGACTGCGACAACAAATATCAGCGCCCAAATCAAATCAGGAATAGTTCTCAAGGTAGCAACGACATTAATCATCGCCACTCTAACGATCGCATGCGGCGATGTATTTCGCGCACAAAGCAGAGCTACCGGTAAGCTCAGCAGCACACCAAAGGTTACACCGACGATAGCCATGTTGAGAGTTTCTAGCATGGACTTGGCGATTACATCCAGTCGGGACGTTGACGGCGGCAAGGCCGATACAAAGAATTCCCCAAGATTACCACTACCCACAATCAAGCGATTCAAGGAGATATCAGCACTGCTAATACCCTGAATGAAGAAAGCCAAAAAAGTGATTAATACTACCCAAGCAAAAATAGATGGTTTTTGAAAACGACTGGGCTCAAACCCACGAGATTCATGAGACATAAGCAGCTCCTTCAGCAAAACTTTGCTCCAAATCTTCCATAGAAGCCACTTCATATAAAGCTGCAAGCTCCGACTCGGTTACGCGATCCGGTGAGCAATCCATGACCACACGTCCCTGCTTTAGGCCAACCAGTCGTTGGGCATACTCTGTTGCTAATTCAAGTTGATGTAGAACACAGATAACAGTCAACTTGCGTTCGTGCACGATTTCAAACAGCAGATCCATAACTTCCCTACCAGCTCGAGGATCAAGACTGGCGACAGGCTCATCAGCAAACACTATCTGAACGTCCTGCATGAGCATACGGGCAATAGCAACGCGCTGCTGCTGACCTCCAGAGAGACTATCGGTGCGCTTACCGGCTAAATGCGCCAGCCCAACACGTTCAAGACAGTGCATCGCCAGTTCACGGTTAGCTCGACTGCAGCTCAGATTAAGACTTAACAGCAGTCCGTCATTGCCCAACCGACCAAACAGCACATTCTGAAATACTGACAGATTACCGACCAGATTAAACTGTTGAAAGACACTACCTATACGTGATCGTAAACGACGTAAGTTACGGCCTTTCTGTTTCTGAATACTGAGCCCACCCAGCTGAATATCGCCCTTGCTCAGCGTTTCGAGACCCAACATGCAACGCAGGAGGGTGGACTTACCACAGCCATTGGCACCCAGTAAGACCACACCCTCACCAGAGGCTATCTGCAAGTCCAATCCTTTCAACACTTCCGTGCCATCGGGGTAGGTTTTACCTACCCCAGTCACAACAACATCCATAGGATTACTCCGCTGTTAATCCAAGCGCAGCGTAAGCTTTTCGCACCACGTCATAACTGCTGTCATCAACCGGCATAAGACTAGCGCCGAGATAACGATCACGTCCTTCGGGCTTTAGAGTTGCTTGGATCAGCGCATCACCGCTCTGCATCATTGCATCACGAATGTAATCAGCACAGTCAGCAGCTATATGCGGACCAGCTACAACCAAATCATCTGGCATCTGTGCAGACTGCGCCAGAATACGGTAGCCTCCACCGGTACGCTCGACGAAGCCATCCCAATCACGCACACCCGTAGCAGCTGCCTCAACATCACCAGAGATCAAAGCTTCAAATAACGTACCGCCCAGATTCATAATGCGTACATCACGATCTATATCTAAGCCCGCTTCAACCAGCATATAGGCAGGGATGATATGACCGGTTGTCGAGCCGACACTTTTCATCGAAATACGCGCACCTTTAAGATCGTTCAACGTCTGGTATTCGCTATCTTCAGGTACGATAAAGATAGAGGCATAATGAGGGCGTGCTAGGCTTACCAGAGGCTGAGCGCCTTTGACTTGCGAGTCCATTGCCACATACTCACTTGGACCGGTCATCACCACATCAATCTGCTGGAAACGCAATGCGTTAACAACAGCGGTACGGTTACCCACTGGAAAAAATTCTATTTTCAAACCGGTTGCTTCTTCCATCACCTCAACGAAAGGTCCGAAAGAACGACGTAACTCTTCCATACCTTCAACACCGGTATCAGCATAGCGGAGAGTATCAGGGCAAGAAGCAGGAGGATTGGCCATTGCTTGAGTTGCAATAGCGCTGCCTAGTGTAAAAACAGCGCAGGCCAAAAGATTCTTTTTCAACATAGTAACCTCTGGTATTTATTAAATGTTCATACTTTAAACACAGCCAAATACCTTGAAGGATATATGTGACAAAACAGTTAAGAGATTGTTAAGGTTTGATTATTAACTGACTTTCTAGCTGCTAATGAAGAGTTAAAATTCATTACTGTTTCCTAAGGCAAAGCCTTTTATATAATTTTTCTGAGCATCCAATGAAAAGGATTTAGGCCGCAAAGCACGAATTTTGGAAATGATATCTTCAGAAGAAAAACCCTGATTGAGCATCAACCGTCCTGCTATCAAACCAGTTCTACCTGACCCACCCATACAATGAATAGCAACGCTATGATTTGCGCTCAAATGCTCTTCAATCTTCTGAAGTGCGGCTTGCCAGCGTTTTTCAAATACGTCACCAGGCAGATCATCATCCGGAACCGGTACATGAAAGCTTTCTAAACCAACTTGTTTAACAGTTAGGATAAAATTATCTAATCCAGCAGCTTCTAACTCTTGATCAGAGAGTAGTGTAATTAAGGCAGTTACGCCCGAGTCTTGAAGCTGCTTTAAAGATTTTTCCAATGACAAACCCTGGGTGCCCGGACAAGCAGTCAAGGAAAGGGTGCCCTTTTTAAGTGGTAAGTCCCAATGGGGATGGATTAGCTCAAGCACAAATTGATCTCCAGTAGCGTAATATAGCGTTAAAAAACCTATCAGCCTTCCATAGAACAAAGAGAAGGACGTGAACTCATCGCTTCAAGACGTGCTAAGGGTTGATCTAAATTCGAGGCACTATGTTCAAGTGTTAGCTTAAGAACTTCATGCATCCAATCATCCATGGCAGGATGTATCCGATAAAAGACCCACTGTCCTTGTCGACGATCGAGCAGCAGACCAGCTTGACGTAACTGACTCAAGTTACGTGAAATTTTCGGTTGAGGTTGATCCAGTGCCTCCATCAACTCACAAACACAAAGCTCGCCTTGATCTTGAATCAATAATAAACTCAACAGGCGATTTTCATCTGACAGAAGTTTATAAAACTCGACAGGCTGTATGCTTTTCACTTCTGATTTCACTTTTTTTGAGTTCACCAGAATAAACATTCTAACGCGCTCGCTTATTTCCTGTAATGAGCGTGTGAATGCTTTAGGGTCATTACTGGTTTTAGGATCAGGAAAATCCCAAGACATGACCACGCCGCTTCCTGGCCATTGGTTACAATCTTTGTGTGCTTTTTCACACAAACTAATGATGAAATCGAATTGTTGATTCTCTAAACTTTCAATGGATTTAGAAACGAGTCCTTGTGCTTCTACACCGAAACCTTTTAACGCTTCAATGGTGCGAGGATCGACTTCTGTTGGGCGAGTACCTGCACTCACCACATCGAACTGATCACCACCGAAGTGACGAAGCACGGCTTCAGCCATTTGAGAGCGGGCAGAGTTCGCGGTACAGACAAATAAAACTCGTTTCATGACACACCTCAGAGGTATTTGCTGTTAGAGTAACTGCAGAGTACATTCATTTTTTTACATATACAATTAAATATATGTTACAGGGGAAAAGGTGTCTCAAGTAGTAAGTACAGACAGAACTCAATGATAGATGCTATTCATTCAGTTCAAGTATTTCGCAATGGCTTGCATTCAACTTTGACTCTTTTTTTGCAGTGGTTGCCAACTCGATGATCTGTTTATCATTAAACTGATTGGGTGAATCTATCCAAAGCGCGGCAATAGAAATAGAGGAGAGCTGAAACTTTTTGTTGATACCGTCTCTCCCTTTGGCAAAGTAATAGCCTTGTTGCAAAACGGATGGCGAATAGATTGAGGCTAAAGATTGTCGATATTCGTCTTGAATGAGCTGACAATCAGTTTCCGTAAGATTTCTTTCTGTCATAACGACAAAGTCATCGCCACCAATATGTCCAACAAAGTCATTAGGTTGAGTAAAGTTATGGCATAACATATCTGCTAGGCGATTAATCACAACATCACCTTTTTGATAACCTAGCGTATCGTTAAGCGGCTTAAAGTCATTAATATCGACGTAAATAAACATAAATGGGGTTAACCCATTCAACCGCTTATTGAGTTCTTGATTAATGGGTTGGTTGCCTGGAAGTCCGGTCAAAGGGTTCGCATAGCGTGCTTGAGAAATTCGCTCTTCGGTAATGTACTTTAATAACTGGCGAGTCGTACCTAAACCGATATAAAGCCCATCATTCACAACAATAAAATGTTGTTTTATATAATGAAAATCTTCTTCAATAAGACGTTGACTGATTTCATCCAGTGTCGAGTCTTCCTCAACAACGAGTGAATCTCCGGTAATAAAGTTACTCACAGCACGGTTCTCGAACAGTGCTCGACCATACTGACTTCCATACAACTCAAGCACTCGCCATTTGTGCAATAGGCCCAATGGCCTTCCATCTTGTACAACGGGCAATGAGAAAATGTGGCTATCCCTCTGCAACCTGCTCCAAGCATCTTTCAAGAGTGTATCGGGTGAAACAGGCTCAACTAATACGCATAGATCTTTGGCTAATTTACCATTTGAGCGAGGAAGGGGCTGTTTGCGATTAGATAAACACTCCATATTCGCTGTTGGGTAGGGTTTAGGTCGGCCCACGATGAAGCCTTGAATCAATTCAATACCTAACTCCATGACTACATTTAATTCAGCCTGATTTTCCACACCTTCGGCAATTAAATGGCACCCCAAACGTTTTGAAAGGCTTACTAAGGATCGAACAAACTCTAATTTAATTAAATCGTCTTGAATATCGCGAATAAAATGACGATCAATCTTAACCAGATCGGGTTGAAGATCGGACCAAAGCTTAAGCCCGGAGTAACCCGTTCCCAAATCATCGATTGCAATCAAAAAGCCTTGCTTTTTTAACCATGCAATAGCGCTTTTTAATTCAAGTAATTGGAGCGCTGGAAAACGCTCTGAGATCTCAATGACTATCTTCTTTGGATTTAACTGATATTTTTTAATCAAATTCATGAGTCGGGCGCTTCGAAAACTCGAACTCATCAGCATTGCAGGGCTCATATTGACAAAAAGATAGCTGTCCAACGAATGCATTTGCCAATGTTTTGCCGCAACTCGCAAACACAGCTCTTCAAGTTTTTCAGTTAATTGACAGCGCTCAGCGGTATCGAAAAGAATCGGTGCGGCATGAAGAGGGCTATCGGATGGTCCACGACTTAATGACTCATAACCAAACACCTGTTGAGTTTTAATTTGTACGATAGGCTGAAATAAAGAGGTGATTTGTTCATTTTTAAGCAAATTAGATAATTCGCTACACATTGCGTCGTTCATCGCTACCTTCTTGTTACAAAAGTACTACAGCAAAAAGACAATGTAACGTTGAAGCATTTCAATTACATGACAGCTTAAGCAACGATATGTGCACCTGCATCAACATAGATTGTTTGCCCAGTCATACCTGATGCTCCTTTACTGCACAGGAAGGCTGTTAACGCCCCGACTTCGTCCAAACTAACCGTTCGTCCTAACGGTGCTTTATGTGCATCATTTTCAAGCAATTGACTAAAGTTAGTAATACCTGAAGCTGCTCGAGTCATAAGAGGACCCGGTGAAACCGCGAAAACACGAATACCTTTAGACCCTAAATCACTAGCCATGTAGCGCACTGACGATTCTAATGCAGCTTTAACAATACCCATGACGCCATAATCATGAACAACTCGCTCTGCACCCAAATAAGACATCGTTATCAATGAACCACCTTCAGCCATTAAAGGTTCAAGTGCTTTGCCCATTCTAAGAAAGCTATGACAAGAAATATTCATTGCTAAGTTAAAGCCCTCCTCAGAGGTATCTATCGTACGTCCATGTAAATCATTGGCGTTGCAAAAAGCCATAGAGTGAATCGCGAAATCAATTTTACCAAACTCATCTCCACACTCAGATACGACATTTTCAAGACTGCCTGTCTCGGTTACATCTAATTGCATAAATCGTTTTGCACCCAATGCATGAGCAAGAGGCCGAGTAAAACTGGCAGTTTTTTCATTTTGATAGGTGACAGCAATATCTCCACCCAATTCAACAATTGCCTTAGCAACAGCAAAAGCAATCGATTTGTCGTTTGCGATTCCCGTAATTAAGCCTTTTTTTCCTGCCAGTGAAAGAGAAGGCGGAGTTACAAAACTGTTCATACTAATACCTGCTTTATGAAAATCATTTTGAAAATTAGAAAATCTTGTGAGGCTTCTAAAATTCTCTGACAGATTAGCTATTCAATATGACAATTCAGAGGTTGATCAATGAAACTTTTTTCAAGGAACCTATGACATTTAGCCGTTTTCGGAGATCGGATAATCTAAGAATCCTGCTAGCAAGATTCAAAGTATCAATGATTTGAGCAGACATACAATTTTTTAAATGGGTATATTCCAGATAGCAATTTCTAAATATTACATATTTCATTGAAATATAAATGTCACACCCCGAACACAATCCTGAAATCAAAATGACACGAAGCTCCTTTATTTTGTTGGCTATTCAGTCAACTTTTGTAACGACCCTTTGAAAATGGAGACTTTCATGTCTAGTTTAACCAAGCTTTCAGTAATTCCTGTCGCCTTAACACTTGCACTTAGCACTCAAGTACAGGCTAAAACCACCGTTAATTGGTGGCATGCCATGGGTGGCGAGCTAGGGGAACTTCTTGAAGAAGTCGCTTTTAATTTCAACGACAGCCAAGACATGTATGAGGTTATCCCTAGCTTTAGAGGTACTTATACTGAGACCATGACAGGTGCAATTGCTGCGTTTCGTGCACGCCAACACCCTCATATTGTTCAAGTATTCGAGGTGGGCACGGGAACAATGATGGCCGCTCAGGGGGCTATCTATCCAATTTATGAGCTAATGGCCGATCATAATCGTAATTTTGATAAGGAAGCCTATCTGCCAACGGTTGTAGGCTACTACACGGATCCGAATGGCAATATGCTGTCTTTCCCTTTCAACTCTTCAACACCCATCATGTATTACAACAAAGATCTGTTTCAGACCGCTGGTTTAGATCCCAATCAACCACCGCAAACCTGGGGTGAAATGGTCAGTATGTCGCAGCAAATCATTGATTCAGGTGCCAGTAGCTGTGGTTTTACAACCTCTTGGCCAAGCTGGGTCATGCTAGAAAACTTCTCTGCTTGGCATAACTTACCATTAGGTACAGAAGAAAATGGCTTCGGTGGTTTTAATACCGAACTGGTCTTTAATAACGAACATGTTGCTCGCCACTGGGATAATCTAAAAGACTGGCAGGACAAGGGAATATTTAAGTGGGGTGGACCGGGTCCTGGCCCAGATGCAGCACCACTTTTTTACTCAGGTGAATGCGCTATGTTTTTCGGATCATCCGCTAGCAGAGCTGGGGTACTTCGAAATACAGAGTTTAATGTAGGGTTTGGTTTTCAACCTTATTATGATGATATCCAAGGAGCACCACAAAATAGCATTATCGGTGGCGCGACTCTATGGGTTTTACGTGGACACAATGAAAAAGAATATGAAGCGGTATCAGCTTTCTTCGAATATCTATCTCAGCCAGAGGTTCAAGCCGCTTGGCACCAAACAACGGGATACCTGCCGATTACTCAAGCCTCGTTTGAGTTAACGGAGTCTCAAGGTTACTACTCCGAAAACCCTGGCGCAGACACCTCGATAAAACAGATGACACTTAATCCACCGACTGAAAACTCTAAGGGATTACGATTTGGTAATTTTGTACAAATTCGTGACATCATTTCTGAGGAGATGGAAGCGGTAATGACCGGCGCAAAGTCTGGTCAACAAGCAGCCGACAGTGCGGTTCGTCGTGGAAATACTCTTTTAAGAGAATTTGAAGCAGCAAATCGCTAACTCGAAAACCAAAATGAATCGCCCCGATTATTCGGGGCTTTTTCATCTGTTGGCTAATCACTATGCAAACTAAAAAATTAACTTTCCGTAACGCTTGGTTACCCTATTTGTTATTGGCTCCCCAAGTCATTATTACGGCTATTTTTTTCTTATGGCCCGCGGGCCAAGCACTTTACCAGTCACTTCTGAGGCAAGACGCCTTCGGCTTTAACACCACCTTTGTAGGTCTTGATAATTTTACACGGCTTTTTCAAGACGACTTGTATGTCAATGCCTTACAAGTGACGTTGATATTTTCAGTCGGTACCACACTGCTGTCCATGTCAGTCGCTTTGCTTTTAGCCGTACTCGTTAATCGTATGCTTCGAAGCCGAGACACTTACACAACGTTTCTAGTCTGGCCTTACGCGATTGCGCCCGCGATTGCCGGTATTCTTTGGTGGTTTATTTTTAACCCCTCTATAGGGATTCTTCCGTACTTTCTGGAGATGCTGGGTATTTCTTGGAACCATCGATCCAACGGCAATCAAGCGATGCTACTGGTGATTATTGCTGCTGCATGGAAACAAATATCATACAACTTTCTTTTCTTTTTAGCTGGCCTACAATCGATTCCCCACTCGCTTATTGAAGCGGCGGCTATAGACGGTGCCAATAAATTCAAACGATTTTGGACTATCGTATTTCCGCTGTTATCACCAATCACTTTCTTCTTGATGGTTGTCAACGTTGTCTATGCCATGTTCGACACCTTCGGGGTTATTCATGCCACAACGGAAGGTGGTCCTGCTCAAGCCACCAATATTTTGGTCTACAAGGTGTATCGAGATGGTTTTGTCAGCATGAATTTGGGTTCATCTGCAGCACAATCGGTCATTTTAATGGCCATCGTTGTTCTTTTAACGGTACTGCAATTCAAATACATCGAACGCAGAGTCAATTATTAGGAATAAGTTATGGTAGATAATGATAGATGGGGTAATTTACTGGCCCACTGCATTCTAATTGTCGGAGTGGCACTGGTTGTCTTTCCGATCTATATCGCTGTGATTGCATCCACGCACACAGGAAGTACTTTTTTAAGCGGAACACTCCCCTTGCTTCCCGGCAAAGAAGCCTGGACTAATTACACTACCGTGATTTTTGAGGGTCGCTCACGCGCTGGAACTCCGCCCATTGCTCAAATGCTCTGGAATAGCTTTATCATGGCCATGGCGATCACCATTGGAAAATTATCGATTTCCTTGCTTTCAGCCTTTGCGATCGTCTATTTCCAGTTTCGTTTTCGCTTATTTTTCTTCTGGAT
This sequence comes from Oceanospirillales bacterium, assembly GCA_007693685.1. Taxonomy (GTDB): domain Bacteria; phylum Pseudomonadota; class Gammaproteobacteria; order Pseudomonadales; family Balneatricaceae; genus Nitrincola. Next base: position 19,533 of record REDB01000163.1, read on the forward strand.
CATTTTTTTAACACTTATGCTACCCGTCGAAGTCCGCATTGTACCGACCTTTCAGGTAGTTGCTGATCTTGGGATGCTAAATAGCTTTGCGGGGCTTTCCATTCCCTTAATTGCTTCAGCAACCGCTACTTTTTTGTTTCGGCAGTTTTTCATGACTATTCCGGAAGAGATGTTAGAAGCGGCTAGAGTTGATGGAGCAGGACCTCTCAAATTTTTTAAAGATATCTTGCTACCGCTATCCATCACAAATATCGCTGCACTTTTCGTGATTATGTTTATTTATGGCTGGAACCAATATTTGTGGCCACTATTAATTACCACCGACCCTAGCTACTACACCATCGTCATGGGCATTCAGCGCATGGCTACCGGCGGTGATAGTGAGCCCCTATGGCATTTAGTGATGGCCACAGTGGTAGTTGCCGCATTACCACCGGTATTAGTCATTCTTTTTATGCAACGGCTCTTTGTTAAAGGCCTGACGGAAACGGAGAAATAACCGATGTCATCGATACGAATTCTCAACCTCAGTAAAGTTTATGATGACTCAACCCATGCCGTAAAACAGATTAATCTAAATATAGATGATGGTGAATTTATTGTCTTAGTGGGTCCATCTGGTTGCGGTAAGTCAACACTTCTCAGAATGATTGCGGGACTGGAAACTATTAGTGATGGCGAACTATATATTGGCGATCGGCTGGTGAATAATTTAGAACCCGCTGAACGAGATATCGCCATGGTATTTCAAAATTATGCGCTTTATCCTCACATGACCGTCTATAAAAACATGGCCTACGGCTTAAAAAACCGAGGATTTAGCGCGTCAGAGATAGAAGAGAGAGTTCAAAAAACCGCCAAGATGCTAGAGATAGAGCAGTTCTTAACGCGAAAACCCAAAGCGCTTTCCGGTGGTCAACGCCAAAGAGTTGCAATGGGACGTGCCCTAGTTCGCGAACCGGCAGCCTTCCTTCTCGATGAACCACTTTCCAATCTAGATGCCAAGCTAAGAGTGCAGATGCGAGTTGAAATCAAACAACTACAAAAACGCCTCAAAACAACCTCACTCTATGTGACTCACGACCAGTTGGAAGCGATGACTTTGGGCGATCGTTTAGTGGTACTGAATCAAGGGCAGGTAGAACAGGTTGGCGCACCCTTAGAAGTGTATAACCGACCAGAGACACTCTTTGTTGCCGGTTTCATTGGTTCACCTAGTATGAATTTAATCGACATTGATCATCTGGATAAGTCGATCAACGCTCATGCCCTTTCCAGCCTTCCAAAAGGTACCGATATTTTGGGCATTCGACCTGATTGTTTAAGCTCGAGTCAACCGAACGAGCCCTCTATTCAACTTGAATGCAATATGACACTTTTTGAGCCCTCGGGTGCGGAGAGTCATCTATATATGAGTTTGAAAGATCAGCAACAGATTTTAATCATGAGGGTCGAGTCACTCAAACAAGAATTCTCAGAGCCGTACTTTAAGGTGTATGCGAAAATCAAGGATATACACCCTTTTAATAAATTATCGGGAAAACGCACAGATTAGATTAAGACCCCGTTTTGACCTTAATCGTCATCACATCATTCAACCAGTACTCCTCGTCATATTCAATGCGCGCACCGTCTGATGTTTCCGAAATTTTTTCTCTGACAATTTGTTGGTTTAAACCTGTTTCTGAATTCACTTGAATCATTACTGCAGGTGCTTACGGCTAAATACTGTCAAAATCATCAATAAAAATGTCGTCGAAAAAATTGCTACAACGCTCATAGCCATCCCTACCCCAGGCGATCCTTGCTCAAACTGGCCAAAGACAAAAGTGGATACCGTCGTAACTCCTGCTGGTGCGACCATTAATGAGGCAACCAACTCTCTTGAGGCGATAGCGAACACCAAAAGCATAGAAACTATAAGACTGGGTGCCATAGCGGGGAGTAAAATTCGGATAAACATTACCGAAAAACTTGCTCCAAATACGCGTGCCGCAGCTTCTAAATTTTCACTCATTTGACGAAAAGCAGCACTCACATATCTAACGGGATAAGGAAGTAACAAACAAGCATAAGCCAGTACAAGCATTGCACTGGTGTTATAAATGCTTATTGGCCAATGACTTTGATTCCAAGCTAAAATCAATCCAACAGCCACGACAATTCCTGGCATCGCATTAGGCAGCAACGACAAGAAATCCAAAAAGCTTTTACCTTTAACTGATGAACGCACCACCAAATAGCCTACCATTGCGCCCAAAACGCCGGTCAGTAAAGCGGCACTTGTTGCAAGAGATAAGCTAGTCAGCAACGCATCCATCGCACCTCCGCGATTATCGAGTAATGCTTCAAAGTGTCGAGTTGATACATTACTGATACTCAGTCCACCAGATAATGTAGACATAAATGAAGTTGCTAACACCGCTAAAATAGGAACAGCCACTGATATAAACGCTACAAACGCAAAGAAACCAGTGACCCATATTTTATGCTTACCCAATGGTATTTGTTCAGCAAGTACGGGTTTACCTGTCATTGAAACATAAGAGCGACGAGTCACTAACCAGTGCTGTAAATAGAAACCACAGACTGCAATTAACACCAAAATCATCGATAAAATTGAGGCACCCGGAATATCAATCGGCCAATCGGAGAATCGCTCATGAATACCGGTAACTAGCACATGGAAACCCGCTTGAGCACCCAAGGTTGCAGGTGTACCAAACTCTTCGATAGTTAGTACAAATACCAATAATAAACTTGCTGCAATACCGGGAATTGACAAGGGAAGTGTTAAACGAAAAAATGCCGACCAAGCACCCGCACCACAAACTCGACCAACATCGGCATAACGCCCACCAACCACCATCAATGTTCTAGACACTGCGAAGTAAACCACAGGAAACACATTTAAGATCATGACAAATACGATTCCCCAGAAGGAGAATAGAAAACTGTCAGCAGAGACACCTGTTAACTGCTGCAGATAACCACGATTTTGTAACGTCATCATCCATGCTAGCGCAGCAATATAGGGGGGAATTAAGAAAGGAATGAGAAAAATAACATCCCAAACTGCCGCACCAGGCACTTTGGTTAAAGCCCTCAGCGCTCCCAAAGGAACTGCAATCACTGCAGTTCCTATGACAACACCTGCAGCCAACTTCAATGTATTCCAAATCAGTTGTATTAACTCTGGATCATTTAGCGTTGGCAGGACTAAAGCAAACGGATTACTTAACCTCCCTGCAGAGATATCTGGAAAAATCGCTTGTAACAATACGTAGATAAGCGGCAATCCTACCAACATAATCAAGATGCCAGTGGTTACTAGCATCCCGACTTGCCCTGCTGTAACACGTAATGGCAACATAGGTAGCTTATTGTCCTGAACCAAAAATGCTACGGAAGCTTGAAAGTATATCAGCACGACGTGCTTCAAACTCTGCCTCGTTAAATTGAATGAGATTCAATTCAGTGATTGTTGGGCGCAAAGCAGAAACATCTTCACGAGCGGGCATCAGATATACCTCAGCCACTCTCTGCTGACCTGCTTCTGATAAGACATAATCGATAAACGCTTTCGCTATATCAGGCTGCTGAGTCGATGCCATAATCATCATCGGTCTAGGAGCTATCACTGTACCACTGCTAGGAAATATCACTTCGATCGCTTCGCCATCAGCCTGCTGCCCCAAGGCAATGTAATCCACTGCACCAAATACAACAGATTTAGCACCTTGCAAAACAGGGTTCAACGCTCGCGCATTAGGCCCAGGAACGATCATGCCATTATCATTCAGTTCACTCATCATCGACCAAGTGGTATCTTCTCCTTTGGATGCTAGCAAACCAGTCACTAACTGAAAGGCTGCTCCAGACTGAGCCGGATCTGGCATAGTCACTTCATTCTTGTATACAGGGTCAACTAAATCCATCCAATCATCTGGCATAGGCACTGAGCTGTTACGATTCCATACCATAGCTAATGCGGAAACACCTTGGGCGACATAGTGTGTATCTTTTAAGAAATCAGGTATTTCTGATGCATTAGGTGATACATACTCTAAAAGGTCACCACGTTCTTTCAATGCAACAGCAGAGTCCCAAGAAGCTGAGATAACTACATCAGCTAAAGGATTAGCACGTTCGGACTCCAAACGTGCCATCATTTGACCAGTTGTACTTTGAAATACATTCACACGCGTACCCGTCTGTTCAGTAAAATCTTGAGCCAGACGACTAATTAAATTATCAGGTCCTGCAGAATAGACGGTTAAGGTTGATGCATGAGCTGTTGTGAAAAACGCGGCAGATAAAACTGCGGCAGACAATAAATTACTGAATCGCATAAGGTGACTCCATTAATAAGCTTGGGAAATACGAGTTGGCTCAATAGTTTTTCTATGCAATGTGATTGGAATATCTTGGTCACTCCAAGCGTGCAACGTTTGAGCATCTAGTGTTAGATAAACAGGCTGTGAGATATCCACTGGAGCTTTAAGGCTTAATCGGATAGGAACTTCATCTCCGATTGTTCCGGACAACTGATAATTCTCGCCAGCAAAAATCAAGGTTGGTTGTTTGAGTAAGGATCCTTTTTCTCCACTGATTGAAAAACTGGAACGTGGCAATAATAGTGAAACCTTACCTTGGTATCGATCACTCGCTATATAGTTCAATGGCGGAAAAAGGTTACCTTCTATCGTCAAATGCTGATGTGTTAACTCAGCTTGAAGCTGAATACCTGCATCTAAGAATTTAGCCACTTCAGGATTTGCAGGTGTTCTATATAACACTTCAGCGGAGTCAAATTGCTGCAAACGACCCTGTTGCAACACCGCCACTTTATCAGCCATCGCAAATGCTTCATGTTGATCATGAGTGACAAATACGGCAGTCAGATTTAGGCGTTTTATCAGAGATCGAATTTCAAGAGCAAGTGAGTCGCGAAGACCCTTATCCAGATTTGAGAGAGGTTCATCCATTAACAGTAAACGAGGCTCAGCCACAATCGCACGTGCCAATGCTATGCGTTGCTGCTGTCCACCTGACAAGGTATCCGGTGAACGATCTGCTAGATGCTCGAGACCGACAACACCTAAAGCCCATGCAACTTTGTCTTTACGCTGTATCTTTTCTACGCCCTGCATTTGCAAAGGAAACGCTACATTTTCAGAAACAGTCATATGTGGCCAAAGGGCATAGTCCTGAAATACCATCCCGAGTCTTCTTTTCTCGGGAACAGCATTAAATGAACCATCAACTACCTTTTCACCATCAATGGCAATCGTGCCTGCGGTAGGTGCATGTAAACCAGCTATACAACGTAACAAAGTTGTTTTACCACAGCCTGATGGGCCAAGCAGGGCCAATATCTCACCTTTATTAAGTGAAAAGTCGATGTTTGAAAGCGCAGCATTATCGTTAAATATCTTACTAAGCTTTTGCACTTGGAGCGCAGGCGTTTCAGAAATATTTGATAAGTTAGAGAAAGTATTCATTAGTTCCATATTTGTTATTCCATTCACCTGAATGGTAACTAACAAATATTAAACTTTTATGAACCATACATGACGCTAATGATTGTTATCAAGACGGACGGATTTAATGATGATGAGTTTTGTCAGCATCAAACATTAAGATGTATGCTCATATCAGAGAGGCTCACCTTTTGGTAAATTAAAAGGGAACGCACAAATTAGATTAAGACCCCGTTTTGACCTTAATCGTCATCACATCATTCAACCA
>REDB01000128.1 GCA_007693685.1 Oceanospirillales bacterium
GCATTGGCAACCAATCTGATCACTTCTGGATCGAGGTGAGGCAAGGATAAAAGTGGCCATTCTGGATAAAGACGGGTGGATAATCGATATGGGAAACCACGTAAATTCTGTTCATTGATAACACGTAATTGATCAACAGATCCAAAATCATGCTTCTGCCAATCTTCAATCATTCCAGTTCTGACAAACCCCACCTCAGCTGAACCATTTAGAACAGCATTGATCACCTGATCTTGAGTTGAGAATTCTGCAAACACAAGTTGTTGAACATCTATATTATGTTGCAGTAACTCGTAGATTTGAGCCTGATAACCTCCTAAAAAACGTGCTTCGGGAATGGCGATACTCTTTCCTTTCAAGTCATCCAATGTATTTACAGGTGACTCATTTCGGACAAAAATCACACCGCCAGAGGCGCTGGTCGCAATGCCGTTAGCATTACGAACTAAGGTCGCAAGCACACCTGACATCGATGTTTGACTTCTTAATACCAGAAAATGGCTAGGATTTGTTAATACAAAATCTAGTTGATTATGACGCAAAGCTTCCTGCATTTGCTGATCATTTAGAATTCGTAATTCTAAAATATACTCATCACCCAAGGCTTCATTCAGATATTCTACCAGCGGCTGATAGTGACTTATCATCACAAGATCAGGCCGGTAAGCAAAAACACCAAGGATTAAGGATTGTGAAGAAACTTTATTAGAAGCATTTTTTTGAGGAGACAAAGAGACAACACTAGACGCAAACGCAGTAGACAGAAAACTGACGTAAAGGATATATGATAATAAAACAACTGCCCGCATCAATACTGCTCTTTAGTTTACTCGTGGAAGCCATCTGGCATCAAACATATCTAAGGTCACAACAGAACTGTTAATCATATCTAACTGTTGCATTAACCAATCAATTTCAGTTGCAGCATCGAATAATCGTTTATCACTACCTGAGAGGTAATGTCGATTACTCTCTAGCGAGGGTAAATGCACTCCCCCCAACGCTTTTTGAACCTGTTCAAAATCAGTCAATTGTCGGCTAGCAATGCGATATAAAGCATCTTGACGCTGACGACGCATATACTCTAAAACTTTGAAGTGCCCTTCAATTACCTGTTGCATCTGCTGATTCCCACGTCTATTCAACATATCAGGTCTAACTGCCAATATATCAAAGATTCGCTCAGGCATATTGCGACTATCAAATATCCGCAAACCACCATCAGCTAACAGTTGACTTGCAGTTGGCTCATACGTAATGACGATATCAACATCACCCTTTTGCCAGGCGCTAAACTGCTGGTCAGGTGGGAGGTCAATTAATACTAAGTCATTAACGTTTAGCCTAGCTTCTTTCAACAAATGATGAAGGACTAATGCACCTAGGGCACCGGCCTCGTAACCTACCCTTAACCCTTTGATATCCTCTAGCTCATTAATAGGTATTCGAGAGATGACCATATCAGCGCCAGCAGACACATTGAATACCAATCCAACCTTAGCAGCTACACCCTCCGAACGAACCAATAAAAGCTCATCTAAGGTCAAGCAAGCTGCATGAACCTGTCCATTAATCAGCATACTAATGGATTCAGTTGCATTTTGATTAGTAATCAAAAAAGCATTTTCTGGAAGCCAACTAAACTGATCAGCTAGAAACAGACTTTCATAACCGATCCAAGTATGAATTGCTACTTTAATGGGATCACGAGAAGTGCAAGCCGTGAGCGAAGATAAAGATGCAGCGCACAAGCCTACGCCTACTCCAGCTGTTAAAAAACCACGGCGTGTTAGCATCTTCCCCTACCCATGAATCCATTTAAGTTTCTACCTTGGCGTTTTAAAAAAGCCAGCAACTATATTCATCGCATGTAATATTAACAGTTTGATAGTTTAGAAGTTGGACTTTTTTTTCGCTATGGAATTTTTTTCAAGAAAGCTCACTTATAATCAACATCATTCTAATGAATTTTGTCTTACTCATAAATTAAACTTATGGTAAACGACATAGTTAAGAACATGACCAATGTTGGTTAAGCCTAATATAGGCCGTAGAATTGGGTTTTAGTTGATTTGGATACATCCATGCCTACTCACGCTCGAACATCCCACTGGTTAGTCATTTTTCTACCCTTCGCACTAGGCTACTACCTTTCCTACTTACTGCGAACAGTAAATGCTGTGATATCACCTGACTTAACAGCAGATTTAGGTCTTTCAGCAGCCGATCTAGGATTACTAACCAGTACTTATTTCTTAACCTTTGGATTAGCTCAAATCCCTTTGGGTATAGCACTGGATAGATTTGGTCCTAAACGTGTACTAGGAACCTTATTACTTGTAGCTGCTGCGGGATCAGTAGCCTTTGCAATGGGCGAGACTCGTGAGCAACTTACACTAGCTCGTGGACTTATTGGTCTGGGTGTATCCGCGTGTTTAATGGCTGGACTAAAAGGTTTTGCGCTTTGGTATCCCGCTGAACGTCAAAGCTCAATGACAGGTTTCATTATGGCGGCGGGTGCATTGGGTGCTTTGACTGCCAGTACGCCAATGGAGGCGATGCTGCCTATGTTGGGCTGGAGAGGTGTTTTTTGGTTAATTGCGGGTCTATCCTTGATTCTATCAATACTCGTTTTTAGTACCTTACCCGGCGATGCCGCAAACACCAGTCAAGAAAACTTAAAAGACAACTTAAAGTCTGTCGGTAAAATCTTTATCTCACCCGCTTTTTTGCGTTTTGCAGGTTCAGCTACCTTTTTTACAGGCGGCTTTATGGCAATGCAAAGTCTATGGGCAGTGCCGTGGTTAATGAATGTCAATGAGCTAAGTTTGTCACAAGCGGCTAAATACCTATTAACCTTAAATATGGGTATGTTAATCGGTCAATTATGCATTGGATTTTTTGGTAAACGTCTATACCAGCTTGGAGTAACGCCGCTTGGGTTAATTCAGTTTGGTTACGGCTTTATGCTACTTGTTCAAGTGATGATTCTGACACAAACAGGTCCAGCACTAGCACTTTGGTTTTTCCTTGGAATAACTTCGTCAGTTAACGCTCAAACCTATGTAGCCACTGCTAATCAGTTTCCAAAATCTGCCTTTGGACGGGTTAGTACAGCGATCAACTTAATGGCATTCGCAGGTGCATTCATTGTTCAATGGGGACTAGGAATTGCTTTAGATCTACTGGCATTAAACGAATTAACCACTGCAACATCACTTAAAATTGCCTTCCTGGGACTTATGATTATTCAACTGCTCTGTTACATACCACTATTTTTAAAGAACAAACGGGTTAAAATTGAATAAAGCTTGGCTCTATCTGCAATAAGCAAAGCGATAGTATTGCTGATACTATCGCTTATTCTGTATCAGGCTCAAATGGTTGAATACTGCTGAACAACCCAGAGTTTAATGATTCAATAAGGTTGAAATGCTGCAATATCGACTTAGGATCGATTTCATCCATAAGATCTATATTGAGAGCAGCGTAATCACTGCGATCAACACGAACTGATATTAAATAGTCATCTCTATCAAAACCTGTATCTAGGTCTTTGCGTTGCGTATAACCTGACACAACAACACTGTCCATAGCTTGCAAACTGCCCAATACCACACCGATAACGCGAATAAGACTAGAATGCACAGATCGAGAATATTCTTTAGCAACCTGCTCTTCTGTTTTTTGACGAACTTTCACAGATCGTGTCTGTAAAGAGATCTCTGCCTTATTTGCAGAAATATCATCTATTGAAGGAAGCTCTAAATCTAACCAGGCTGTACGATGATTTAAATCTAATTGAAAGTTAACCTGAGTTTGCATGGGCCAATCTAACTGGGTTAACTCAGCAATCAACACTTCTGTCATCAGATTTTCATCATTCAATAGCAGTGTTGAAAACTGCTCAGCATAGACTTGCTGTTCTGCTTCATGTGCCAACTTACGAGCTTTCCAAACAGATAAATATGCTTTATAGCGCTGTCTCGCTCTGTCAGATGTTGCTTTGGCCTGATGTGTTTCAGCCTTCCAACGCAGCTTAGCGGTTTGCCATTCATGAAGAGCTGTTTGATGTGCCCTTGACATTTGTTGTTGGCGACCTGGAATTAAGCGATGCCACAGTTTGATTGATGGCGGCTGTGGATAAACTGGCTCAGGTGGCAAGCTAAGCGGATCAGGTCGCTGGGGTTGTTGTTCAGGAAATTCCGAAGGTGTATAGATTGGAAGACCTTCTGATAATTTTGGTGCCTCCATATGCACATCGACGAAATCCGCAATTGGCCCATTCACTAAAGCAACCTGCTCTTCCAACAAACATCTTAATAACTGCGGCAGTTCATCCCATAATTTAGCGACATCGTTATCAGATAATAATGCCCCATCTTCTGACTTAAGCTGAAGCACACCGTCTGCGTCTAAGAAAGGCTGTAAAGAACTCGCTTTAAGTTGTGTGTTAGTGCTGGTAGTGAAAGATAGCTCATACGCTTTCGCTTTCCATTTTTGTCTTTCGCGCAATTGAAAAGTACGATGTTGATGAGCACGTGTGTTGTCAAAGCGCGTTGTATAATGTAAACCAGAAGTTGGCATCGTTAAGGGCGCATGAAATTGCTGATCATGTTCAGACAATGCTTTTGCACGTGTTAAATCAGACAAGTTAATTACTCGCTGACCTTTAACTAAGCGAACACCCTCTACCACACTGATCGAATGACGAAATCGTAAAGTCACCGTTTAATCCTTAATCTCACACTGATGGAGCACTATGCTTTAATCGCTCTAGTTCATCACGATAGTTAGCTGCTTTTTCAAATTCCAAATTACGCGCGGCTTCATACATCTGATCTTCTAATCTAGATAAGGCTTTAGCCAATTCTTTGGGAGATAACAGCGCTTCATCAACATAATAGTCAGCTTGTGTTTCAGCCACTTTACGACCACCACGCGACGATTTACGTGATCCAGGGGCTTGCGCACCTTCCATGATATCAGCGACAGATTTAAAAATCCCTTTTGGCGTAATGCCATGCGCTGCATTGTGAGCAATCTGTTTATTACGGCGACGTTCAGTTTCATCCATCGCGCGTTGCATTGAACCTGTTATTCGATCTGCATAGAGGATAGCACGACCACTAACATTTCGCGCTGCTCGACCCACCGTCTGAATCATGGACGTTTCTGAACGTAGGAAACCTTCTTTGTCAGCATCCAAAATTGCTACCAGTGAAACTTCAGGCATATCAATACCTTCTCGTAACAAGTTAATGCCAACTAACACATCAAAAGCACCTATTCTTAAGTCACGAATAATCTCAACTCGCTCTACGGTATCTATATCAGAGTGCAAATAACGCACCCGAACACCATGCTCAGCAAGGTACTCCGTTAAATCTTCTGCCATACGCTTGGTCAGTACTGTAACGATGATACGCTCACCACGCCCTGCTACGAGATTAATCTCAGCCAACAGATCATCAACCTGAGTTGATGCAGGTCTAACTTCAATCACTGGGTCGATCAACCCAGTCGGCCTAACCACCTGCTCAACGATTTGTTGACCATGCTCAGCTTCATATCTACTGGGTGTCGCAGATACAAAAATCATTTGTGGTGCGGCCAACTCCCACTCCTCAAACTTCATTGGACGATTATCCAATGCAGAAGGTAGACGGAACCCATACTCCACTAGCGTTTCTTTGCGCGATCTATCTCCTCGGTACATGGCACCAATTTGTGGAACAGTAACGTGCGACTCATCAATCACAAGTAACGCATCATCAGGCAAATAATCAAAAAGTGTTGGGGGAGCCATGCCGGTATCACGACCTGAGAGGTAACGAGAATAGTTTTCTATGCCGGAACAGTAACCTAACTCAAGGATCATCTCGATATCATAGAGTGTTCGCTGCTCGAGTCGCTGAGCCTCAACTAATTTATTGTTTTCTTTTAGTTGCGCCAGC
>REDB01000147.1 GCA_007693685.1 Oceanospirillales bacterium
AGATCAACAGCCACCGTTAATCTTTTTTGAATTTTTACGCTTCTCTATCTATACGTAGAAAAGATGATGTTTTTTCTTGCCCAATTTCACTAAAAAGAATCTTCCATAACGTGCATTCTCCACGGCAAATAAACTCTGTGCTGCCATGTTCTGCTCCATGCCACACTCTGTTTCATTAACAATTACTGCTTGACGCTGTAACGCATCCTTCACTTGCTTACCATTACTTGCTACACCCGCATCAACTAATAAGCTAGTTAAAGGCATTTCTGAAAGATCATTGGGCAATTGAGTTGCAGGAAGACCATCTAATTGGAGCTGTTCGAAATCTGTTTCAGATAATGAGTTAGCATCACCTAAAAACAGAGCTTCAGTAATTCTTCTCGCTCCTTCTAATGCTTGTTCACCATGAACTAGACGCGTCACTTCCTCTGCAAGTATACGCTGCGCTTCCGGACGCCCTTCTGCAGCCTTATCCTTAGCTTCAATAGCATCAATTTCAGCCACATCTAAAAATGTAAAGAACTTCAGGAAGCGGTAAACATCAGCATCAGGGGTTTGTAACCAGAACTGATAGAAGGCATAAGGAGATGTTTTATTAGGAGACAGCCAGACAGCTCCACCTTCTGTTTTGCCGAATTTCGTACCATCTGATTTTGTTATCAACGGAAGCGTCAAACCATGTGCTTGCTTGCCATTCATACGACGAGTTAAATCAATACCACTGGTAATATTACCCCACTGATCTGACCCACCGATTTGTAATGAACATCCAAAACGCTCGTTAAGAACTTGGAAATCGTATGATTGTAGAATCTGATAAGTAAACTCAGTGAATGAGATCCCAGAATCTTCGCGCTCAATACGCTGACGCACAGATTCTTTGGCGATCATTTTATTGACCGTGAAGTGCTTACCTATGTCGCGTAGAAAACTTAGTACATCAACGCCGGCCGTCCAGTCATAATTATTTGCGAGAATAGCGCCATCCTCGCCGGCATCAAAGCGAATAAACTGACTGATTTGCTGCTTTAGCTTTTCGCTCCACTGCTGCACTACTTCAGTGGAATTAAGCTGACGCTCCTGAGCTTTAAAACTTGGGTCGCCAATCATACCCGTGGCACCACCCACCAATGCGATCGGTCGATGTCCATAATCTTGAAAACGCTTTAGCATCAACAGTGGGACCAGATGTCCAAGATGAAGACTATCTGCGGTCGGATCAAAGCCACAATAAAGCGTCACGACCTGCTCATTTAAGTGAGCTACCAGTGCAGCTTCATCTGTCATTTGTGCAATTAGGCCACGTGCTTTTAAATCTTCGATCAAAGGTTGCTTAGTCATCATCCATCTGTCCGGAAAAGTTATTCAGAGCCGCGCATTCTAACGCCTCTACACCCATAAAGCCAAACCCCCACTGCTTGTTTTCGCTATTTCTGATAGCATCGCATTATTAATAGTAATGCTAGGTCATCTCTCTTAGTTAAGGATTGCTAATGAACACGTCTGAGTATTTTATTGGCTTAATGTCAGGAACCAGCCTCGACTCTATTGATGCTGTATTGGTTTCTTTTCAGCAAGACACACCTAAGCTGATTGGAAGCTTAACAAGTGAGTTACCTGATGATATCCGCAAACTGATATTGCAATTGAACTCTTCAGGCGATGCCGAGATTGAGCTTTTAGCTGATCTAGATCCATTACTTGGAAAGCTATTTGCTCAAACCTGCCTAACACTTTTAGACAAATACTCTATTGATCCAAGTATCGTTAGCGCGATTGGTAGTCATGGACAGACGATCCGACATCGTCCTCATAAAAACTACACTTTGCAAATTGGCGATCCTAATGTAATTGCTGAGCTAACTGGGATTACTACCGTTGCTGACTTTCGTCGTCGAGACCTTGCTGCCGGTGGACAGGGTGCCCCATTAGTCCCTGCGTTTCATTACCAATGCTTCCATTCCTCCACACGTAACCGCGTCATAGTTAACATTGGCGGCATGGCCAACATTACCATCCTACCTGCCAGCCTAGACGAGCCTGTTGTGGGTTATGACACAGGACCGGGTAATGTATTAATAGATTCATGGATAGCTCAACATCAGAACCTTCCCTACGATGCCAATGGTCAGTGGGCAGCTAGCGGTAATATCAATAGTCACTTACTTTCGCAATTTTTGTCTGAACCCTTCTTAAACCAACCTTTTCCAAAAAGCACTGGAAGAGAGTTATTTAATAAGGAGTGGATTAACACGAATATTTTAAAGACGCTCTCTAAGACCGCAGAAAAATCGATTTCAGAAGTCGATATTCAAGCAACGCTCACTGAGTTAACAGCAAAGTCGGTTGCTGATGCGATTAAAGATCATTCATTATTTGAACCTGAAATCTATATCTGCGGTGGTGGTAGCCATAACAAGCATCTGCTAGATAGGCTAAGTTTTCACCTTAACTCCCATGTCCAATCAACAGAAGCTCTCGGACTTCACCCAAATTGGGTAGAAGCTTGTGCCTTCGCTTGGCTCGCTTATAGAACTCTGAACCATAAGACAGGTAATCTTGCTGCCGTGACCGGCGCAAAAGGAGAAAGAATTTTAGGGGGAATCTATTTAGCTTGAGCAGTCAAGCTCAAGCTAAATAGCAGATCATGAAGTGCTAGATCTAGATGGAAAATGAGGAACCACAACCACAAGTGGTTGCTGCATTTGGATTTCTGACAGAGAACTGCGCCCCCTGTAGACCTTCCTTATAATCGACTTCAGCACCCACAAGATACTGATAGCTCATAGGATCAACCAATAAAGTAACGCCTTCAGTGACAATGGCAGTATCATCTTCGGCTTGCTCTTCATCAAAGGTGAAGCCATAAGAAAACCCTGCACAACCACCACCTGTGATATAGACGCGCAACTTTAGATTGTCGTTTTCCTCTTCATCCATCAAGGATCTAACTTTAGTTGCCGCTGACACCGTGAAGGTTAAATCGGCATGTTGCATTGTCTGTGACATAACCTTACCACTCTAGAAACAGGCTAGCATTCTGCCTTAACCAACTAAATTGGTCAACTATTTACCATCGATCAACTCTCAGCTTTTTTGCCGATTAAGGCATTAATGCCACTTGCTGCAAACCTTCTGTTTCTGGACGTTCAAACATGATATTCATTATTTGAATCGCCTGACCTGCTGCACCTTTTACGAGGTTATCAATCACTGATAACACAATAACGGTGTCATCATCCTGTGGACGATGAACGCTGATGCGACAGAAATTAGACCCTTTTACACTGCGCGTTTCTGGGCAACTTCCCGCTGGCATAACATCCACAAAAGGCTCATTGGCAAAACGTTCTTCAAAAAGTTGCTGAAGACCTGGATCAACCGGTTCTCTTAAAACAGAGTAAAGTGTCGTGTGGATACCACGAATCATTGGCATTAAGTGTGGCACGAAGGTTAATCCTACTGGGCGACCTGCCATAGCAGTTAGCCCTTGACGTATTTCAGGTAGGTGGCGATGTCCTGCAACACCATAGGCTTTGACACTTTCACTAGCTTCACACAAAAGCGTTCCCACGCTAGCACCACGACCTGCTCCACTTACACCAGATTTGCAGTCAGCAATCAACCGACGTGTATCCACTAGATTATTTTCAAGCAGTGGTAAATAACCTAATTGAGCAGCCGTTGGATAACAACCGGCACAACCAATCAATTCAGCGCCCTTTATCGCTTCGCGATTCACTTCAGGCAATCCATAGACCGCTTTTTCCACTAAGTCAGGACAAGTGTGAGTATGGTTGTACCATTTCTCCCAAAGTGGCACATCTTTAATACGGAAGTCAGCACCTAGATCTATAACCTTTACACCACGCGCCAGCAGCTCTGGTGTCATATTCATGGCAACACCATGAGGCGTTGCAAAAAACACCACATCGCACTGTGCCAAAGTATCTATATCTGGAACACTGAAGGCCAAATCTAAGTGCCCACGAAGACTGGGATACATATCTGCGACCGGCATACCATCTTCTGATCGAGAGGTAATCGCCTTAACGCTGACTGAGGGGTGAGCCGACAGGATTCTTAATAGCTCAACCCCGGTGTAACCCGTTCCACCTACGATACCTACTTTAATCACCCTAACCTCCACCTATACAAGACTGTCAAGCCGGCAAATGCGGCTCCAGTGTCAGATTATTTAAAGTGCTATGATAGCACTCTCTTTACGTATAACTATCACTGCTGATGATAGATTTCAAATTCAAAGCCTCGAACTGATTAAAGCGCAATGAGATTTCACGTATACTCAAGACCAATGCAGCATTTACTGCCATTTTGTTTTTATTCCATAAAAGGATAGGTGACATGTCCAGATCAGAGACTCTTTTTCAAGCAGCCCAAATTCACATCCCAGGTGGCGTTAACTCACCCGTTAGGGCGTTTAAAGGTGTCGGTGGCACACCCGTTTTTTTTAAAAGCGGCAAGGGTGCATATATTTTTGATGAGGACGACCGTCGCTATATTGATTACATAGGCTCATGGGGTCCTATGATTCTTGGCCATGCTTTCCCGCCTGTCATTGAAGCCGTAAGAAAAACCCTAGATAACGGCTTAGGATTCGGTGCGCCTACTGCTATCGAAACCACCATGGCAGATAAAGTCTGTGAGCTCGTTCCGTCGATGGAAATGGTGCGCATGGTAAGTTCAGGTACAGAAGCCACCATGAGCGCCATACGTTTAGCACGCGGATTCACTGGCAGAGATAAAATTGTGAAATTTGAAGGCTGCTATCATGGTCACTCTGATTCTCTGCTTGTAAAAGCGGGATCAGGAGCGCTGACGTTGGGCGAGCCTAATTCTCCAGGGGTACCAGAGTCTTTAGCGACTCATACCATCACACTGACCTTCAATGATATTGAATCGGTTAAGCAAGCCTTTGCAGAAGTTGGTGATCAGGTAGCCTGTATTATTGTTGAACCTGTAGCTGGCAATATGAACTGTATTCCACCAGCACCCGGTTTCCTTGAAGGCTTGCGAGAAGTGTGCGACCAATATAGCAGCGTATTGATTTTCGACGAGGTCATGACAGGTTTCCGTGTTGCTTTAGGTGGTGCTCAGGCTCATTACGGTGTAACACCCGATTTGACTACCCTTGGCAAAGTCATCGGCGGTGGCTTACCCGTCGGAGCTTTTGGTGGAAAAAAAGAGATTATGTCCCACATAGCCCCACTAGGCCCTGTATACCAAGCAGGAACTTTGTCAGGCAATCCTTTAGCTATGGCAGCAGGTTTGGCGATGCTAAATGCTTTGTGTGAGCCAGGTATTCATGAGCAATTGTCTGCCAAGTCAGAATATTTAACTGAAGGGATGCAAGCACTCGCTGATAAACATCACATTCCTTTTACCACCACTTGTGTCGGCGGAATGTTCGGACTTTTCTTCACTGAAGCAACGGAAATTAAAGGTTTCGCTGATGCTACAGCTTGTGATACTGCCAAATTTGGTCGCTTCTTCCACGGAATGTTGGCGGAAGGTGTGTATCTTGCACCTTCAGCCTTTGAAGCTGGCTTTATCTCGAATGCTCATACAGAAGCAGATCTAGATGCCACATTAGCTGCTGCTGATAAAGTTTTCGCCAAATTGAGCTGAGTGTCAAACCATGCAAGAAGTCATTGCTAGCGTCATTTTATTAATCAGTAGCCTAACCTCTGCGGTATGGCTACTGCATCACAACAAACAAGCGCCGGAAGAACATCACTTTCGGATTCGCGTGTTTGCCCTGAGCAGTCTTTTCATTAGCGGCTATGCGCTAAGTCATCTCTTTCTAAGAGACCCAAATAGCCATACCAGTACGCTACTGCAAATGACTGAGAATTTGACTCTTTATGTTTCCCTACCCTTTATAGCAACGATTTTTATTGCTATGAGCAAGGGGTGGCATTGGTCAATGGCAGGATGGGGACGCTGGCTACTAGGACTGATAGCATTTTTTGAACTAACTCGACGTACCGATTTTGGGGCCAGCTACAGCTACACTCTATCGTTATTAGTGATAGCTGCTCTACTGCTTAGCAGTATCGCCAATCAATCTAATATGACACGATTGTTGCTCTTAGCTGGAACCGTTATGACTGCCATTGGCAGTTTAGTATTTAGCCCTATTCCGCTATTGATGGATGAGGGCAACACCGCACTCTTTATGCTGACTCTGGCTCTTAGCATTCCATTACTGATGACCAGTCTGCATTTTCGCGTGCAAGAAACAAGGGGATCGCCCCCTGTTTCTCGACAGTAACCAAAAGGTTTTAGTGACGTGACGCTTCTTCGCGAGCGTCATTTGCTCCAGCAAGATCTCCTGCTTCTGAGCGGATTTGGCTTACCAGCGCCCAAAGCCTTCGTAACTGAGCCGATTGCCCAGAAGCTACATCAACACCCCGCAAAGCCACCTGTTCTGCATCCATGAACTGACCTAACTGACGTTTAACATCTGCTAACTGAAAATAAACCTCTGGCTCTCTCGGCGCAATGCGCTGAGCACGCTCAAGACGTGTTTGCGCTGCTCGCAAATCACCTTGGGAAGTCTCTTGCCTAGCTGTATCTAGTAAAGCCACAACAGCTGCATTATCGACTGACCCTGGCTGACTTGCTGGGGACTGCGTTGTTGGAGAAGATGGCTGCCACACCTCATCGGCTGGCGGCATCGCAGGTCTCCATGCTTCATCTGCTGGCGGTGAAGACGGTTGCCAAACTTCATCAGCAGGAGGCAACACCGCTCGCTGCTCTCTGAAAATCGGTTCAGCTTCAAGTGGACGAACGCCCAAACCGGGATCCATCGGCGTTACAATAACACCAGAGGGAGCTTCAGGCACTTGAACTGGCTGTGATGGCTGACCAGATCTAACCGTTGAGCGGTCTTCGACTGGAATGTTACTAAACGGGTTAGACGTCGCACACCCTGTCAGCAACAGACCACCGGCGATAACAACCATTAATTTTCCGGTATCCATTTAACACTCCTTAACGAAATATATTTCTAAACCAACCGCCCTCGTCACTCTCTGATGGCGTAGGTTGAAGGGCTGGAACAAATTGCCCACAGTCTACACTGGCACGCGGTTCAGTTCCTTGAATAAATGGCAACTGCCGTGAACCTTCACAAATAGGATCAGATAAACGCCCTGATGACTCATCAATCCACTGTAAGGAAATATTTGCAGGTCGCCTAGATACTAAAGGCTCTGATCTTTCCTGATGCATAAACTCAGTCCAAATCGGAAGCGCTCCACCCGTAGAGGTAAAAGGCAAAGGTCTGTTATCGTCTCGACCAACCCAAACAACCGCTAAACGACTTCCCGTAAACCCAGCAAACCAGCTGTCGCGCTGATCATTACTAGTGCCAGTTTTACCCGCGAAGTTTAGATCTGCTGGCAACTTTTGATAAGCACTTCTTGCTGTCCCTGTTTTCCCAACCTCTTGCATCGCATAACGAATTAAGTAGGTAGGCTCTGCTGCAACCTGTTGGCGTAACTGGAATGGATAACGCGATAACTCCTGACCATCCGCTGTCGTAACCATTCGAATAGAACGCAGTGGCATACGGAAACCATCGGCCGCAAAAGTTTGATAGACCTCTGCCATTTCTAATGGTGTCATCTCCTGTGCACCTAGCATCAACGAGGGTAATGCTTGAATGTTACGCTCAACACCTAAACGTTTTAGAACATCAATCACTCTGGACAAACCAATTTCTAAGCCTAAATTCACTGCAGACTGATTAAATGATCTTGCCAGTGCGGTAATTAACAGCACATCACCATGGCTTTGTCTGTCAAAGTTTTGTGGTGACCAGATATCCCCATTAGGCAAACGCAACTCAACTGGAGTATCGCTCAGCACACTTGCTAAGGTATAGCCCTGCTCAATAGCTGCTAAGTAAATAGCAGGTTTAATAAGAGAACCTACAGCACGTCTAGCATCCAGAGCACGATTAAATCCTTCAAATCGCGTATCCTTTCCACCGACCATGGCTAACACCTCACCCGTACGCGGATCAGTTACCACCATCGCACCTTCAAGCTCACCTGCTCTTTCACCATGTCGTTTTTGCAGATCTGCAAGCATTTCAGACATTGCAGCATCTGCATGCATCTGAGAAACAGGGTCTAATGCCGTGAAAATCAGCAAACCTTCGGTACTTAAGTCTTCATCACGATACTCTTTTAGCAACTGCCGCTTAACCAAATCCATGTAAGCCGGGAAGTTACCCGATTGCATTCGACGACTTTCACGCACACCTAAAGGCTCAGCAATGGCAAGGTTTCTTTCTTCGACAGAGATATAATTGTGATCAGCCAGCAAGTTAATGACTAGATCTCGCCGCGCTTTAGCTCGCTCAGGATTTCGACGCGGATCATAAAAAGAAGGTCCTTTAACTAAAGCGACCAATAAAGCTACTTGATGCAACTCTAGCTCGGAGATAGGACGACCAAAATAAAATTGACTGGCCAGGCCAAATCCATGAATAGCGCGCACACCTGACTGACCTAGATAAACCTCATTTAAATAAGCCTCAAGAATCTCATCTTTTTCATATCGGAAGTCCATCGCTAAAGCCATGGGAAGTTCCAATAATTTTCTTGATAGGGTTCTATCAGAGGTTAGGTAAAAATTCTTAATAAGCTGTTGGGTTAGAGTACTTCCGCCTTGTACAAAACGTCCTGCGCGTGCATTCACTACAGCGGCACGTATCATGCCTTTGGGTGAAATACCAAAGTGATCATAGAACTCTCTGTCTTCTACGACCAACAAAGCTTCTTGAAGAAATGGAGGAGAGTCTTGCAAACGTATCAAGTGTCTATCTTCGTTGGATCTAGGATAGATACCGCCAATGAGTGATGGCTCAAGACGCACTAAGGCAACTGGCTGCTGGGAAGTTTCGTCGACAATGCGTTGAATCTGCCCCTGAGAAAAATCGATTAATAACTTTCGTGATGGTTCGATTTCATCTGGAAAAACAAATCCTCGAGTGAACACCCGAACGCGACTGCTAGCAAACTCTGCAGTTCCTGGACCATTTGCAGAGCTGACTACTCGATACCCCAGCTGATTGAGTTCTTTGCGTAAGTGATCTTGTGATAAAGATTGTCCGACAAAGATTTCTAATGGGCGTGCGTATACCTTCGCAGGCAACTCCCAGCGCTTGCCTTCGAACTTTTCCCGGACTTGTCCATCGACATAAACCAACAACACAGCACAAAATACAACACCCAAGATACTCAACTTTAATAGCAAGCTAAATAAATATCCTAGTATTGAACGGCGTTTTTTTGCTTTACGACCGGACGACTGAACTTTTTTGACTCTCTTTTTTTGCATCGGGCAAGTATAATCCCTGATAACTTAGTGCAACAGCAGAATTGTAATGTTTTATAAACTGATCAGCACTCTAAGGGACTCAGAGTACTTTCCACATCCTTGTCAGACGATTGAAGTGATAGAAACTCCCATTTCCTGGGTTGTTTTGACAGGCGATTACGCCTATAAATTCAAAAAACCCGTAAATTTTGGTTTCTTAGACTTCAGCACCCTCGAACAGCGGCGCACTTTTTGCGAGGAAGAACTTCGCTTAAACCAACGCTTAGCACCTGACATTTATATTGACGTTGTACCCGTCAGTGGAACAGAGGACTCTCCAAGATTAGGAGATGCATCTGAACCCTTTGAATACGCGGTTCGCATGGCTCAATTTGACCCAGAGCAGCGACTCGACCGACAGCTTGCCAGGCAATTATTCGAAGCTGACTGGATCGACATGCTAGCTGAGCAGATCGCAGAATTCCACCAGCGAATTCCTATTGTTGCACAAGACAGTCCTTGGGGAGAACCTGAAACTCTGTGGGAGTTTATAGCAGATAATTACCGAACCTGCGCTGAACGAGTCGAAAAATTAGAAGACTCTTCTAAACTTCATAAACTGTTAAACTTAACAGCTGCCAGTTTTAGAGAAAAAGAGAGAAATCTCCGCAATCGAAAAAAACTAGGTTACATTCGCGAATGTCATGGTGATTTACACCTTGGCAACATCACTTTGTTCAAGCAAGAGCTGCGTTTATTTGACTGCATAGAATTCAATCTTCAGTTCCGCTGGATAGATACGCTTTCTGACCTTGCATTCTTACTAATGGACCTAGAAGCCAATGGTCAGCCACGTTGGGCAAATCGCTGTTTAAACTATTATTTGGAATTAACAGGTGATTATAAAGGCGTTCCTCTGATCAACCTTTATAAAGCTTATCGTTCCATGGTACGAGCAAAGGTAGCCCTTATCGGCGAACAGCCAGACTGGGATAGTTTTTATCACTACCTTGAGCTAACGGATAGCTATTGCCAAGAGAACAAACCGGTTCTGTATTTGATGCATGGCGTCTCAGGCAGCGGTAAAAGCTATCTAAGCGGTCAATTAGTGGAAGCGATTGGCGGCATTCGTATACGTTCCGATTGTGAGCGCAAACGCATTCATAAAGAGATGAGTCGCAAAGGTGAAAGTCTAGATCTGTATGGCGCAGAAATGAACATGCGCACTTTTCATCACACCTTAGATCTTGCAAAAAGACTACTAAAAGCTGGTCACACTGTGGTGGTAGATGCGACATTGATACGTAAACGTACTCGCAGCAACTACATCGAAATGGCGGCAAGTCTGGATGTACCCGTCAGAATTATCAGTTGCAGTTGCAAGCTGCATCTTATTGAGGCTCGACTTGCTAGACGAATTGAAGAAGGAAAAGATCCTTCAGATGCCGATATATCTGTTATGCATCAACAGCTCACGAGTGGGCAGCCATTAACACCCGAAGAGCAGATGATCACACTTCCAGTCGATACCGAAAACGATGAAGCGATAGAACAACTTTTAGCTCAACTCAGAGCGCAAAACTTGCTGACATCATAAAACCAGGATGGGAAACAGCATGATTTTCTTGGGCCGCATCGACGAGTTTGATGAAGGTGAAGCTTATGGGATCGATTTAGAGTCCATATCTATCGTTCTGCTACGCAAACAGGATAGCTTTTTTGTTTATGAAAATCGCTGCCCGCATCGTGGCATTCGCCTTGAATGGCAACCGAATCAATTTCTTGATTATGAACGACAGTTCATTCAATGCGCCATGCATGGCGCATTGTTCCGTATAGAAGATGGCGAATGTATCGCAGGCCCCTGCCCTGGTGAAATGCTTAAAGCCCTTTCCTATCGTATTGAAGAAGGCAAACTTTTTCTTACTGAATAAGTCGCTTTGCCATTCGAGATAAGGCTTTTTCTATCTGCTCTAAACTGGTGGTATAAGAAAACCTTACATAACGAGAAGCATTTACATGACCAAAATCAGCACCCGGTGTTATGGCTATATGATCTTCTTCTAGTAATGACCAGCAAAAGGCAAAGCTATCATGGGTAAATCGGGAAGCATCAGCGTAAACATAAAATGCGCCTTCCGGCTGAGCAGGAATAACAAACCCCAGCTCGAGCAAACCCTTCACTAGATAGTCACGACGAACTTTAAACTCCGCACGTCTCTGTTCAAAAATCTGAATCGATTCTGGTTCAAAAGCAGCCAACGCTGCATACTGAGCAATAGTTGACGGAGATATAAAGAGATTCTGCGCCATCTTCTCCATCTCTTTGACTGCATTTTCTGGCGCAACTAACCAACCTAAGCGCCAGCCAGTCATACCAAAGTATTTCGAGAAACTGTTAATCACAAAGGCATCTGCATCTATCTGCAATGCGGTCATAGCATCCATTCCATAAGTTAAACCATGATAAAGCTCATCTACAATCAACTGGCCACCCAGCTGCTTGACCTGTTGAGCTATCCCTTGCATTTCAGTTGGGTGAACTAAAGTACCTGTAGGATTAGACGGTGATGCCAATAAAACACCGACAGTATCGTCTTGCCAATGCTGAGCAATTAACGATTGGGTAAGTTGAAAGTTTTGCTCTGGACCTGTCGGTACCAATTGCGCTGACGCTTCAAGAAAATGTAAAAACTGGCGATTACAAGGGTAACTTGGGTCACTCATCATCACACGTTGACCAGCATCCACTAGCAAAGCAAAGGCCAATAGCAAAGCTCCAGATGCTCCTGGAGTTACCAATACCTGCTCTGGAGAAATACTGACACCGTAGCGTTGAAAATAAAAAGCCGCTATTTTTTGTCGAAGTTCAGGTATCCCTGCTGCTGGTGTATATTGAGTATACCCTGACTTAATCGCCAAAATAGCTGCATCTGCAATAGGTTTAGCAGTTTTAAAATCTGGCTCTCCCACTTCAAGATGCACCACATCCATTCCCTGTGCCTCCAACGCACGCGCTCGCTTTAACAAATCCATCACTTTGAAAGATTCAATGGTTGCAGCACGCCGAGAGCTTTTTTTGAACATCTTAGTCTTCCTACTTTACCACTTGAAAAATCACATAATTATACAATAGTTAGAGGTATCTAGGCGTCTTATGAATGGAATTCAATAAAGAATCTGATGTCAAAGACTGGTGTATTGAGTCATCATCTGGTAATTTCAGCGCCTTTTAAAATCTCCGAAAAGTGAAAATTAAGATCTTTAGGCGTTAAAACCAGATCTGGTTCACCGGAGTTTTCACCCTTAGTCTGATGTGAGGCTACGTCATGCCAGCGAACAACGAAGCTCAGATTACTCATCCAGCACCTTATCAAACAAGTGATGGCGAAGAGTACATGAATGGTGCGCAGAAAGAACATTTCCGCGAGATCCTGCTAGCCTGGAAACAGGAGTTGATGGAAGAGGTTGATAGCACCATCACGCATCTTAAAGAAGAAGCGACTAACTTTGCCGATCCTACTGATCGTGCAAGCCAAGAAGAAGAGTTCAGCCTTGAACTTCGCACACGTGATCGTGAGCGAAAGTTAATTAGAAAAATTGATGAAGCACTCGATCGCATCGATGATGATGATTATGGCTACTGTGAGGCCTGTGGTGTTGAAATAGGTATTCGTCGCCTTGAGGCCAGACCAACAGCCACACTTTGCATTGATTGCAAAACCTTAGCGGAAATTAAGGAAAAACAGCTCGGCGGTTAATTTGGCACTGACGCGTTGACTTATACGGGCCGTTTTGCACCTTCGCCAACTGGCCCCCTGCATTTCGGATCACTGCTGGCTGCGTTAGCCAGCTATCTGGACGCGAAACATCAGCAGGGGCGCTGGCTTGTTCGTATAGAAAACCTGGACCCACCCAGAGAAGTACCCGGTGCTGCTGATTCGATTTTACGAACGCTAGAAACCTTTGGCTTGCATTGGCAGGGTGAAGTTTTGTATCAGATTGATCGATATGACTATTACCATTCAATCCTCGGTCAGCTAAAGCACAAAGATCTAGTCTATCCATGTAACTGCTCCCGATCAGCACTTAAACAGCGCCATGCCATTGATCGCTATGATCGTTACTGTGTGAGTCACCCTCCAAAACAGCATGAGCCTCATGCGATTCGTGCTCGCTTTCTTAGTGAAAAGCATTGTTTTACTGATCGAATACAGGGAATCAAAAAGAGTAATCCAGACACGAATGGTGACTTTATTGTATTCAGACGTGATCAGCTATTTGCCTATCAACTAGCAGTAGTTGCGGATGACGAAGCACAGGGAATAAGTCACATCGTTCGTGGAGTCGATCTATTGCAAGAGACCTTTGCTCAACTGGAATTACAAAAGCACTTAGGTTTTACTACTCCTCAATACGCTCATATCCCTCTGGCAATAACAACTCAAGGGCAAAAACTGAGCAAACAGAATTTAGCGCCGTCTATTGAACATCTGCCAGTCATACCGACCTTAGTATCTGCACTTACATTTTTAGGGCAAAATTTACCACCAGAGCCGCTCAGTTTATCATCCGAAACCCTGCTAAACTGGGCAAGTCAGCACTGGCGAGTGGAACAGATTCCTATTGACCCTATAATGATTCATACAGCCACTCAAACGGGATCCTAAGATGCACCAACATCGAATCCTTTTACTACTGGTTTTATTCTGCATTACCCTTGCACCACCGCTGATACATGCAGGTTTATTTGCAGGTCCTGTTTGGTTACCTTTTTTTCTCTGGGCAATGGTTATCTTTATTGCAGCGCTGCTTAATCTGTCAGGGAAAAATTCATGACACTTGATCTGTCTGCACTGCTTCTCATTGGCATTGGTTATCTGATGCTTCTTTTTGTAACAGCCTATCTAACAGAAAGAGGCGCACTACCCAACAAGCTTGTCCGCCATCCGCTAACGCACGTTCTTTCTTTGGCTGTTTATGCAAGTGCATGGACCTTTTACGGCGCTTTTAGCATTGCGTCGGATGCTGGCTTTACGTTTTTAGCTTCTTATCTAGGCGCAACTGTCACGTTTATGCTTGCACCGATTATTCTGATGCCTCTACTCAGAATTGCCCGTAGCCATCAGCTCAGTTCTCTTGCTGACCTTTTTGCTTTTCGCTATCGCAGCGCACGAGTAGGTAGCTTTATCACGCTCTTGGTATTAGTGATCAGCATGCCACTCATTGCGCTTCAAATTCAGGCATTCTCTGATAGCCTCAGTCATTTCGATTCACGCGTTTCTGGACAGCATGTTGCTTTAGTTTTCTGCTTAATCATGTCAATGTTTTCCATGCTATTTGGTGCAAGACAGCTATCTATCCGCAGTCGACATGATGGCTTAATGGTCGCTATTGCCTTGGAATCCGTTGTAAAAATACTTGCACTCTTAGCCATGGCTGCAGTGATTTTGTTTAGCTTATTTAGCGGCCCCTTAGGATTACTAGAATGGCTAGAACACAATCCTGAGCAACTGCAACGATTACAAACCTATCCTTCAGGAAATAACTGGCAAATTTTACTCTTGGCATTTTTCGCTGCTGCATTCATTACCCCACATATGTTTCACTTACTTTTTAGTGAAAACGCCTCAGAAAGCAGCTTAAGAATGGCTAGCTGGTTTATGCCGCTAATGCTTTTTCTAATGGCAATTTGTATTCCGCTTTTGCTTTGGGGCTCCGTGATTTTGCAGGTGGATACACCCAAAGACTTTTTATTAATTCGCTTAGGGCAGGCACTGGAACAAGACTGGTTTGTCATCGCTGCATACTTGGGAGGACTTTCAGCATCCAGTGGCGTCATCATTGTTGCTAATGTTGCCCTTGCTTCAATGGTACAAAACCATTTACTGCTTCCCGTCATCAAACTACCCGATACAGAACGTTTCTATAGCTGGCTACTATGGATGCGAAGAAGCTTGATACTACTAGTGATGGCGGGTAGTTATCTGGTTTACCTTTTTGTCGGCAATCGATTCCCTTTAGCCCAGCTCGGATTAATTACATTTATCGGTTTCTTACAGTTCCTTCCGGGACTTTTGGCCACACTCTACTGGCAAAAAGCTAGCCGTATCGGTTTTCTTGCAGGATTATGCGCTGGCATCACTATCTGGCTTTTGGGAATTGTGTTACCTGCTCTCAACACCTCTACAAGCTCATCTTCTTTGAACATACTTGATCAATGGTATGGCTGGGCAATCGCCTCAATTCTGATTAACTCTTTCCTACTGATGGTCATATCTTGGCTATTTAAACCTTCGGCTGAAGAAGAAGAGATGGCGGTTGCGTGTGTACTCAACGCCCTACCAAGGCCACAATCCAGCTTTACCTTCGAAAATGACACATTAGAGGATCTTCAACTTCGTTTAGGTGCTCGTCTTGGTACAACCTCGGCACATAGAGAAGTCGAACGCGCACTAGAATCACTCAACCTTCCGCCCACCAATAAACTTCGTCCACTCGATTTATTGCGTCTTCGTAACATTTTGGAAAATAACCTTTCGGGTATTTTAGGACCGGCAGAAGCAACCGCCCTTCTCAGACCACAAAGCCTTTCCGGCAACAATGCTTTCAGAGGACGAGAAATACATCTACTGGAAGAGCAGCTCGAAAGTTATAGCGAACGCTTATCAGGACTTGCCGCAGAACTCGATAAAATTCGTCGCTACCATCGCTCCACCTTGCAGCATCTACCTATTGGAGTTTGCACTCTAAACGAGCGCCAACACATTCTGTTTTGGAATCAAGCGATGGTCGATTACACCGGCATTGCACCCGATGCAGTGCTTGGCCTAAAACCTGAAGAACTTCCGATACCTTGGTCAGATCTTTTAAGCAACTTTTGCCAACAGCAAGCAACTTATCAACCCGCCATTATGCTAAATAATGGGGAACAACAAACATGGTTTAGCTTGCACAAAACAGATATTGATGAAGGTCTACAGGGCTGTGTCATCCTTATTGAAGATGAAACCGAACATAAACTTTTAGCTAATCGATTAGCGCATAGCGAAAGACTTACTTCCATTGGTCGCTTTGCTGCAGGGGTAGCTCATGAGATTGGTAATCCCGTTACCGGAATAGCTTGCCTTGCACAAAACCTGAAACTGGAAACTGACCAACCTGAAGTTCTTGAAACAGGCGAAGCAATCGTTGAACAAACGCAACGAATTAGCCGAATTGTGCAATCGCTAATTCGCTTTGCACATACAGGCCAAACGGAAAATCTTGACCATTCCAAGTCCGTCTCACTTAATAGTTGCATTGAGGAGGCCGTAGACTTAATGCGCTTTGATGAGACACGCCGAAAAGTAAAGATACAGATGGATATTGAACCAAAGCTGTATTCTTCAGGTGACTATCAACAACTCCTGCAAATGCTGGTGAATCTTTTAAATAACGCCAGTGATGCATCGCCAGAAGACTCAATCATCTGCATTAAAGCCTACTCAGTTGAAAACTGGATTGAAATTGAGATCATCGATCAAGGAACAGGTATTAGCGCAGAACTGCAAGAGCGCATCTTTGAGCCATTCTTTACCACTAAAGAGCCAGGCAAAGGCACTGGGTTAGGTTTGGCGTTGGTATACAATATTATTACAGAACATTGTGGTAATATTGAATTTATTAGTCCTGCCGACAAAAAACAGAACAAAGGCACTCAGGTAATTATTCAGCTTCCCGCCTGGACGGAACAGGATTCTCTGTCAGTTGCGGGGTTAGAGTAACAGGTCCCAACATGAGCCGAATTCTGATCGTAGAGGATGAAAAAGTCATCCGAAATGCCTTAAAACGTCTTTTAATCAAGCATGATTATGAGATAGATGATGTCGATTCTGTCACAGCAGCTATCCCTTTTTTGCAACAAAACCAGTATCAACTGGTGATTAGCGATCTTCGTCTGCCCGGTGGAGAAGGAACTGAGCTGATCCCACATGCCCGCAGTACACCCGTGCTCATCATGACGAGCTATGCCAGCATGCGCTCTGCGATCGATGCCATTAAGCTTGGTGCAGCAGACTATATTGCCAAGCCATTTGACCATGATGAAATGCTTAACGTCATCAGTAAACTAATTCAACCAACCATTTCCGAACCGACGACTAGCAAGGCTGAAGAAGTCTCCGGAACGACACTTCTAAACGGTTCATGCCCCGCTATCCAAGAATTAAATAAACGCATTCATAAAGTAGCTCAAACAGAAGCAACCGTATTGATTCTTGGTGAATCTGGAACAGGTAAAGAACTCGTAGCGAAAAGTATTCACCAGCTCAGTCATCGCTCACATGCACCCATGATTTGCGTGAACTGTGCAGCTATACCTGAAACACTGATTGAATCGGAACTTTTTGGCCATGAAAAAGGAGCCTTTACTGGCGCTGACACGACCCGCAATGGCCTTATTGAAGCAGCCGATGGGGGTACCTTATTTCTTGATGAAATCGGAGAATTACCACTTGAAGCTCAAGCACGTTTACTTCGATTTTTACAAGAAGGTGAGATTCGTAAAGTTGGATCCGTGCACTCCAAACAAGTTAATGTACGACTGATTGCAGCAACCCACCGAGATCTTAAAACTCTAGCTCAGCAAGGCAAGTTTCGTGAAGACTTATATTACCGACTCTATGTGATGGAATTGCGCACACCTCCTTTACGTGAGCGTGGCAGTGATATTCTTGAGTTGGCGGAGGTGTTTTTATCTGAACAGTGTCAGAAACATCATGTTGAAATCACATTTAGTGATGCAGCTTATGAGACCATGCGCCATCATGATTGGCCAGGAAATGTTCGTGAGCTTCAAAACGCCATCGAACGTGCTGTTATCCTTGCTGATACAGAACAAATCACACCTGAACTTTTAGGCCTAGACTTATCGGAAAAACCACCAACAACCTATACCTCTGTAACTGCGAACACTATAGAAGAGCCTATAAAATCTGAACATAGTTTAGATGATTACTTCGTGAAGTTTGTATTAGAAAACCAACACAAAATGAACGAAACTGATCTAGCGAAGAGCTTAGGCGTCAGTAGAAAATGCCTGTGGGAAAAGCGCCAAAAATTAGGCATACCCAGAAAAAGCAAAAGTGTTACCCTTGATCAGTAACACAAACAATCTACTGAGAAAAAGTGTTACCTATCTACACAACCCGGTAACACTTAATGGGCAAATAGGTAACAGATTTTCTACTCACTGGTATAAAGATGGCACACTCAAATCATACAAGCATTTAAAAACAATAGCTTAAAAAGTTGGCACGAGATATGCTCTAATATGAGCAAGAAAAATAAAAATAATTTCATATCGACGCCAATAAAAATAACAATGTCGAGAGAAAACCTAACAAAGTGCCTTGAATAAAAATAACAACAAGGCTTCGCTGATAGCGGAGTGACAACAACACTCAGGACAGTGCTCAAACAACAACAAGCTTTGTTGCACTCCGTTTTCAGCACCCACTCACTTTTACTTTCATAAACATTCCTTTTTTACTCAACTTCTTCTCATATTATGTGTTCAAGTCTTTGTTAATGAGCCTAGCTATTAATACTGAAACTAACACCCATTGCCACTTAACTGGTATCATTCACACAATTTTTTGATGCTACCATTTAGGAAGAAAAACACTCGATGCAAGAGTTACTTATCATACTGCTGCTAATTGTTTGTGCTGTACTTATTTACAAGATAAGAGTCGGTCGACACAGCGCAACTGCTACTAGCGTGACATCTAGCACAGAGAAGCAAACAAACACTGCAACAACATCAGAAACACTGACTGCAGAATATCTTCCGCTGGGACAGAAGCGCATCATTCCTGAAAGTGAGCATAAAGTTCCTCGCCAACGCCTAGATGACAACGCCATGAAAGTGGTATATCGCTTACATGATGCAGGTTATGACAGTTTTTTAGTAGGCGGGTGCATACGCGATCTATTACTGGGTGAAAAGCCTAAGGACTTTGATGTTGCCACTTCCGCTCATCCAGAAGAGGCGGTCGAGCTTTTCCATCGTGGACGCTTAATCGGTAGACGTTTCAAATTACTTCATGTGCGATTTGGACGAGAGTTGATCGAAGTCGCCACCTTTCGTGCAGGCCATGACAGTGAAGATAACGATGATGGCGAGCAAGGTAGACAGGCTGCTAGCGGGCTAATTTTGCGCGACAATGTTTACGGCACCATCGAAGAAGATGCTCTTCGCCGAGACTTCACTGTCAATGCACTTTACTACTGTGCAAAAGATTACAGTATTTATGACTTTGCCAACGGCTATCCCGATCTGCAGAAAAAAATAATTCGCATGATTGGCGATCCTGAACAGCGCTATCGAGAAGACCCTGTCCGCATGCTGCGTGCAGCTCGTTTCGCTGCCAAACTGGGTTTTGAAATCGAATCTGAGACAGCCAAGCCGATTCATCAACTTTCTTCCTTACTTGCTCGTATCGCGCCTGCTCGCTTATTTGATGAGTCGCTCAAACTATTGCAAAGTGGATACGGAGCTGCAGCATTTCGTCAAATGCAACGTTTCGACCTGTTTCGTTACCTTTTCCCATTAACACATGCTCAATTAGAGGACTCAGAATGGCCAACAGCCACCCTCGTGCAGCATGTATTAAAAAACACCGATCGACGTTTAGAGCAAGGCAAGAGTGTTACTCCTGCATTTATGTTCGCAGCACTGCTTTGGTATCCCTTATATGAGCGCTACCTTCAACTGCTTGATGATGAAGATATGCCTCCACTGCAAGCTTTACATGAAGCTGCCAACCAAATTTTATCCGCTCAGGTCAAGGCAACTGCCATTCCTAGACGATTTTCTGCACCGATGAGAGAAATCTGGGAGTTACAATTACGCCTTCCACGCTATCATGGCAAACGAGCCGAACAACTGATAGCACACCCTCGTTTCAGAGCTGCATATGACTTAGTATTGCTAAGAGAGTCTTCTGGTGAAGATTTAAAAGGTTTAGGCAAATGGTGGACAGATTATCAGCAAGCCAACGACAGCCAACGTCAAGGCATGCAACGCAACTCAGTCACGGATGAAGCACCGCAAAAACGTCGACGTAAACGTCGCAAACCTATTACGAGAAACCATGACTGAGCTAACAAAATCTTCTCTATCAGGCGTTCGCTGCTTCATTGGCTTGGGTAGCAACCTAGATGATCCTATCCGACAGGTTCAAAACGCCTTGATAGAACTATCAGAACACCCACACATAACTCTGATGGGTCATTCGCCCTTATACCGATCTGAGCCTGTTGGTCCTGAAGGGCAACCGGATTACATCAATGCGGTAGCAGAAGTTAAGACGCAACTTGAACCTTTTGAGCTTCTTGATGCACTTCAACAAATTGAAAATGCTCATCAGCGCGTTCGTCTGCAACACTGGGGACCTAGAACGCTTGATTTAGACCTACTTTTATATGGAGAGATCACGCTTAATACAGAAAGATTAATCGTGCCCCACCCTTTTATTACAGAACGTAACTTCGTTCTGCGCCCTTTAGCCGACCTAGATGATGAACTAACACTTCCTGGCGGCCAAGAAATTATAAAATATCTAGCAGATTGTCCAATGGGCACTCTTGTTCAGTTGTCGCTATAATATAGCGCTTACTTACAGATAGAATGAGTCTGGAACCCCTCTATGAGTAACATCACACTTCACACACTGACAAAACTTAAGCAATCAGGAGAAAAGTTCTCCGTTCTGACTGCCTATGATGCCACGTTTGCACACATCATCAGTTCGGTTGGTGTCGAGATGATTTTAGTAGGCGATTCGCTAGGCATGGTCCTGCAAGGCCATGACAGCACCTTGCCAGTCACGCTTGATGAGATGACTTATCACACTGCATCCGTTGCGCGTGGAAATAAGGGCTCCATGATTATGGCTGACCTTCCTTTTATGAGCTATGCCACCGATGAGCAGTGTATGCAAAGTGCCGGTAAGCTAATGCAAGCAGGTGCACATATTATCAAGATTGAAGGTGGCGCTTGGCTTGATCAAAGCATTCGATTACTAGCGGATCGAGGCGTCCCTGTCTGTGCCCATTTAGGGCTAACACCGCAAGCAGTCAACAAGCTTGGCGGTTACCGTGTACAAGGCAAAGATAGCGCCAGCGCTCAACAAATGATTGAAGATGCACGCCATCTAGAACAAGCGGGTGCAAGCATGATTCTTCTGGAGTGTGTGCCTAGCATTCTTGCCGCTGAAATAACCCGAAATGTGGATATTCCTGTCATCGGTATTGGAGCGGGCCCTGATACCGACGCTCAAGTATTAGTCATGCATGACATGCTTGGAATTACACCAGGCCGTCGTCCACGCTTTTCCAGAAATTTTATGGAAGGCGCTAGCAGCATTGAAGATGCATTTCGTCTTTATCATGCTGCTGTTAAAGATGGCAGTTTCCCGAATCAATCTGAAGGCTTTTAATCAGGATGCTTACTCTTGCCACGATCGCTAGTTTGCGAAATGAGCTAAGACCACACCGTCAAGCAGGTCGAACTATTGCATTTGTGCCCACCATGGGAAACCTTCATGCAGGGCACATTCAGCTCATCGAGAAAGCAGCTCAATCTGCAGATATCGTTGTTGCCAGTATTTTCGTTAACCCATTACAGTTTGGTAAGAACGAAGATCTGAGCAGTTATCCCCGCACACTTCAAGAAGATCAGCGCAAACTTACTGAAGCAGGCTGCCACTATCTCTTCGCGCCGAATGAAGATGAAGTTTATCCTAATGGTCGAGATAGCCAGACACGAGTCGAAGTACCCGTGCTATCAGATCTATATTGCGGAGAAGCTCGTCCAGGTCACTTTTCTGGTGTCACTACGGTCGTTTGCAAACTTTTTAATATCGTCCAACCTGACATTGCCGTATTTGGTGAAAAAGATTATCAGCAGCTACGTATTGTCAGAAAAATGGTCAGTGACCTGTGCATCGCCACAGAGATTCTTTCGGTTCCTGTCGTGCGCGCTGAATCTGGCTTAGCACTTAGCTCTCGTAACGGTTATCTTTCTGTATCAGAGCTGCAACAGGCACCCGCTTTGCGTCAGACCATACATGATGCTGCTAATCAGATTAAATCAGGGCGACAAGACTATAGCCAACTTGAACATGAGGCTACTGTAACTTTAGAAGCGTCTGGCTTTAGGCGCGACTATTTTCGTATCGTGCGCCGTGCAGATCTAGCTCCTGCACAAGCTGATGATACAGAGCTGGTTATTCTTGCTGCAGCATGGATGGGCCCAGCACGCTTAATCGACAATCAAGAGCTGGATCTTTGATCCAGCCTTGTCTCCTCCGATCACCTCCGACAATAGTCTATAACTTCGCCCTTGACAGCTACCGCGAGTTTCACGCAGACTCAGTGTTATTTTTTGCTCCAACCTTCATCTGAATTAGTTAACACCCAATGAGGAATTCCTATGCGTGAAGTTGTTATTGTTGCTGCAGGACGTACAGCGGTAGGTGCTTTTAATGGTTCTCTGGCTTCTCAGTCAGCAGCCATGTTAGGCGCTACCGTCATCAAAGGTTTGTTAGAAAAGCACTCCATCGCACCTGAAAATATCGATGAAGTGATCATGGGTCAGGTACTCACGGCTGGTTGTGGTCAAAACCCTGCTCGCCAAGCATTGATTCATGCAGGCATTCCAAAAGAAGTACCTGCACTAACTATCAACAAAGTCTGTGGTTCTGGACTTAAAGCGATTCAAATGGCTGTTCAGGCAATTCGTTGTGGTGATGCCGAAATGATTATTGCCGGCGGTCAAGAGAACATGTCATCGTCTCCTCACATCCTGCCTAATTCCCGTAATGGTGCGCGCATGGGCGACTGGAAGATGGTCGATACCATGATTACCGATGGTCTGTGGGATGCGTTCAACAATTACCACATGGGCATCACAACTGAAAACATTGTTGAAAAATATGGATTTACACGTGAAGAGCAAGATGCCTTCGCGGTCGCTTCTCAAAACAAAGCAGAAGCAGCGGTCACCTCTGGACGTTTCAAAGATGAAATCATCCCTGTAGTGATCCCACAGCGTAAAGGTGATCCAGTTGTCTTTGATACTGACGAGCAACCACGTTTGGGCTGCACTTTAGATGCTCTCGCCAAATTGCGTCCTGCCTTCAAAAAAGACGGCACTGTAACCGCAGGTAACAGCTCTACCATTAATGATGGCGCTGCTGCTGTCATCGTCTGCTCTGCAGAGAAAGCTGCCGAGCTAGGCTTGAAGCCTCTGGCTCGTATTAAATCTTACGCATCTGCAGGTGTAGATCCTGCAATCATGGGCACCGGTCCTATCTGCGCTACTCAAAAAGCGCTAGAGAAAGCTGGCTGGACGGTTGCTGATCTAGATCTTGTTGAAGCTAACGAAGCCTTTGCTGCACAGGCTATGTCTGTTAACAAGGACTTGGGCTGGAATACCGATATTGTCAACGTTAACGGTGGTGCTATTGCACTGGGTCACCCTATCGGTGCATCCGGCTGCCGTGTGTTCGTCAGCTTATTGCATGAAATGAACAAACGTGACGCTAAGAAAGGTCTTGCTACTCTGTGTATCGGTGGTGGCATGGGTACTGCATTGGCTGTAGAACGCGACTAACTATTAGTTAAACCGCTAAAGTAAAACTTTAGCGGAACTGCTTAAATTAAAAAGCCAGTAGATAGAGTCTCTATCTACTGGCTTTTTTAATGGTTAAATTCGCATAGTTATGGATAGCTGACAATAGCCCCTTTACCTACACCTTCATAAGCACGCACTTCAACCTGAGAATCTGGAAACTCTTCACGCACTTGATCTGCAAGGTGCTGTGCGATTTGTTCGACCGTCGTTTCTGTTTCCATCATATAGCAGCACTGCTTGGGCAACGTCAGTTCAAATTGACCTTGAGGTGCTTCATAACGAAAGGTTAAATGGTCCTTTTCATCTTGAACCAAATGATCACGGGTTCCTAAATAGATATCCGCAAATTGTTGCGCCCAGTATTGCTCTATATCTTGTCGACGCTTTTGATCTATACGTATCTGAACACGTGATCTATGTCCATGCGCAATACGCTGGCAGTTACCCTTATGTTGCTGCAAGCCATGGCTGTAATGATAAAAAGCACCCTCAATTGGCTCGGCAACAAAGCGCAACTCTAGCGATTCTACCTGCTCTGGAAACAGCGCTAGCAATTGATCTTCACACCAACGAGCAACCGCTTGCTGCTGGATTTCGGCGATTGGAATCAACGCAATAGCTTGATCAGGTGCTTTACAAAAGAAGGATTTTCCATTCGGGTAACGCCAACTCACCTGAGTTTGACCTGCCTGTTGCTCAAAGGTTAAATCTGCCATACCAGTAGCGACGACCAACATATGATCTAAATTAGCATCTAACCAGGTTTTGATGCGCTTTTTCACCACACCAAAATCACAAATCATGCCCTGATCATCAAGTTTCCCTTCAAGGACTAACTGTGCTTCCCAAGACTCCCCCATTAATCCTCTCTGCGGATGCAGGTAGGAAAAATCCACATGGGTAAGATTATCGACAAATAGTTTCACACAGGCCTCTTGAAATCATCTAAACAGACAATCATTTTAGCCTAAAGGAAAAGGCTTTTCATGATACAAACTGTAGGGAAAAGCTATCGATAGCCTTTTCTAGCC
>REDB01000250.1 GCA_007693685.1 Oceanospirillales bacterium
ATTAAAAAGCTAAAATAGCGGGGAGTATTTCCTAACCTAAATGAGTCATAATCCTGTTGATGACACTCATAGGATCATTTTTAATGGCTATAAAGCGATCGTTTAGTTGGGTTTACTGGGTCACGCTGGGGTTTTTATTCAGTATTAGTATTCACGCTTCCGCTACGACCAGAATTGCCGCAGCTTCGAGCCTTCAGTTAGCACTCAGTGAGATCGCTGAGGCATTCTTAACAGACTTTCCTGATGCGTATTTGAGTCTGACGTTCGGTTCTTCCGGTGTCATTGCGAGCCAAATTCAACAAGGGGCACCTTTCGAGTTGTTCCTTTCTGCCGATGTTGTCAATGTTGATCGTTTAGCGTCTTCCGGTTGGCTTGATGCTAAACCTTATGATTACGCCTTAGGTCAGTTAGCCTTCTATAGTCGACAACCCTTGGAGGCGACGACTGCCCGTGATGCACTGAATGCCTGGTTAACTGTGCGAGGAGAACATAGCAAAATAGCGATTGCTAATCCCCGTCATGCCCCCTTTGGCATCGCTGCAGAGGGGTGGTTATCTCACCTAGATCAATTAGATCGCGTTCGTGGTTTTTTGGTA
Organism: Oceanospirillales bacterium; assembly: GCA_007693685.1. Taxonomy (GTDB): domain Bacteria; phylum Pseudomonadota; class Gammaproteobacteria; order Pseudomonadales; family Balneatricaceae; genus Nitrincola. The sequence goes on from REDB01000250.1 coordinate 597, forward strand.
CAGGGTGACAATGTCGGTCAAGCGGTTCAGTTTGTCCTGTCTGGCTCTGCAGAAACAGGCATTGTGGCATGGTCATTATTGAAAAATCGTGATGACTTACAGGGAGATTCTTGGTTGATTCCAACATCAGAGTATCCGCCACTGGTTCAGCGAGCGGCATTAATTAAAGGAGCTGGACAGATAGCACAGGACTTTTATCAATTTATCCAAACGCCTAAGGCAAAACAAATTTTCATTCATCATGGATTTGGTGCGTTAGAGTAATGGATTGGCAAGCCTTAAAAGTATCTTTGGAGTTAGCCTTCTGGACCAGTTTTTTCCTGTTTCCCATCGGGGTTTTTGTTGGACGAGCGCTGGCGGTTAGGCAGCTTCCATTTCGTCCGGTGATTCAAAGTCTTATCTTTCTGCCATTAGTATTACCGCCCACGGTTTTAGGTTACTACTTTTTGGTTGCGATTGCGCCTGACGCACTGTTAGGTTCAGGTTGGTTTTGGTTAACCGGTCGTCCTTTGGCGTTTACTTTCGAAGGGTTACTGATGGTGTCGCTAATCGCAAATTTACCCTTTGCTATACAGCCCGTGCAGAATAGCTTCGCCGCTATCGATTCGGATGTTAGGGATGCTGCCAGAGTCTGCGGTTTAAATTTTTGGCAAGCCTTATGGAAAGTTGAACTTCCCTTGGCTTGGCCGGGTTTGCTGAGTGCCTTTTTACTGACCTTTACCCATACGCTGGGAGAGTTTGGCGTGGTGTTGATGGTGGGTGGTAATTTAGAGGGTGAAACACGAACACTCTCGATTGCTATTTATGACGAAGTTCAGGCATTAAACATGACGGCTGCCGGTCAAATGTCATTATTGTTATTAGTCCTTGCCTTTGTCAGCTTGTTGTTGGTGCAATGGAAAACGCAGCGCTTTGCTGACAAGGGGCAAAGATGAGCGATCAAACGCTTTTGGGTCTGGAAGCCAGCCTTCGCTCAAAAGGTCAGATTCCGTTAGAGATAGATCTACATTGCGCTCCAGGAGAAATTCTTGCGTTGATCGGTCCGTCTGGCAGTGGTAAAACGACATTTTTACGCAGCTTGGCGGGTCTTTATAATGAACTTGAAGGCTATGTGCGTTGCCAGGGCCGCTTTTGGCTAAACAGCCAAGAGCGTATTTGCCTTAAACCTGAGCAACGTCGCGTCGGTATGGTGTTTCAGCAATACGCACTCTTTCCCCATTTGAATGCCTTAGATAATTTGCTTTTGGCGATGACACATCTGCCGAAATCAGACCGGCAATTCAGAGCCTTGGCAATGTTGGAAAGAGTCAATTTAGCTGGGTTAGAAAATCGTTTACCTCACCAGCTGTCGGGAGGACAGCGTCAACGCGTTGCCTTAGCGCGTGCATTGGCTTCTGAACCGGATCTACTCTTATTAGATGAACCTTTTTCGGCCGTTGATCAAGTCACTCGTTTCCGCTTAAGAAGGGAACTGGCACGACTGCGAAAACAGATCGACATTCCTATTTTGCTTGTGACCCATGATTTAGACGAAGCCATGCAGTTGTCAGATCGCATCTGCGTGTTGCATCATGGTGAATTATTGCAAGTGGTATCGCCTAGGGAGTTGATGCAGCGTCCTGTTAGCCCTGATGTGGCAAGACTACTGGGGTTGCAGAATATCTTTTCAGGCAGGGTGATGGAGGTTGAACAGGATTCGTTACTGCTGGATTGGGATGGCTGTTCTATTCGCATTGCTCAATCAGCCTCCTATGAACTGGGTCAACAGGTTAGCTGGATAGCGCCACCACAGAGTATCCTACTCCAACGTCCAGATCGACCTGTACAGGGTGATAGCGAAAATCCAGTTGCTGGAACACTGACTGAGCTGGTTGTCATGGGGCCTCATGCGAGCGTCAGAGTGACTCCTAATCATGCACCTGAGCTTCCCTTAAGCTTTTTCATCCCCTTACATTATGTTGAGCGCCAGCAACTGCATGAGGGGATGGCCGTCTCGCTCAGCCTGAAAGTTCATTCTTTGCATGTTTTTTGAGTAATCTAATTCATTTCAACAAATACTAACTTTGCAAAACTTTTGCGAAAGATCCAATCAAAGCGCTATAGTGTTACATTGTTAAACACAGTTTAACCTAGAATAGGTGAGCATATGTTAGGTGTCCGGTTAGATGAACAACTCGAACGTCGTTTAAATGCGTTAGCTGCGAAAACACAACGCTCTAAAAGCTTTTTAGCCAAAGAAGCATTAAGTCGTTATATTGAGGAAGAAGAAAAAGTCCAGCGAGAAAATGAAATCGCAATAGCGCGCTGGGAGGAATATCAAGAAACCGGCGAAAGCGTCAGTAACGATGCCGTGACTGACTGGCTAGAGTCATGGGGCAGTGATCTGGAGAAATCATGCCCAGCGAAATAATCTGGTTGCCAGCAGCCGTAAAAGATTTAGATCGCCTGCGCAATTTTATAAAATCTGAAAATCCTCGTGCTGCACAACGCGCGGCGGAACGTATCATTGAAGTTGTTCGCATACTGCAAAAAAATCCAGAAGCGGGCATTCCAGTCATCAATCTAACCGACTTTAGGGATTTAGTATTACCCTTCGGATCCGGTGAGTACATTATTCGATACCGAAGAGAAGTCTCCGACCGTGTCATCATTATCAGAGTTCGCCATAACAAGGAAGATGGCTTTCAAAAAAGCTAACTTCCAATTAACTTAGCAAAAATCCCTGTAAACCCTCGACAAAGCGGGGAGCAGTCACCGTATTATGTTTTTGACGTTCTGACAACTAGTGTCTAATTGCTTGTTGATTAATCGAGTTGTTTCTCGTTTGACCCCTAATTCTTTAGCAACATTACTGAACGCTGATACCACATCAATCAGTTCCCCAATCACATGTACGGCGCTTTTCCAGTGAGAAAAGCCTGCAGAGCTTGCCAGCTTTTGCAATGCCTTGAGGGGTGGTTGTTTGCCATATCCAGCATAGGATGTCGCGTGTTCACCAAAAGGGTGAGGACTAAAGGTGACATCGTAAAAGGGCGCCGGTTGCCATTGACCCTTATCGTTTTGCAAAAATGCCCAGTTTTTACTGTGATCATCATGATTGCAAACCAACAGGTTAAAAATAGCTCTTTTGAATTGTAATTGGCCTACCGCGGGTGATTGGCATAGTATTCTGCTGGCTTTAATAAGATCGTCATAATCTAAACTGGGTGAACGAAAATCGGCATCCAGAAGACCGCACGCACTGTGTAAATGAAGCCTGCCAGATGATCCGTCAGGGTGGTTGATATATTCAAAACGCTTCAGTGCCAGCCATTTTTCAGCACCTGAAGCTTTTGGGGCATCGAGTAATTGCCATTTAGGTGGATTAAGTTCTGCCAAATCTGCCAAGGTTAAATAAACGGCTTCGCAAAAGCCTTCTTCATGACCCAGTGGTAAATTTCTAGAGGTAAATTTAACCAACCAGGCTTCATCATTCGGTTTTGCTCTAGTGTGGCATAGCTTATGGTTTTCACCATCAAAGTAGATAAGTGCTTTAGGTCTAGCTCCACCAGAGCTTCCGGCAGCCACGAGTTCTGCTAAAACATCTTCAGTTTGACCATCAAAGATAGCTTGAGCATTGAATCCTAACTTATCGATGCTAGTGTCTTGATCATATTCATGAAGATATTCCGAAGTTGGGCTAAAAGATAAAGCCCCCATTCCTGAGTTACCTACAAAAGCCAGTCGGTCCATTGCGGTAACCGTAGCAGGTAAAATGTCGTGCTGGCGAAAAACACGATCTTGCAGTAATAATCCCCAACCGTCTGGCAATGCGTCAGCGAACACTCCATGAAGTCCTCCATGAGGAGACTTGGGCGCTGGTTGCAAGGATGCATCAAATTGGATAGCAAAAGGTGACAGATTTTCAAAGTTTGCTAGATATTCTTGATCATACTGAAAAAAAACGCCTTGAGGGTTTTGCGCCAGTACGCCAACCACAATCGTTTTACCCGATGAAAGCCTGCGAGATACTACCAGTTTTTGCACCGGTTTAAAGGCCATCCTTTAGCACCTCTTCGATGGTTGTTGGCTGCTTGAACCGCTCTGACTCTAATTGCGTCAACGCATAAAGACGCTTTAAGTCGTCAAGGGTTTGCCAAAGTAACAGAAGCTGCCGAAAAGAAATTTGCCCGGTCAACTCAAATTTTTTGATGGTGGCTGCAGGCACTGTGCTTTTCTTGGCTAATCCTTCACGTGAAAGTTTAGCGTCTTCCCGTTTGTGACGCAGATAATCTGCAAAAGCCTTTTGCACATCATTCTCGGCCAGTAGTAAATATTTCATCAGACCACCTTGGATATAATAGTATCCATTATAGCTGATAAATGTAATTTTTGGATATTATTGTATCTATTGTGGTGTGTGGTTAGCGGAAATTGAGAGTGTGCTTAAAATACATCTTTAGCTTTAGAGGACAATCAACGTGAGAGCATTAACTGACTAAACGCTAAAAACTCATCCAGATGTGTTTCAATGATGGCGATGGTGATCGGTAGAATTAGTGTTTGATAGTCGTGAACGGCAATATTTCTAAAACCGACCATGTTTTTTAAACCGACTTCTAGATCAGAGGGAATATAACCATGCTGATATAGTAAGGTAAATACATCACGAGCACTCTGTGGTGCGCCCAACCGCTCTTTGCGTATAAGATGTTGACCCATATCCAAAGCCGCTTCACATGCACGCTGAATATTCAAAATAGCAGCGTCTTGACGGGTGAAATCCTGCCCAAAACTATCCGGATCTTTGAAATACTCTTCACGAGCGCGTTTAACGCATCTTTCGATTGTTGCAGCTTTGTTGATAAGAACATCATCTAGCATAAACGTGCCCATCCTTGTTTATTTCTTGAATAAGATCCGCTCTGGCTTCGTCTAAGTTGGTTTTTTCACTCAGTACCGCCGCCTCATAAAGATCCGCTCTGAGATCCTTACTCCACAAGCGTTCACCATGCGTTAAGATCTGGTACTGCATCACTGTAGAAGTTGCTCTAAAATCAAGTAGATCTACTTCCATACCTAGCTCGTTAGCTAATTGGTTACTCTGTTCCCATAACTTAAGCGGTTCGGCATAACCTTCAACTAAAATTGCCAGATCAAGATCGCTATTAACGTCAGCCATTCCCATCGTACGACTGCCAAAAGCGTAAATCGCCATCACATTAGGAAAATGCTGTTGTAAAAAATGAATGATGAATGAAGTATCCATCATTGTATTATTGCACTGAAACGGGTTCATAGCCTTCTGCGATCAGTCTAAAGATCCCGCCTTCAATATTGATG
>REDB01000122.1 GCA_007693685.1 Oceanospirillales bacterium
TGGCTGCAGGGATTCTGTTTCCGTTAACGGGATGGTTAATGAATCCAGCCTATGCCGCTGCAGCCATGGCACTGTCTTCCGTGACAGTGGTCAGTAATGCTAACCGTTTACGGGTGACACCACTGGATCCTCAACGCTTAAAGCGCTCAACCAATTCATAAAGACGCTCAGCGGTTATTTCGAGAGCTTTACTACGCTCGGAAGCCGCTGTTCCAGTTTCTACACTGTCGTCAGCTAGCGCTTTGATATTAACGATTTGCTGGTTGATAGTTTCAGAAACACTCGCTTGTTCCTCAATAGCCGCCGCCATTTGCACGGTCATTTCAGCAATCGATGTTACCGATGCAGCAATTTCAGATAATGAAGCTTGAGTGTGTTCCATGCGTTCAGCGGCTGCACTGGCATCCTGTTGACCTTCATTTGCTAAGGAGCTGGCCAAGTTTGCTTTATTCTGCAAACTATTGACGATTGACTGTATTTTTCCAGTGGATTCACGTGTTCTGAAAGCCAGCTGTCTTACTTCGTCTGCAACCACGGAGAATCCTCTACCATGATCACCTGCTCTTGCGGCCTCTATGGCAGCATTCAAAGCTAACAAATTGGTTTGCTCTGCTATTTGCTCTATCAGTTCAGTAATGCCGGCAATCTCCTGCGATGCTTTTGATAGTGCATCTACCGAATCTGAAATCTCTTGAACTTTGGCATGCAAATGGCGAACGGAGTCTCCTGTTTGCTCAGCACTTTTTAAGCCCTGACGAGCAATTTGATCGACATTATCTGCATGAGAGGCTGTCTGCTGAACATGACCCGATACTTCTGAAAAGCTGGCAGCCATTTGATTCATGGCGGCGGCTACTTGCTCTGTTTCTAATTGCTGATCACGAACACGCTGAGTGGCTTGAGTTGACAGTACGTGAGCTTCCGACGCTTGATGAGCCACGTCTTGAGCGCCATGTTCAAGTCGAGTCACCACCGTATTAAGGTGAGCAGCATCACTTAAGATAGATATTTTAACTTGCCCATAAAGACCAGAGTCTTCGGTGTAGGTTAACATCGCCGTATCATCTCTAAATGCATGTGGCATTTGATCTAATAATCCCTGTAAATCACGACGATTGCTGTACCAGACCCCCGCATAACCGATCAAACCACCCAGTACACCTATCCATGCAGATTGACTGACACCCAGAGCTTGTAAAACTGTTCCCAGTAAACCGGCAATCACTAACGCTGATAGCAATAAAAAAACTTCACGTTTTCTTACTTTACTGAATAAAGGCAAACCCTTTCCAGATTTCAAACGGGCATATAGTTTTTCAGCTCGCTGAATATCTTCTGTTCGAGGTTTACGGCGAACAGATTCAAAACCTGTAATTTTACCATTAGAAAAAATAGGGGTTATATAAGCATCTACCCAGTAATAATCGCCATTCTTACATCGGTTTTTAACGATACCCATCCACGGCTTGCCCTTGAGAATAAAATCCCAAAGGCTTTTAAATGCATCTGCAGGCATATCAGGATGTCTTACCAGATTATGCGCTTTACCGATGAGTTCATCGCGAGTAAAACCACTGATATTAACGAAGTTTTCGTTACATTCACGAATAGTACTATCAGTGTCTGTCGATGAAATGAGTTGTTCTGAGTTCGAGAAAGTTCGCTCAGTACCTTTAGAAGCTATCTTATCATTCATTGATTAGCGTTCCGATGCCGTTAGCTGTAAAGAGAATTATAGAACAGATAAACTTAAATTAGTTGATTAGAGATGATTTGCAAGTGAAATTTTAGCAGGGAAGAAAGGATTTAATTAATAAAAATTAAAAAAAGATGCAGAGAAGTTTCTATTTCTCTGCATCTGTGTATAAAACAATTAAGCGCCAAGCTTAAGAGTTTTCAAAGTCCGTTGACGTACTTGCTTTAGCAGCTCGGTATTTTCGACCAATGACTCGCCATAAGAAGGAATCATCTCTTTGATCTTGGTTTGCCACTCTGGAGTTTTCAACTTTTCAGCAAAACTGCGCTCCAGAATCGTTAACATCGCTTGCACTGCAGTTGATGCGCCCGGAGATGCTCCCAGCAATGCTGACATAGTACCATCTGCAGATACGATCACTTCAGTACCAAACTCTAGCTTACCGCCACCTTTTGGATCTTTTTTAATGATCTGTACACGCTGACCGGCAATCGATAGTTCCCAATCATCAGCACTGACATTTGGGAAGAAATTACGTAAGGATTTAACACGTGATTCATGTGACTGCAGTGACTCACTGATCAAATAACGTGTCAGATCCATATTACGCATACCTACTGACATCATTGGACCAAGATTACTTAGACGCACTGATTTAAATAGATCGGTATATGAACCGTACTTAAGAAACTTGGTGGTAAATCCAGCAAAAGGTCCAAACAACAGTGACTTTTTACCATTGATAATACGAGTATCTAAGTGTGGAACTGACATAGGTGGCGCACCGATTGGAGCCTTACCATACACTTTAGCGTGATGCTGCTCGACAATTTCGGGTCTAGTACAGACTAACCACTGGCCACTGACAGGGAATCCACCATAACCATGACCTTCGGCAATTCCTGTTTTTTGCAATAAAGGTAAAGCGCCACCACCTGCACCCAAGAACACAAAGTTCGCAGTGATTGGGGTAATATGACCATCTGCTTTATTTTGAACTTGAACCAACCAACGACCATCAGGCTGTTTGGTCAGTGAGTTAACATTATGGGCAACCATTAAGTCGAAATCAGGTTGATGTCCCAACCACTCTACCAACAAGCGACTGAGATCACCGAAGTTCACATCAGATCCATAAGGCACACGCGTCGCCGCCACCTTTTCGCCAGCGGGTCTGCTTTTCATCACCAGTGGCATCCATTCCATAATGACGTCTGGATCTTCACTGTATTCCATATCAGCAAACATGGGGTGTGCAGATAGAACACGATGACGTTCACGAAGGAAAGACACGTTTTCTTCTCCCCACACAAAACTACAATGCGGAGCGGTGTTAATAAAAGCAGAAGGATCAGGTAATGCATTTTGCTCAACTAGGTATGACCAAAACTGCAAACTTTGCTCAAAGGCTGAATTGATATTGAACGCTTTGGTTGTATCAATAGAGCCATCAGGCTTTTTGGGGGTGTAGTTCAACTCACAATAAGCGGCATGGCCAGTACCAGCATTATTCCAGCCATCTGTACTTTCCTGTGCAACATGATCCAAGCGTTCAACCATGATGATCTTCATGGATGGATCCAGCTGCTTTAGCAGCACTCCCAGAGTAGAGCTCATGGCTCCTGCTCCGACAAGCAAAACGTCTGCCGTTCTTGCGGTCATTTTGATCCTCACCCTTACCAAAAATAAAGCATGAATTGTAAAAGCCTATTGCCTAACACTCTATTCACCTATGGTGGAATATGTCGACAATGTTACCGATTAGTTCATTTAGTTATCATACTGGAAAACGGATATCGCTGCACTGCGACATAATATTTAGGTTGTACGATGTGATGAAAAAAACGGATGATATATTAAATAAACATCCGTTTTTCATACTCTTTTAGACGAAAAATACGATGATACTTCACTAAAGTAGCTATCACTCAAGGACAGTTGCACTGCAATAGCTAACATCAAACTAAAGTAAAGAATGTAACCCTGTGTTTACACTTCTAATCGTTGCTTCAAAACTTTGATCAATCCCTCAGAGGCCTGCTCAATCAGATCAACGACTTCATGAAACCCTTTATCACCTTGCGTGTAATAAGGATCAGGAACACTTCTTTTTTGATTGGGAAAGGCATAGTCCAAAAACAAACCCAGCTCACCTTGATAGTGTGCAGGCTCTAGCACTCTTAGATCATTCAGATTATCTTCATCCATCGCTAAAACATAATCAAAATGATCAAAATCTTCACGTGTCGCTTGGCGCGCTCTAAGATGGCTGATGTTATAGCCTCGCTGCAAAGCAACTTGCTGACTTCTGGGATCAGGAGCTTTTCCTGTGTGCCAAGCTGCAGTACCCGCTGAATCGACAGTTACTTTGTCTTGAAGCCCGGCAAGCTTAAGCCTTGCTTCCAATACTCCCTGTGCAGTGGGCGAACGGCAAATATTTCCTAGGCATACCATTAACACACTTAATTTGCTTGGTTGACTCATAGATAACGAACTCTTCAGTTGATGTGAAGTCTATCCGCCACTGTCCTCCATAAAGACAATTTAGCGGTAAAGTTAAGGCGCGCATGCGCCGGACTCGTTGAAGGCAAGCAGTACGCTTCAATATCGTGTAAGCCCAATGGCTTTTGAACATAACTCAGATAACTATTCCACGCTTTTCCACCATTACAATATACGGCACTAATGTTAGGATAGTTTAAAAATAAGGATTCAAAATCATTCACTTGCTCGGAATTTTTCTGAATAGCCGAATCTAAACTTCCTTGTCTCTCGCAGGCATAAAGTACATCCCACAGAGCTACCCGGTGGTTAAGTAATGATGAAACACGTTGATCATAAGTTGCTGTTACGTCTATATCAAAAAGTTCTGACATAATCGGCCAAAAGGCATTTCGTGGGTGAGCATAGTAAGCTTGTGCCTTAAGTGAAGCAATACCGGGCATGCTTCCCAAAATAAGAACCCGAGAGTCTTTAGAGATCAGTGGAGGAAAACCTTTAACCCAGTGATTATTAAGATTGCTCATTGATAGCCTTAAGCTTGAGTAAAAAGTTATAAAAAACTTTACATTAATTCCTTGAAGGTTAACATAAGTCAGTCACAGCTTTAAGGAATGAATGATGCTGAATAAAATACTGTGTGTAGACGACGCAACTGACATTAGGGCCGTATTGCAAATAGCACTGGAAATGATCGGAGGATTTGAGGTGTGTTTGTGCGCGTCAGGTAAGGAAGCACTTGAAAAAGGACCGAATTTCAAACCTGATTTAATTTTATTAGATGTATTGATGCCAGAAATGTCAGGGCCAGAAACCCTTAAGGCACTTAGAGACATGGATCAATTGGCAGAAATACCAGTAATCTTTATGACTGGTCAAAACCGCTTGGATGAAATAGACGCTTTAACTCAGCAAGGTTCTATTGGAGTCATTACAAAACCTTTTCAACCCACCGAACTTGCTAATCAGATCAAGACACTCTGGACACAACATCCAGAGGCTTGATGAGTTCACATAGCGTATTAGTGCGCCTTGTGACCGCGAGCAAGATCGCCTGAACGAACGCCATCGCGATGACCAGAACGCTGAGGCGGTCTGCGACTGCGAGTGTTCTTTTTAGCATGTGAAGGTGCATTCAGTTGCGTTTCAGGCAACTGATGAACCGGTTCAAAACCTGACACGATCTTGCGTTCCAGTAACTTTTTGGTCACCTTTTCAATCGCCTTCAACTGGTCCAGTTCATCCGCGCAAACTAAGGAGACAGCCTGACCAACCTGACCTGCTCGACCCGTTCGACCAATACGATGCACATAATCTTCTGGTACATGCGGTAGATCAAAATTGACTACATGAGGCAGTAAGTCAATGTCCAAGCCTCTAGCTGCAATATCGGTTGCAACTAGAACGCGCACTTCACCCGCTTTAAAATCAGCCAGCGCTTTAGTACGAGCGTTTTGACTTTTATTACCATGTATTGCAATAGCGGTAATATGATTAGATTCAAGCTGCTTAGTGAGCTTGTTTGCGCCATGCTTGGTGCGTGTAAAAACCAACACCTGCTGCCACTTGCCATCATGGATTAACTTGCACAACAAAGGAGCTTTTCTGTTTTTATCTACCGGTGAAATCCACTGTGTCACCGTCGGCGCAGTTGCGTTTGAGGGCGTTACGGAAACTTCAACGGGAGCTTTCAACAAACCTTTGGCTAGCGCACGAATCTCAGTCGAAAAGGTTGCCGAAAAAAGTAGTGTCTGACGCTTGGCAGGAAGCAGCGCCATAATGCGCTTAATATCACGAATAAAGCCCATATCGAGCATACGATCTGCTTCATCTAAAACCAGCACTTCTAATTGGTCAAAACGAACTGCGTTTTGGTTATACAGATCCATCAAACGGCCGGGCGTTGCCACTAATACATCAACACCTTTGCGAAGCGCCATCAATTGTGGATTGATTTTCACACCGCCAAACACAATAGCGGAGCTCAACGAAAGATGCTGGCCGTAAAGACTGACACTTTCGCCAACTTGAGCGGCTAATTCACGCGTGGGCGTTAAAACCAGCGCACGCACTTTATTAGGCGCAACAGGACCACCCTGACTCAACCTTTCCAAGATAGGCAGTGTAAAACCAGCCGTTTTACCGGTTCCCGTTTGTGCAGCAGCCATCAAGTCTTGACCTGATAGAACCACTGGAATCGCTTGGGCTTGGATAGGAGATGGGGTGTCGTAGCCTTGTTCAGCTACTGCTTTAAGAATGGGATCTGAAAGTCCCAGTGAAGCAAAACTCATTCAATATTCTCTTGTAGACGTCAATATGACGATGGGTAAGCCTAAACATTGCGAGCTGCTTTACGATAGGCTTTAAAAAGAAAGGCCCCTAAAGGCCTTAAAAAATCAAAAACATTCTAACTTAATGGCGCTGATATAGCACTCTTTAAAACACTTAAGGTTTTGATGATTAATTCAACAGAATAAGAAATTTAAAAGAAAGCCAGCCAAACACCCACACCCAACATTAAAGAGCCCGCGATACGATTCAATAAACGCACATTATGAGCATGTTGCAAAAACACTCGCAGCGCTTTACCACCACCGGCATAGACCAGCATACAGATAAGCTCTAACAATAAAATAATGGTCAGTAAAATAGATAATTGAGGAATTAACGGCTGTTGCTGATTGATAAAAGGCGGCAATAACGCCACATGAAATGCCCATCCCTTTGGATTGGCAACAGCCGTGACAAACCCTTGCACAAATAATTGCCAAGCAGAAACAGTCTGGCGCACAGCCGCACTTTCAGGAATGGCCATTCGACCACGTGACTGCCACATCTGAATGCCAATATAAAACAGATACGCGCCTCCAGCCCATTTAAAAACCTGAAAAAATCCCGGATAGGTTAATAACACTGCCGCAACACCTAAAACCGCCAATACAGCGACTAAACCCACTCCAAGCATTTCCCCCCACATCATCCAAAGGGTTCGCTTTACTCCTAACGTAATACCCAAGGTCATCGCCAAGGTCATACACATCCCCGGTGTGATAGATACGAAAAAGAAGGTAGGCACAAACACCGACAGCATCGCTAAACTCATTTTTGCAACCTAACGTAAAAAAAAGAATCAAAAACTATGATAAGCCCTAGCGCCAAATAGATAGTGTTAAAAATGCGTTATGATGACAAATATGACGCATCCAAGTCGGTTGATTTAGATGAAAAAAGTGTAGATCGCTTATACACTCAAAATAACAATTAAAAGGAGATCTTGTGAAAATATTGTTTGTATCCCCTGATCCTCGCCCCGAACGTTGGACACAACTACTTGAAAGCGCTCTACCAGCAGCGCAATGGATCGTTTGGCATCCTGAAATGCCATGCCAAGAAGCCGACTATGCCTTAGTTTGGCAACCACCTGAAATCCTGTTCAAAAAAGAGCCTCAACTGAAAGCCATCTTTAATTTAGGTGCAGGTGTTGATGCCCTATTAAAGCTATCCAAACTGCCAAAAGATCTACCCATCTATCGACTTGAAGATGCTGGGATGTCTGCACAAATGGCAGAGTACCTTGTACATCAAGTGGCAGAAATAACTCGCATGATGCCTGCCTATCGTCAGCAGCAACAGCAAAAAACTTGGCGAATGCAAGCGCCTTGCCGTCGCAATGAATGGCCGATCGGTTTTTTAGGTATGGGGCAGATAGGACTGAAAGCAGCGAAAGCCTTATCTCTGTTAGAGTATCCCGTTGCTAGTTGGAGTCGCACCGAAAAGCAGATCGAGGGTATTGAGAGTTTTCATGGTCAAGAGCAGCTTGAAGCCTTCCTCAATCGCAGTCGTATTCTAATCAACACACTCCCGCTAACACCTGAAACTCAGGGCTGCCTAAATCAGTCGTTGTTTGATCAACTACCCGATAAAAGTGTGGTGATCAATGTGGGGCGCGGCCAACATTTGACAGAAATGGATCTACTGAAAGCACTGGATCAAGGAAAGCTCAGTCACGCGGTATTAGATGTATTTAGCGAAGAGCCCTTACCTAATTTACATCCTTTCTGGTCACACCCAAAAATAACACTGACCCCTCACATTTCAGCTCCAACACTGCGCGAAGAAACCGTTCGCCAAATTACCGACAAATTAAAGCAGTTAGCTGCTGGCAATGAAGTGACTGGGAAGGTGGATAGAACACGTGGCTATTAAATACTTTTAATCTAATAAAAACTATTTTTTAAAAACTTTTCGGCGGTATTTATGCGCACACAGACAAAGGAAACGCTTTACTACGGCTGTTTGAAGAGCCATCCCAACAACCTATTGGTCTGCTGGTCTGACAAAGGACTCTGTGCGCTCTACCCAATTATGAATACCTTGAAACAAAGCCTAGAAGAGTTGCAAAAGCAATTCTCGACAAGCACCTTAGCCGAAATTGAATCAATGCCAGCATGGATGGCAGATGTTGAATCTTCAATTCAAGATCCGACGAACCACTTTAACGGACCATTTGACCTAAGAGGTACCGAATTTCAACAGCAGGTATGGCAAGCCCTGTTAACCATTCCATTAGGAGAAACTCGGAGTTATCGCCAAATAGCAGAACAAATTGGAAGACCTAATGCCGTCAGAGCCGTAGGCACTGCATGTGGCTCCAATCCAATCTCTATACTCATCCCCTGCCATCGGGTCATACGCAGTGATGGCAGCTATCAGGGATATCACTGGGGCATTGAGATGAAAACGCGCCTGCTTGCAGCGGAAGCAGGCTTAAGGTGATCTAAGAAAAGGTTAAATTTGGAATCTAGACTTTTCGCAACACAATGGACCCAGCCGAATAACCTGCACCAAAAGAGCATAATAGACACAGATCATCACTTTGCAAACCGTCCCGAAAACGCTGAAAAGCAATAATAGAAGCCGCTGAACTGGTGTTACCAAATTCATGCAAAATAGTTGGCGCCTCTGTATCGCTAGGGTCGCGTCCCAACACTTTTCGCGCAATTAAGCTGTTCATATTGATATTAGCTTGATGCAACCAAAGCCTTTTCAACTCTGACGCCGGCAGTTGTAAATCTTCAAGATGTTTAATAATCAATTCTGCCACCATTGGCACAACATCTTTGAACACCTTACGACCTTGCTGCACGAAATAGGTATCCGGTGAATCGAAAGAACGATCTTCACACTTGGTTAAAAAGCCAAAATTATTGCGGATATTATTTGAGAAAGAGGTCTGCAATCGAGTACCCAAGATGCGGAACTGATTCGGTGATGTTGCCAAGTCTTCGCGCTCAACAATCATTGCAGTACAGGCATCCCCAAAAATAAAATGGCTGTCACGATCACGATAGTTAAGATGTGCCGAACAGATTTCAGGATTAACCACGAGCACACGTGATGCCGTACCTGCTTGCAAAGTATTATCCGCGATTTGCAGGGCAAAAGTCGCTGAAGAACAAGCCACGTTCATATCAAAGGCAAAACCACCTGCACCCAATGCCTGCTGCACTTCGATGGCGACAGCGGGATAAGCACGTTGCAGGTTGGAGCAAGCTACAATGACACAATCGATATCAGAACCGGATAAACCTGCCTCTGTTAATGAAAGGTTAGCTGCTTTAAGCGCCATTTCAGCCTGTAAACTGATCTCATCATTACTGCGAGGTGCGACATAGGGCTTCATGCGTTCAGGATCAAGAATGCCATTTTTATCGATAACATAACGACTGAGAATGCCTGAAGCCTTGTCGATAAAAGCGGTTGAAGAAGGCTGTAGAGGTTCGGTTTCACCGATAGAAATCGCTGCACTATGACGAGCATTAAAATCCGCTACAAAACAGTTAAATGACTCAACCAGCTCATCATTATTGATTACATCAACTGGCGTATATAAACCGACACCGCTAATTACATTCTTCAAAATCACCCACTCCTTGCTGATCAGCATCGGTATTCAGCCGCTAATCTTTTTTGTTCAATATATTGATTATTGTCATGCAACTGCACAGATAAATCTAGGGAGTTTTTCCTCAATCTCTCAGATTGATGTAAACTGAAAGTATATTTAGATGATGCGAGAAGTTCATGGCACATTTCAATCCAGAACAAATTCAGATCGGCATAAGCGCCTGCTTATTGGGTGAGCAGGTACGTTTTGATGGTGGACATAAGCAGTCACGTTACTGCATGGATGAGCTTTCACGAGTATTTCATTATCGCCCTGTCTGCCCAGAAGTTGCCATTGGCATGAGCACACCTCGTAAAACAATTCGACTCGTAAACTATGATGGTGATGTTCGCCTTAAAGCGACCGATGATAGTTTTGATGTCACCGACAAGATGAATGAGTTCTCTGCCAAACAATCCAAAGCGATGGATTTTATCAGTGGCTATATTTTCTGTGCCAAATCACCTAGCTGCGGTATGGAACGAGTTAAACTCTATGATGGCAAAACGGGTTATAGCGAAAAAGCGGGTATTGGCTTGTATGCTAAAACATTGATGGAGACATACCCATTACTTCCTGTAGAAGAGGATGGGCGTTTGCATGACCTCGTCTTACGCGAAAACTTTATCACGCGAGTGTTTGCTTATCATGACTGGAAAACCTTGCAGCACATAGGCCTGACACGAAAAGCTATTGTTGCCTTTCACACACGCTACAAATACTTGCTGATGGCGCATCATCAGGAAAAATATCGCGAACTGGGTCGAATTGTTGCCAACTTTAGCGATGATCTGAATAAGGATGCGGATCAATATTTCACTTTGTTTATGCAAACACTGATGCATCACGCCAATCGCCGAAGCCATACTAATGTGCTTAATCACTTGCAGGGCTTCTTTTCAGATAAGCTGAGTGCTAAACAGAAACAAGAACTGACGGAAACCATTAATAAATATCGTGAAGGGCTTTTGCCTTTACTGGTACCCATCACCTTGATTAAGCACTATTTGAATGAGTTTGAAGACCCGTTTGTTGAACAACAGGTATATCTTAACCCTCATCCCGAAGAGCTAAAACTGCGTTACGCTTATTAAACTCAAATTTGCTTTGCTTAACGCAATATTTCAGCCGGACAGACCTTCACATTACTAAAGCCCGCATCCAGCAAGTTGCGGGCTTGAAGCTGGCTCATGACGCCCTTTTCACAATAAAGCCAATACTCACGCTGCTGATCTAACTCAGCAAAACTGCTATGCAAACGATAAAATGGCATCGACTGCACGTTAAACTCTTCCGTTTTCAATGGTCGATCAGCGACTTCATCAGGTGGACGTATATCTAAGATCACGACCTGATCTGAAGTGGATTGATCCATCGGCAATAAATCCGTCTCCAACTGACGCGCTTCCAAGTCAGCAGGAATATCAGTAATGGGCTGATAAACCGCATTAGCTAATGCATCAGCCATAACTTGGCTAGATAGCTTAGCTTCTTCAGCTTCAACCTCATCCAACTTCGCACGCGTGGTGGGACGATTACTGATCACCGCGCAGTATTCAGGGATAGCTTCTGCATAGACAGCAGCACCAATCAGTTTCGCTTGATCAATAATCTGCTGCTTATTGGTTGAGATCAATGGACGTAGGATCAAACGCTCTGTTGCGCGATCAATCACCTGCAAATTGGTCAATGTCTGACTAGAAACCTGAGAAATGGCTTCACCTGTATTCAAGGCTGTCGTCTTCAAACGGTAGGCAATACGATCAGCACAGCGGATCATGGCACGCTTCAAAACCACGCCCATCAATCCATCATCTACTTGAGTTAAAATATCTTCCACCACACCCTCAAAAGGCACAGTGACAAACTTGACTCGATGAGAGCGACCATAGCGTTGCCATAAATAATAGGCGACCTGCTTCACGCCCTCTTCGTGCGCTGCTCCACCTAAGCGAAAGAAAATGAAATGGGTATAAATACCTCTTTGATACATCTGCCAAGCAGCCACGCAAGAGTCATAACCACCGGAAATCAACGTAGCAACATTCTCTTGTGTACCTAAAGGATAACCACCCATCCCCTCACGGCGTCGACCGACTACAAATAAACGGTCATGATGAATCTGTATATTCACCTGCACTTCAGGGTTCTTTAACTTAACACCTGCCGCATTACTATGCTGTAGCAAAAAACTACCAACATAACGCTCTAAATCAATTGAACGAAAATCATGCAACCCTGAGCGTTGAACACGAACGGCAAAGGTTTTACCCGACAAGCTATCGCCCAAGCCATCTAATGTATGGTGACAGATCTGATCAAAGTCTGGCAGCAGAAACTCTTTCACTTCCATAAAGTGATGAATGCCGGGAATACAGGTAAGTGCATCGCTGATCTGCAACAGGACAGCTTCTGAAGCTTCACCCGGTACTTCAACTTCAACCAGATCCCAGCAACCACCCACTCGGGCTGGCTCCCAGATTTCTTTAACGATCCGACGAATATTTTTCTTTAGCTGCTTAATATGCAGCTGGCGAACACCACGGCTTTTGATGGTGATTTCAGGAAAGAAACGAATAAGGAATTTCATAATATCGACACAGAATCAGCCAGCTTAGGCTTTTTTAACAAACTCAGATTTCAATTTCATCGGACCAAAACCATCGATCTTACAATCAATATCGTGATCACCGCCGACTAAACGGATATTTTTAACACGAGTACCCACCTTCACCACCGAAGAAGATCCTTTCACTTTCAAATCTTTAATAACGGTAACGGTATCACCGTCTTGAAGAGTATTGCCGTTGGCATCACGAATCACATCGGTCGAATCATCTAAAGACGCTGAAGCATCCTTCGGCCATTCATGCGCACACTCTGGACACACAAACATCAAGCCATCTTCGTAGGTAAACTCCGAACCACAGGAAGGGCAATTGGGTAGGTCACTCATCTCAAATCCTTGTCTTGGCTAGAAAAAAGCTTCTCACCTAATTCTCGCCTAAAAAAGTCTTGCCACTAAGCAAGACAAAAGCGCGGAACTTTACCAGAAAAGGCTTATTTTTTCTATGGACGTAAAAGATGATCCAGTGTTTAAACCGAGTGAATGTCCCTAGCCCATTCTTTTTTGATGACGCCTGAGACCTCTGACACCCTCTAGCACTAGCACCAAAACGGCCAACCAGATCGCAATATAAGTAGGCCATTCTGCCGGAGTGATGGTTTCGCCTAACAGCAACGCAACCAACATTAATAGAACAGGCTCGACGTAGATCAGCAATCCAAACAAACTGAGATTTAAATGAGGCGCGGATAACGCCTGAAAGGCTAAAGCTAGTGCACTGATCAAACCTAAACCTAACACCAAGCCAAGTAATTGCGGATCAGTATCAAATTCTGAGATTACCTGCCCTCCTTGAACGATAAAAAACACACTCAAGGGTAAGCTCAAAGTCATATCAAACCAAAGACCGCCAATGTTGTTAGTATCAGTGACTCTGCGTAACCAAAAATAACCGGGATAGCCCAAACAGATCGCAAGCGTGGGCCAAGCAAGCGTTTGAGAGAGCATCATCTGATTGAGAATGCCGATCACCGCAAAAAAGCAGGCGATCTGTTGAAAGCGAGACATCTTATCTTTGAAGGCAATTCGTCCCACGATCACCATGGATATTGGCAGAATAAAGTAACCCAAAGATACTGCCAATCCATAGCCATTAACGGGTGCCCACATAAACAACCACAACTGCACACCAACTAAAAACGCTGAAACCAGCCGGGTAAGCCAAAAATAACGCTCACGGTAGAGACGTTTAAAAATCGTTACCACTTGCGGCCAATATCCACGAAACACCATAAACAGTGTTAAGCAAGGCAAGGTCAAAAAAATACGCCAGCCATAAATCTCTTGACCATCCAAGGCTGTCAGCAAAGAGGTATAGGCAAACATCATCGCAAAAAATACCGAAGCGATGACGTTAAGTGTAACGCCAAGAACTGTGTTGGGTGTGGGGATCATAGACAGCTTATTTCATGGAGACTTAGTAGAAATGACCATTCTAATAGCTTAATGATTAAAAAGACAAAAGCCCGATCACAAGACCGGGCTTTTTAGGAGGAAAAACTTAGTATTAAGCCGCTTTATCGCCGTCGGATTGATGCTCTAAGGTAGAGTTTTTGGCGGCACTTGAAGAGATGGCAATACGCTTTGGCTTCATCGCTTCAGGAATAATTTTGACTAAGTTAATCTCTAGCAAACCGTTGTGCAGACGTGCATCTTGCACTTCAACATGGTCAGCTAGGCTAAATTTACGCTCAAAGCCTCGGAACGCGATGCCGTGGTGAATAAATTCACGTTTTTTACCTTTGTTCTCTTCAGCTTTTTGCCCTTTAATGGTCAGCAATCCGCCTTCCACTTGGATATCCAGTTCATCTTCTTCAAAACCAGCGACAGCCAAGGTCACGGCATAGTGATTTTCATCGACCAGTTCGATGTTGTAAGGAGGATAACCCCCTGCATTTTGATCAGAACGTAGTGCTGAATCGAGCAAGTTGCCAAGACGATCAAAGCCAACACTGCTGCGATAGAATGGAGTTAAGTCAATTGAGTTCATCATCGTATCCTCTTAAGCAATAGATTCATAAACTAATGATATTGATTAGGAAAGCCTCTTGATAGACGACCTTCTCTACTGCATAAATAGGATCAGTGAAAACTTTTTCAAGAGACAAAATGTAAAATTTTTAAAGAAAATTTTATCGCTCAGTTGAGCCTATAACCTCTAAACGGCGAGTCGGCCAATGCAAGGTCGCGGTACGAATCAGCATCTTTTCGGCGAGTTCAGGCTGTGCTTCTCGAATCACTTTTGCAGCAAAATCGGCCATAAAATGAGCCTTTAGCTCAGCACGAGACTGATCTGGACCTACCTCATCATAAGGAGCAGACGACAAAAGAAGAAAGCCATCATCTGGAATGCGTCCTTGCGCCATATTAGCGCGAATAATTCCGGCGGCTTTAGAGATGGGTACCGATAAATTTGGGCTAAACGGACCGATGATCAACGCGACATTGGGTGCATGCAGAAAATCAAACCCTCGCCCAACACAGATCATCCATTCGCGATGCTCAATATCTAACTTTCTTTGCAAATGACGCATTTCGTCGATGTGATACAAATTACCTTCAACCAAAGGCAACAAATCATATTGAACTTGTGCCGGCATATCTGGGAAAAAACGTTCCAGTGTTAAGGGTAAAGCTTCTAAATGCTCTAGCTCTAGGTTAGCTAGGTTCAGCGCTCCCCCTTCGCTATTGTGAAGAATTAACGCATCCTCATCCGTTTCAAAACCACACACCAACGGATACACCGTTTTATGTCCTGAACCAAAAATGGTTTCGACCTGAGATTTAATCTGCTGAGCATGAGCCATCGCTGCTTCTTTATCACAATTGAAGCCGGCGCATCCTCTAGCTCTATCACCTTTGGAAAAGTGATAGGTAATGATGATCAGCACTCGGTGACCCTGTCGAATACCATCCATCACTTGGCTTTCTAATAAGTCACCTAAATAAGGCCAGCCCAAGTCGAAGATACCGCCCAAATTACGAAATGGACGAATAATTCCCAAAGGCGTTTTGGTGACATAAGGTAGATGAATACGACCATCCATACATTTCAATGCGACAATACGGGTAGGATGCTCAGCGATATAACGCTGTCTTGCCAGCGCATTTTCAGAATCACAAAACTGTGCTGAGTGATTTTTACTAAGCTCCATTAACCAATTGATTCGATTATCAATTGGGGAGGAATGAACCGTTGTCGGCATAGTTATTTTTTTCCTTATTCTGACCGATTTTTGACCTATCCTAACGTGAAATAGGCCGGTAAACCTATACCACTATGATAGTAGAGTCAGAAAAGCACGGTTGATATTGATCAAAAAACACTCTAGTATTTTTATTGATTGAACGTTCAATTAAGGAAAATTATGCCGATTGTTGGAGTTGAAGAGATACGTAAACAGCAACTGATTGATGCAGCATTAGCATCCATAGCAGAGCTGGGTTTACAAAAAACGACCATCATGACCATCAGTCAACGTGCGGGCATGTCCTCGGGAATTATCAGCCACTATTTTGGTGGCAAGCAGGGACTAATTGAAGCAGCTCTTCGTCATCTACTGGATAAGTTAGGTCGAGCTTTTCTAGAGAAGATACAACAAACCGATGGATCTCCGGCTGCGCGAATTCTGTGCATCATTGAAGCTAACTTCACTGAGTTTCAACGATCAGAATTAGCCGCCAGAACTTGGTTAAGCTTTTGGGCGCGCTCGATGCACGAACCGGGCCTTAAACGACTACAACAGATCAACAACGCACGCTTATGCAGCAACCTTCGTTACGCATTTGCGCAATCCATGAGCCGAGATAAAGCACAAGATGCGGCGCGTCAAACAGCAGCGATGATCGATGGTTTTTGGTTACGAAGCGCGTTAAGTAGCGATCCCGATGAAAACTTTGCTGCCGGTGAATCACTTTGTAAAACCTTTGCACTCAGCCTGCTAACCCATTAAGGAGTTTTATATGTCTCTACCCCGTTACCAAAATTATGTTCACGGCAAACCCATGGCTAACCAAAGTGGTGAAACCTTTGCTGTGATCAACCCTGGGTCAGGTGAAGTGATCTATGAAATGGAAGTTGCCGACGAATCTATCCAACTTGCGGCGATAGAAAGCGCTAAGAAAGGGTTTGCACAGTGGTCTGCCATGAGCGGTATGCAGCGTGGTCGAATTCTATTAAAGGCCGTCGCCCTACTTCGTGAACGTAATGATGAACTCGCTGAAATTGAAGTCAAAGATAACGGCAAACCTTGGCAAGAAGCCGTGGCTGTTGATGTGGTGACAGGTGCTGATTCAATAGAATTTTTTGCAGGTTTAGCAGCGTCTATCGAAGGAAATCAGCAGGATCTCGGTGGCGACTTTTATTACACCCGCCGCGAACCACTGGGTATTTGTGCTGGTATCGGTGCATGGAACTACCCTCTGCAAATCGCCTGTTGGAAAGCAGCGCCAGCACTGGCTTGCGGCAACAGCATGATTTTCAAGCCTTCCGAAGAAACGCCTTTAGGTGCACTGAAACTGGCTGAAATTTTTACTGAGGCAGGTCTACCCGATGGCGTATTTAACGTGGTTCAAGGCGACGGTCGTGTCGGTGCTTGGATGACGCATCATCCAGAAATTGCCAAAGTATCCTTTACGGGTGAGGTGGGTACGGGCAAAAAAGTGATGGCGGCAGCGGCCAGCTCCTTAAAAGAAGTAACGATGGAACTGGGTGGTAAATCACCCTTAATCATCTTTGATGATGCAGACGTCGAGAACGCCGTATCCGCAGCAATGCTAGGTAACTTCTACACTCAGGGTGAAATCTGTACCAACGGCACTCGCGTGTTTGTGCATGAATCCATCTACGACAGGTTTATGGAACGTCTTTTAGAGCGTACACGTAACAACATCATTATCGGTGACCCGATGAATCCGGAAACCAACTTCGGAGCCCTCATCTCAGCCGAACATCGTGAAAAAGTCATGCACTATATTCAAAAAGGAATCGAAGAAGGTGCGACGCTCATTCAAGGTGGTCAAGCGGTTAGCCCTGCATCATCACCGAATGGATTCTTTGTTGAACCCACTATTTTCACCGACTGCACCGATGATATGACCATCTGTCGCGAAGAGATTTTTGGACCGGTCATGTCTGTTCTGACCTTTAAGGACGAAGACGACGTGATTGCACGTGCCAATAACACCGATACAGGTCTAGCTGCAGGTATCTTCACTCAAGATATTCGCCGTGCTCATCGAGTTATCCATCAATTACAAGCCGGTATCTGCTGGATCAATAGTTACGGTGCTTCGCCTGCCGAAATGCCAGTTGGCGGCTACAAGCTATCCGGTATTGGCCGTGAAAATGGCCGCGCAACCCTTGATCACTACACGCAACTTAAAGCCGTTTATATCGGCATGACTGATTTGGAGAGTCCGTTTTGAGCAAACTAGAAACCAACTGTCTAGAAACCACTTATGACTTCATCATAGTCGGTGCTGGCTCTGCAGGATGCGTTCTAGCCAATCGACTGACCGAAGATGGTAAAAGCAAGGTACTACTCATAGAAACAGGTGGCAGCGACAAAAGCATCTTTATTCAGATGCCTACCGCCCTATCGATTCCAATGAATACCGAAAAATACGCTTGGCAATATGAAACCGAACCCGAGCCATATCTCGATGATCGCCGCATGCATTGTCCACGTGGCAAAGTGCTAGGTGGATCTTCATCGATTAACGGCATGGTGTATGTTCGCGGACATGCGAAAGACTTCGATGAATGGCAAGAAAAAGGAGCTGAAGGTTGGCATTACCAAAACTGCATGCCCTACTTCCGCAAAGCAGAAAACTGGGCATTTGGCGGTGATGACTACCGTGGCGACCAAGGACCGTTAGGGGTCAATAATGGTAACCAGATGCAAAACCCCTTGTATCGGGCCTTTATAGAAGCGGGTGCACAGGCTGGCTATCTCAAAACCGAAGATTATAACGGTGCTCAACAAGAAGGCTTTGGCGCCATGCATATGACCGTGCATAAAGGTCGTCGCTGGTCTACAGCCAATGCTTACCTTCGTCCGGCCATGGAACGCAGCAACTTAACTGTCATTACCCATGCTCGGGTATATCGAGTGATATTAGAAAATAAGACCGCTGTCGGTGTTAGCTTCCAATATCGGGGTGAGATACATCAAGCACGGGTAAATAAAGAGGTCATTTTGTCGGCTGGATCGATAGGTTCACCTCACTTGTTGCAACTCTCTGGCATTGGCAATCCTGAAGTTCTCAAAAAAGCAGGCATCGAAACACTTCACGAACTACCGGGTGTCGGTGAAAACCTTCAAGACCACCTAGAGTTTTACTTTCAGTTCCGCTGCCTAAAACCGGTTTCTTTAAACCGCAAGTTAGGACTATGGAGCCGTTTCTTAATTGGAGCACGCTGGATTTTGTTCAAAGATGGTTTAGGTGCAACCAATCATTTCGAATCCTGTGCTTTTATTCGCTCAAAACCCGGCGTTGAATGGCCGGATCTTCAATACCACTTTTTACCCGCTGCAATGCGCTACGATGGTAAAGAAGCCTTCGACGGTGACGGCTTCCAAATGCACATAGGCCATAACAAGCCACGCAGTCGCGGATATGTTCGGGTGAAGTCATCAGATCCACATCAGGCTCCCACGATTCAATTTAACTACCTGCAAGATGAAGCGGATCGCGAAGGTTTTCGTGCCTGCGTCAGACTGACTCGCGAGATCATGAAGCAATCTGCGATGGATGCGTATCGTGGTGATGAGATACAACCGGGATTAGATGTTCAAACGGATGAACAGATCGATGCGTTTGTGCGTCGAGCGGTTGAAAGTGCTTATCATCCATCCTGTTCTTGCAAGATGGGAACTGATGCGATGGCCGTTGTTGACCCTGAAACGAGAGTTCATGGTATTGAAGGACTTCGTATTGTCGACTCATCAATTTTCCCAACCATTCCTAACGGCAACTTGAATGCCCCAACCATTATGGTTGCGGAACGAGCTGCTGACCTGATTCAGGGGAAGGAACCTCTGTCACCATCGCAGGTTGCTGTCACGATGGCAAACGATTGGCCGGAGCGCCAACGACCTAATACACCAGAACGTCAATAAAAATAATAGATTAGGAGTTAACACTATGCTGCTTAGACAATGTTTTAACTGTCGTTTCCGGAGGCGCCTATGACACTCTGGTTATCGATGGGTATGCTGTTTACCCTAGCCGCTGTTGTGGTGGTACTTATCAAGTGGTGGAACATTCGATGTATCGGTGTGACACCCGTTTCAACCGTTACCTTTATCGCAATTTTGTTCACTTCCGGCTTAGATGTCGGACTCATCATGTTTCCCCTCACCGAGTTTGGTGGGTATGCAGATCTAGCGGAAAGCCCTGAATATGGTTTCGCTAACCCTCTGGCCATCGAGTTTGGTTTTTGGGGATTTCTAATCTGGGGATTCTATTTCCTAACCTGCTTTTACTTTTGCATCATCGAACCTAAAGTCCAATTCTTTCAGATAAGACTGGTAAAATGGGTCAATAATGCTGTAATTATCGGTACTTGTGCCTTTACCGCATTCTTACTACTGGTCAACCTACCTTGGTACCTGCCGCAATTAGGTGATGGTGAAAGTGTTATTCCCACCTTTTACTTAATTGTATTGGCTTGTATTGCAGCCGCAGTCTACTCAAGCAGTGACTTTAAATATGTTCGAATCTTAAGCTTGGGTTCTTCCATACTGTTTATGCTGTTAATCGCAATGATGTGGAGCAGTGCCTTCTTAACCGGTGAAGGTAGTCCAAAAGACTTCTTTATGACTGCAGCACTGATCACCGAATACTTCACAAACCTGCATCATTTCATCTTACCCTTGAATGATTACCATGAGTTTTATCTCTACTGGTGGTTTGCTTGGAGCATCATGATTGGGCAGTTTACGGCACGTTTTGTCAGTGGCTTAAAGACGTGGCAACTGATGTTGGCGATGCTGGTTTTCCCGTCAGCAGCGATAGGTACTTGGTTCACCGTGCTCTATCACTATCATGCTGAAGATCTGTCGATCAGTACTTGGATCAACTTCGCCATGATTTCAGTCGGCATTTTAATGGTCATCAACTCATTAGATTCGTTAATTCGACTCTATTCAGAAAACTTGAAACTGGCACCACGTCACATAGGGCTGGGGAAATACCTGATCGGTAACTTTATCGCCATGTGCGGACTCACCGCTTTGTTCCAATTGGATTTTTTACGAATTCAATGGGTCGGAGCACTGGTTATCGCGATCTACTTTGCTAGCTTTGTCTACATCATGATCGTGAAACGTAAAGAGGTGTTTTCTATCACAGGGTCACCACCTGAGAATACGCTAGATTTTACGCGGATTGAAAAAACAGCCTAGGTTTTACCAAGGCTTAGATAAACAGCGCTCACTGGGTGGGCGCTGTTTCATTTTTTGAAGATCGTTCGCCTTCTCGCCTATGCCATACGCGCAGAATGATAATCATAGTTGTGTGAACTGAGTAACGAACAATATATTTCCCGAACACCATATCGCGAACTGACTCAGGCACTGGCGCCATTTCAACAGGTGTTCCCAATTTGGGGAATTGGGGAAGTAATTCAATTTTGCTGACTAACTCTTGCGCAATTCTTGAAGCGGCCGAAGGATTATTGACTGCAATGAAATTTCTAAGTCGCTGTAAATCTTCAATCGCTTCATCAGTGTAAACCAGTTTCACTTACCTGACCTCGGAGCATCCTGCTCATTTTCGGTTCCCCAACTATTCAGCCAACGATGGACTTCACTCGCGTCAACTACCTTTCCTTGTGTTACTGACTCCATCGCATCTAAGGTTTGCTGCCAGCGCTCTTGCTCCAACTGTTGCTTATCAATGTATTCAGTTAAGGCTTGATTGATGACCCAACCTTTACTTCGATTAAGCCTAGTCGCGATGGATTCTAGCTGACGCTCAATCTCAGCTTGTAATCGAACTGTCGTGACACTCATGATAGAGACCTCTAATTTCTACAATGTATTACAGTGTAGTCATCGAGGTTTGATAAAGCAATTTTCGACAGTTTCAGATGACTGATTTCGTATCACGCTTATCCTTCCTACCCGCAATCAACGACCCACTCACTATCGCAATGCTGGCATAAAAAAGCGTCCAACTCGCCTCACTTTCTCCAGCCAAGACTAACAACACCACAGAAATTAATGGCGCACTATACGCTAGCGTTCCGAGCAGTTGTAAGTTGCCATGTTTAACACCGTAATCCCAGGTAAAGAAAGCGATACCAACCGGTCCTAACCCTAAACCAATAATACCGACCCATTGCATCCATCCACTCGGCCAGACGGTTTCTTCTAAGATCAGATGACAGATAAACGCGAGGATTGCGGTGACTAAACAGAACCAACCTACCGCATCCGTTGGAACCGCTTTGACAAGCCTACTCAGTACGGAATAGCTAGACCAAATCAGGGCACAACATAAGGCTAGTAGGTAACCATCCATATACTGCGGTTGAAAACCTTGGTGATTGCGACCGATCAAAATCCAACATCCGATTAGCGCCAAACAAGCGCCTATTAGATGCACAGCTCGTAGTTTTTCACCCGGTAATAAGGCGCTAAAAATAACGATCAACAACGGCCAAAGATAAGCAAGCAGGCTGACTTCAACCGCTGGTGCCAAAGTCATGGCTTTGAAGTACACAAAGTGATAGCCAAATAAACCCGCCACACCGATCACCCAAGCGGCGACAGGCTGTCGAATATAGCGCAGACCCGAACGCTTCTGCCCAATCCACCGTGCAGACATCAATAGAAAAGCAATGGTAAAGGTCATCGCCATCATCTGAAATTCAGGAATGGCTCCCTCAGTCATACGCGTGAGTAGCGCCAGCGTGCCCCATAGGAAAACGGAAATAGAACCGATCAAAGTGGCTGTATTGATGGAAGTCATCGGAAAACTCAATCCAAAGTGATAAGCGGGGAGAATATCAAACCGGAGAAAAACATAACTGAATACTTTTCATTTATACCTGAAATTATATCAATTTTATTCATTTTAAAATAAGCGTATAACTTACCCATCGCCTTCGGGCTTGGCCATGGCAAAGGAAAGATTTAGCTTTTGCCTAAAAAACAGGTTAATGGGATACAAAAGCATCATGAATAACGATTTTAATTTCAGTATTAAGAGCATTCGTTTCGACGAACATTATCAACCATCTGAAACCACACGCGCCACCACCAATTTCGCTAATTTGGCCAGAGGTGAATATCGCCAGCAGAACTTACGTAACGCTTTGCGGATGATTGATAATCGCTTTAATGCATTAGCGCATTGGGACAATCCCAAGGCTGATCGCTTCTCTGTCGAGTTGGAAATCATCTCGGTCGATTTGGAAGTGCCGAGCAAAGGTGAACGCTTTCCAACCATCGAAGTGTTGAAAACCAACATTATCGATCATCACACCAACGAACGTATTGAAGGCATCGTCGGTAACAACTTTTCCTCTTACGTCAGGGACTATGACTTTAGCGTATTGCTGCTTGATCATAATAAACAGCAAAACCAATTCAGTATTCCAGAAAACTTTGGCGATCTGCATGGTAATTTGTTCAAAAGCTTTATTAACTCAGCCGCTTATCAACAACACTTTAAAAAACCTCCGGTTATCTGTTTAAGCGTGTCAGATAACAAAACCTATCACCGCACGGAGAATCAGCACCCTGTGTTAGGAGTGGAATACCAGCCAAATGAATCCTCCTTAACCGAGCTGTACTTCAAAAAAATGGGCTTAGAGGTTCGCTACTTTATGCCGCCTAACAGTGTCGCGCCCTTCGCCTTCTATTTCGTTGGTGATCTGCTGAATGACTACACCAATCTGGAATTGATTAGCACCATCAGCACCATGGAAACCTTCCAAAAGATCTATCGGCCAGAAATTTATAACGCCAATGCCGTGGCAGGTAGATGCTATCAACCCAATTTGAAAAACCCAGATCACTCCGTCACACACATAGTTTATGACCGAGAAGAACGCAGCCAGCTAGCGGTCGCACAGGGGAAATTTGCTGAAGAACACTTTATCAAACCCTACCGAGCGATTCTGGAAAGATGGTCGGCTAACTACGCTTAATTAGATAGTAAATAGATAAGAGAATTCATCATGAAAACATTATTACCCACATCCACCGCTGGTAGCCTTCCAAAACCCTTATGGCTGGCACAACCTGAAACACTCTGGTCACCCTGGAAACTAGAGGGTGAAGAACTGGTTCACGGCAAACAGGATGCATTACGTCTGTCATTACAGGAACAACAACACGCTGGCATCGATATCGTCAGCGATGGCGAGCAAACACGCCAACACTTCGTTACCACTTTTATCGAAAACCTGAATGGTGTGGATTTTGAAAAACGTGAAACCGTCAGAATTCGTAACCGTTATGATGCCAGCGTGCCTACCGTTGTCGGTCCCGTTTCTCGACAAAAATCTGTGTTCGTAGAAGATGCAAAGTTTCTACGTCAGCAAACCACACAACCGATAAAATGGGCGCTCCCCGGCCCCATGACCATGATCGACACGCTTTATGATGATCATTATAAAAGCCGTGAAAAACTCGCGTGGGAATTTGCCAAAATCCTCAACGAAGAAGCCAAAGAACTGGAAGCTGCCGGTGTAGATATCATTCAATTTGATGAACCCGCCTTCAACGTCTTTTTTGATGATGTAAACGACTGGGGAATTGCCTGCTTGGAAAGAGCCATCGAAGGACTGAAATGCGAAACCGCCGTTCATATCTGTTACGGCTATGGCATTAAAGCCAATACCGATTGGAAAAAAACCTTGGGATCTGAATGGCGACAATATGAAGAGGTTTTCCCAAAACTACAAAAATCCAATATCGACATCATCTCGCTAGAATGTCACAACTCGCATGTTCCTATGGAGCTTTTGGAACTGATCCGTGGCAAAAAAGTGATGGTGGGTGCGATTGATGTCGCCAGCAACAGTATCGAAACGCCTGAAGAAGTTGCCGATACGTTAAGAAAAGCACTGCAATATGTCGATGCGGATAAGCTATACCCTTGTACTAACTGTGGTATGGCGCCTTTGGCTCGGGAAGTCGCTACAGGAAAGTTAAATGCTTTGGCGGCGGGGGCACAAATTATACGAAATGAATTACAG
>REDB01000251.1 GCA_007693685.1 Oceanospirillales bacterium
GATGGTAAACCCATCACAAAGGATCTATCGATTTTTAATACATGGAAGGGAAGTTTTTTTAGATACATCAAAGAAGAGTAGCCAGTGCCAAAATCATCAATTGACAGTCGTACGCCTTTTTCATGCAGACTACTCATAATAGATACCAGCTTATCGGTATCTTGCATTGCCAAACGCTCGGTTAATTCAAGTTCTAACAGATGTGCAGGAATACCGGACTTATCAAGCGCTTCTATGACTTTATTGACAAACCCTGCACGCCAGAACTGCCTTGCTGAAACATTGACAGCCATTCTAAGTTCAGTCCAACCTTGGCGATGCCACTCGGCCAAAGCAGCCAGCGCTTCATCAAGCACCCACGCGCCAAGTTCATTGATTAAATCAGACTGTTCAGCAATAGGTATAAAAATATCAGGTGGTATATTGCCAAGCTCAGGGTGTGACCAACGCAACAACGCCTCAATAGCAACGATTTTTTGACTCTCAAGGTCATACTGCGGTTGATACACAAGGCTGAAGTGCTCTTGTTGCAGAGACTGACGCATTGCAGTATCGAAAGTCACTCGTGTTGAGGCGTCCTCTAACATCTGTGACTCGAAATACATAAAGGTGTTTCGACCTGCCTCTTTGGCAGCATACATAGCTATATCAGCATGCTTTAACAAGGTATCATAATCATCACCATGATCAGGAAAACGTGCGATACCGATAGAAGCTGAGATGTTTAACTCCGTGTGATTGATCGTATAAGGCGATACCACTAATTCAATCAGAAGCTTAGCTTTTTGATCTAGAACCTCTTGATTAACATCACTAATCAGAATGACGAACTCATCACCACCGATGCGACTTAGGGTATCCGTTTCACGTATATGATCGGACAATCTAGATGCCACTCTTTGTAGTAACTTATCACCCACTGCGTGACCATATACATCATTTACATCTTTGAAATGATCTAAATCGATAAATACCAATGCAAAGGTTTTGTCTGCTCTCTGCATTTCCACAATTTTTTGACGGACACGATCTCGAAGCAGATATCGATTTGCACAACCCGTTAGTTCGTCATAGAAGGCTAAGCGCTCTATGGTTTCTTCATTTTGTTTTTGCTGGGTGATATCTCTAAATACACCGATAAACTGCGGATCTGATCCGGCCTCGGTATCCACACGACTGACCGAAATCCATTGAGGGTATACTTCACCGTCACGTCGACGATTCCATATCTCACCCATCCATTGACCCGTATTGTTAATGGAAGTCCAAAAAGTTTCCCAAAAAACAGCACCATGGCGACCCGATGACAAAATATGCGGATTTTGGCCAATCACCTCATGCTGTTTATAACCGGTAATTTTCTCAAATGCTTGATTAACATAAGTAATACGAGCATGCTTATCAGCAATTAGAATACCTTCACTACCCCGACTAAAAACCTGCATAGCCAAATTTAAGCGTGATTCTATCTGCTTTAGGTTAGTGATATCAGTAGTAATACCAGCCACAGCATACAAACGACCGTTGCTATCGGGTAACGGGAATTTATGACTCAAAAACTTATAGTTCCAACCATGCTCATCGGTAAACTCTTCTTCTGTGATTAAGCTTTTACCGCTCTTAAGCACTTCTTCATCATTTTTGGAATGTCGTATTGAATCTGCCGTATCAACAAAATCATTCCGTGATCGACCTATCAGTCGATCCACATCGGTTCCGAGTAATTGAGCCGTCTTCTTATTGGCTAACAGGCATTTTGCGTTCTCATCAAAAACATAGATTAATGATTCACTATTATCTAAGAGTGTTTGCACTAAGCGATGGTATTGATCTAGTTCATCTTCCGCACGTAAATCACGTAACATCAGCAAGAAGTGATTATCCAATCCATAACTGGAAGGAAGTCGTGCTATCGAGCAGTCCACTGATACGTAATCAGTTGCTTGCTTTAAACGAAGTTTATGATTAACGGTCGTAACAGATTGCTGACAAAGTTGATTGATTTGATCGGCTAGCCACGAAGATGAATTGGCATCAAATAGTCTAAACAGAGAGTGCTTGAGTAATCGCTTAGGACCGGTAAAGTTCAAAAGCTCAGCAGCATAAAGGTTGGCTTCAAGAATGATTGCAGATCGATCAACCACCAAAGCACCAATTGGCATGGTGTCAAACAGTGTTAGGTAACGCTGCTGTTCTCGATTGGCTAAATACTCCGAATCGCGCAACTGCTGGTTTTGTATTTCCAACTCAGCTTGATAGACCCGCAGTTCTTCTAGCACCCGCGGCGCATTCGCTTCATCCATGAGGTCGATACCATCATTTTCATCTAACGACGCATCATGACCATCATAATCAGCAAGTGCTTGCTCAGCCCTTCTCTTTAGGTCTTCTAACTCTTTTGACATAGGCTACTCGTTATCCAATCGGTCCAGAGTATCTGAACTGTTTTCTTCATGCCACTCAGTAATATTATTGTGACTGACCACCGCACCAAACTCATGGTTACCCTTTATCAAGCCAATATTCATAATATACCAACGTTTTTCATCAGGTGCATGGCAGGGGTAAACCATTTGAAAAATCGGCAATGATCCCTCTAACACTCCTTTAACGCCTTTGTAGGCACGGTTTATCGTCTTGTCTTTACTATCAGATAACGAAGCTCTGCACGCCTCAAGGTAGTTAGTGCCGGGACCTGTTGTCAGTAACTTAGGGTCGCCATTTGCTTTAGCAAAGCGATTCCAAGATGCATTAACCATGGCGATAGTACCGTCTTGCTCTAACACAGCGATATGCTCTGGCAATGCATCGATGATTGATTGCAGACGTTCTGCATCCTGAAAAGCGGTAATATCGACAAATGTCGCAACTGCTCCTTTCGCTGAACTGGAAGGCACCTTGTAAAAAATAATGCGCATCAAATAGGCTTTACCTTCATCAGAAAGCACTTCTTTTTCAAGTGTTTGCTCTGTCGCTAAGGTTCGAGCAAAATCTTCCATGATGTCAGGATGCTTAAGTCGATGTGTTATTTCATCTAAGGGTCTACCGATGTCTCCCTCTCTTAGTTTAAAGATAGAGACTGCCGCAGGACTAAAACGAGTTATGTTTAATTTGTCATCAACAAATACCGTAGCCACACCCACCGCTTTTGCCATAGTGTCCAAGTCAACGTTTAAACGATTGAGTAGCATTACCTTTTCTTGAAATTCTGCGTTTACCGTATTCAACTCTTCATTGACGGATTGCAGTTCTTCATTCGAGCTTTGCAATTCTTCATTGGATGCCATCAACTCTTCATTAGTCGCCTGTAACTCTTCGTTAGAAGTTTCAAGCTCTTCAATCGTCGCTTGTAAGCTTTCACGAGTTGCAGCAAGTTCGGTATGAAGTGCTTCAATGCGAGCGGTAGTTTCGGAGTTGACATCAATCGAGCTAAACGAATTTTTCGAGGTTTCATGATGAGAGGCAGGGCTTTCGAAGCACAGCAACAAAAGCCTCTCGTTTGAATCCATCATCACTGGCTTAACTGTGAGCCTAACTTGCTGATAAGGACCTTCGTAATCATTAGATAAGCTAACATAGTCAGATTGCAGCATTATCCAATCTTTGGCAGCTTTAAAAAGTAACGCTTGAGCCACAGGAACAAGGGACTCTGGCAAGATACGAGAAATTTGAGTAGAAACCGCACCCGAGCGCACACGGAAATAGGGTTGCACGTCTCCAAAAAAATGTACTGCTTGATGATCATCATTAACTAAGATCGACGGGGGTGCATAGAGATCTAATAAAACAGCTGTCGACTGATCTAACACAGACAACTCTCGGCTCACACCGGTATTGATGGCAGCCACTTGCCCTTTTGAGCTTTGCTGACTTGAGGATCTACGTAATAAAGCTTGGCTAGTTCCATCGATGACAAAAGGTAAGGTTTTATCGTTACGTCGAAAGAGTTTTAACTTTGGATTGATATCTTCAAAGCCCTTGGCAATGCCACCAATCGATTCACTAGAGCCTAAAAATAATACCCCACCCGGACGCGTAGCGTATTGTAGTCGGTGCATCGCACGAAGCTGGGCTTCTGGCTTAAAGTAGATCAAGGCATTACGACAGACAACCAAATCCATTTTGGTGAATGGAGGATCAGTTAGTAAGTTATGCTTTGCAAATACGATGCACTGACGCAGTTCCGGTTTGACGGTAAAATTGTTGCCTGTCTGATTAAAGAAGCGCTCTAGTCGCTGACCTGAAAGTTCAGCCGCGACAGCTTGTGTGTATTGGCCCGCAGCGGCAATTTCTATCACCTGCTGATTCACATCGGTCGCAAAGATTTTTAGTTGAGGCCAGCGTCGAGCACGTTCAAACTCCTCAATAAAAAGCATCGCCAAAGAATAAGCTTCCTCGCCCGTTGAAGTCGCTGCAGACCAGACTCTAATCATTGCGTTAGGCTCAGTTCTGGCAACCAAATCAGGTATAACGCTGGTGGCTAAAACCTCGAAAGCTTCTGGATCTCTGAAAAAACTGGTGACACAGATCAGTAACTCGCGCCTTAAGGTATTTAATTCAGCCTGATCCTCTTGAAGTAACACATAGTAGTCACTGATCGAGTTGATCTGTCTAACTTGAACACGCCTTTCTACTCGTCGCAAGAAGGTGGCAACTTTATAGTCTCTAAAATCGATACCACCCGACTGTAATAGCAAGTCCATGATGCCTTCCATCGCATCATTATCATCAGATGGAACAGAGACTTTATCGGAAGTTGTATCAACTTTATGCAGTGTGGGGTTATCGATGTGACCGATGATCCGCTTTGGAAGTGCTTCCACTTTTAAAACCGCATCTACTACCTCAGTGGCAATAGCGCTTTTGGGCATTCCATCAAACTTAGATTCTAGCGGATCTTGTGCGGCAACAAAGCCACCCGCCGCATTAACGGCTAAAGCGCCTCTAGATCCATCTGAACCTGTACCGGATAAAATCACCGCAACACAGCGATTTTCATAACTCTGTGACATGGAGTCAAAAAAGATGTCTATCGGCAAGGTTAATACATGCGGGCTTTTAGCACTTAGATGAAACCTATCCATTTTTAGCGTCATCACCATGCCCGGAGGGATCAAAAAGATACAGTTGGCTTTTAACTGCATACCTTGCTCAACTACGGCAATTTCCATCTTGGTATGACGCGCCAACAGATCTTTCATGATGCTTTTATGATCAGGTGAAAGATGTTGAATCACCACAAATGCAGCACCCACATCTTCTGGGCAATGACGAAAGAAGCTCTCTAAGGCTTCTAAGCCTCCTGCAGATGCTCCAATAGCAACGATATAACCTTCAAAAGCCTTGTCATTTAGGCTGGGTTTCGTTTTTTGCTCAGTCATAGTGTGTCTTCAATGGTTTCAACTCGATTGCGCCCTTTTTCCTTGGCTTGATAAAGTGCTTTATCTGCAGCTTGCAGTATTTTCTCGGGTGAATCGCCATTAGGAATACAGGCAATACCACCTAGGCTAATCGTGATGACGCTGGCGGCATTTGAAAACTCATGTTTTATCATCAAGCTTTCGACGGCTAGTCGCATTTTTTCGGCAATGTATTGAGTGGATTCAAGGTCTGTGTCAGGCAAAATGACGGCAAACTCTTCTCCACCATAACGTGCCAGAAGATCCTTAGGTCGATTGATGGTTTTTTGTAATGCCGCCGCCACCTTGACCAAACAGTCGTCTCCTTTTCCATGACCATAGTGATCATTAAAGGGTTTAAAGTAATCAATATCTAACATGATTAACCCTAAAGAACTTCTTGCTCGCTTAGCATGCTTAAATTCATTCTCAAGGATGAAGTCGAACTGACGTCTATTGGCAATCTGTGTTAAGCCATCGATATGCGAAAGGCTTTC
>REDB01000149.1 GCA_007693685.1 Oceanospirillales bacterium
GATACCAGTTTATTTGCGATCACCGGTGCCACAGGGGCGGGTAAAACAACACTCTTAGATGCGATCTGTCTTGCCCTCTATCATCAAACACCTCGGATGAAAGTGGTGTCAGCTAGTAGTAACGAGTTGATGACTCGTCACACGGCAGAAGCGATGGCTGAAGTAGAGTTCGAAATTAAAGGTGTCGCCTATCGTGCTTTTTGGAGTCAGCGTCGAGCACGTGATCAGGTCGATGGAAATTTACAAGCGCCAAGGGTCGAACTGGCTAGGGTAGACTCGGGTGAGGTGATCACCACGAAAATCCAAGAAAAACTGTCCATCACGGAAGAGTTAAGTGGATTGGATTTTGATCGATTTACCCGCTCCATGTTGTTAGCTCAAGGTGGCTTTGCAGCATTTTTAAATGCTGGTGCCAATGAGCGTGCAGAGCTGTTAGAAGAACTGACAGGGACAGAAATATATGGGCGTATTTCGGCTAAAGTGTTCGAAAAAACTCAACAGCAAAAAATCGAGTTGGATCAGCTTAAAAGCCAACTCAGTGGTGTGACTCCTTTAACTCAAGAACAGCGCGAAGAGTTACAGCAGCAACAGCAAGCACTTCAACTAACAGAACAGCAGTTACAACCGCAGCTTCAGAAGTTGCAACAGCAGTGTCAGGATCATCGTCAGCTTCAGCAGTTAACCCAGCAGACAGAAAAACTTTTGGCAGAAAAGCAGCTAGCAGAGCAACAATGGCAAGAGTTTGCTCCGCAACAGAGCGCTATTCAGCTTCACGAAAGGGCCATTAAGTTAAAGCAACCTTGGGAAGTCTGGCAGAATGCATCGATTCACCACGTCCAACAGCAAAAACGTCTAGCGGCTATTGAAGCCAGCAAGTCTCAGAGTCAAGCTGACCTATCTACACTGCAGAAAGAGTTAGATTCCTTGACGGCTGGAGTTGCTGGATTGGATGAGGCACAACTGCACCAACAAGAGATTAAGCTAGTTGAGCAGCGAAGTGCTTGGCAAGCGTTACAGCAATGCTTTAAGCAGATCTCAGCGTCAGCAAAACAGCTTGACGTGCTCTCTGAGCAGCAGCAACAGTTACAGAGCAAAATTGCTCGGGATGAACAACAGCGTGAACAATTGCGTCTGCGTTACTCGACGCTTAAAGACCAAGTCAAAGATAAAGAAACACTGCTTCAGCAAGAAGCCAGAATTCAAAAGCTAGAGGCTTTTCGCAATCAACTTCAACCGGATAGCCCTTGTCCTCTATGTGGTTCTACTGAACATCCGGCGATTGAGCAGTATCAAGCGATCAATGTTTCTGAAACAGAGCTAGCACTTCAACAGTTAAAGGATCAACTTGAGTTATTGCATCAACAAGGCAGTGAATTAACTCAACAGATTACAAAAGACACTGCTCAGCAAGGCTATCTTGCTCAGCAGCAGGAGCAATTGATCCTTCAAGGGGAAGAGCACCAGCGAAATGTTACTGAGTTATCACAGCAGTTAGGACAGGCAGATATTCAAGAGTCAGAGACTGCTGATGCCTTAGAATCCCTGAATGAAAAGCAAAGAGAGTTAAAGCAACAACAACAGCAACTGACGGTGATCAGACAGCATGAAACGAAAATTCTAGCTGTTCAAGCGGATCTACAACGCATACTAGGACAGTGTCATTCAGAGACAGAAGCACTAAATTTGGCCTTGCAGCAGTTACAATCCGCGCAACTGGTTTGGCAGCAGGCACTTTCGGCCAGTGAGTTTGCTGATGAGTCAGTTTTTAAAGCGGCACTTTTAGATGAGCAACGCTATCAAGCTCTGCTTAAGGAGCAGCAAGAAAAACAGCAACGCTGCCAGCAGCTTCAAGTCAGAGTAGAAACCCTGTTGCAGCAACAACAAGAGCAACAAGCTAAAGTAGCCTCTGATGTCTCACTAGAAGTCCTTGAACAACAAACAAAGCAAATGGCGGAAGCCTTAAGAGAGCACCAAGTTCAGTTAGGGCAGATTCAGCAGCAGTTACAACAGGACGATGATTTGCGCCTAAAACAAGGGCAGTTGCAGCGTAAAATTGATCTAAAACAGCAAGAATATGATCTTTGGCAGCATCTGAATTATCTAATTGGGTCTAAAGATGGTGCTAAATACCGTCGTTATGCTCAAAGTGTCACCTTGGATTACTTAATCAGTTTAGCGAATACACAATTACAGCGTTTGCATAACCGCTTTCAACTCACCCGTCGCAGCGGAGCAGAGTTAGAGATTGCGGTCATCGACACTTGGCAGGCTGATGTGCAGAGAGATACGCGAACCTTGTCTGGTGGTGAAAGTTTCTTAGTCAGCTTGGCGCTGGCATTGGGCTTATCTGATCTTGTCAGTCACAAAACACGCATCGACTCACTCTTCCTAGATGAGGGTTTTGGCACGCTGGATGCGGAAACACTGGATGTCGCCTTGGATGCGTTAGACTGTTTAAATGCAACCGGAAAAACCATTGGTATCATTAGTCATGTTGAAGCTCTGAAGCAGCGTATTCCAGTGCAAATTCGAGTCATCAAGCAGCAGGGAATGGGGAATAGTCGGCTAGAGGTTGTGGGATAACCCTAATGAATAGCATGGCACTATGAAAACAACGAGTTATCGCCTCGACCGATTTATTAGCAAGCACAGTGAGTTTTCATTGTCGGATGTGCGGCTGTTAGTCGCGCAAAGACGCATCCGTGTGGATGGTCAAGCGGCGACTTCTGTTCAGCAAAAAGTGACGCAGTTCACCCAAGTGCAACTGGATGATCATTGTTTACAGAATAACCAAGCTATTTACCTTTTACTGAATAAACCTCGGGGTTATGTTAGTGCTACTAAGGATTCAAAACATCCAACTCTATTGGATCTTATAGAACACCCGCAAAAAGAGTCACTGCATATTGCCGGTCGTTTAGATTTGAACACCACGGGCGTGGTGTTGTTAAGTAACGACGGTGCTTGGACTCGCAAAATTAGTCTTCCAGAAAGTCATCTCGCTAAAACCTATGAGGTGAGGGTGGCGAAACCTCTAAACGCTGATTATGTTAAGGTGTTTCAACAGGGAATCTATTTCGCCTATGAAGATATCACCACCCAGCCTGCACAACTGGAAATACTGACTGATTTCACCGCAAAGCTGACCCTCATAGAAGGTAAGTACCATCAGGTGAAGCGAATGTTTGGTTATTTTCAAAACGAAGTATTAGCTTTGCATCGCTCTGCGGTTGGACATATTGGTTTGGGTGAGTTGAAATTAGGAGAAAGCCGATTGCTAACGCCTGATGAAGTTATTATTCCTTTTCATTCTTCTTAATTACGCGGAAACAGATGAATACATTTGATGGCGGCAAGAGTGTAACGATTGCCCTAACTAATCCCAAAAGTACATCCAATGTCGGCGCAGTGATGCGTGCAGCAGGTTGCTATCAAGCGGACAAGGTTTTATATAGTGGTACTCGTTATGATAGAGCATTGAAATTTCAGACCGATACCAAGAGTGTTATCAGTAAAATCCCACTTCAGCATGTCGATGACTTCTTTGTAGACTTAGTAGCTGAGACTCAAGTGATTTGCGTTGAATTAGTCGAAGGAGCAACGCCGCTACCAGATTTTGTTCATCCTGATAACGCCCTTTACATCTTTGGCCCAGAAGATGGCACCATCAGCCAAGCGATTCTCAATAAAGCCGATAGCGTCGTGTATGTACCCACCATCGGCTGCATGAACCTAGCTGCCAGTGTCAATGTAGTGCTTTATGATCGCTTGGCTAAATTAAGAAATCTGGAATTCTCGGATAGTCTTATAAGGAATAGCCGTGATAGGAATAATAACGTGTCTATGATAACGACTGAGCGATAAATGTGTTAATTGAATAGTCTATTATTTTATTCTTTTCGATTGATTATTGGGTTTTAGTCTAGAATAATAGACTCCTATGAGTAAACGATTACTTTCTTTAGGCGGGCGCCTGTCAAATGCTCGGAAGCATTTTTATCCCAACGATACACAGCAAACTTTTGCAGTGAGAATCGGTGTATCTAAAGCTACCTATGCAAAGATGGAAAAAGGTGACTTAAGTGTCAGTATGGACAAGTATTTCGAGGCTGCTTCTCTGTTAGGACTTCTGGAGGGGTTTGAACAATTGTTTACGATAGAAAAGAGCCTGCTAGATGACTGAAAAAGTTGCTCGCTATTCAATTTTTGTTAATACAGAAGAAACTGGATTGATATTAGCTGCTAAAGTAGGTTTGTTAGAAAAATCGGGCATTCTTCAACGTTTTCAGTTCCGCTATTTATCTAATTATCTGGATCACTCCGGTGCTTTTCCTTTAGACCCAGTCACCTTACCGCTAACTTCAGCTGATATTAATCTATCCTGTAATGCTGGTGGCATGCCTGCTGTGCTTGATGATTACCTTCCTGATGCTTGGGGAAAGCGAGTACTCGCTAGATTGGCTTTTTTCAAAAAACAATTGAGGCTAAGAGAGCAAAGTCCTCTTGATATTTTGCCAATGATTGGTAGTAGTAGAATTGGAGCAATTCAGTGGGTAGCTGAAGGCGATGATCCGATTTTTGAATTAGGTGCTGATATTTCTCGAATTGCTGATGCCGAAAAAACAGCTCATGCTATTGATAGTGAAGATTATCACGCTGATGCCTCAGACGAGTTTAGCCTCGCTTATCTTGCTAATGCGGGTACAGGGGTTGGTGGTGCAAGGCCAAAAGCACTGATTGAAGACAAGGGTGTTGGGTATCTTGCTAAATTTAATTCCTTAACAAAGGATGTTTATAACAATGCTCGCGTGGAGTTAGCCTGTATTAGAATGGCAAAAGATGCTGGAATTTCCATGACTAATGCAAAGGTTATCTCTGGTATCAATGATCGAGAGGTGTTGTTGATAGAGCGTTTTGATGTAAGCCTTTCATATCGAATGCATTTGATTACAGTCAACGGTATGTTGAAAGATCCTAATAATCAATGTGATCGCGGTGGTGCTTTCTTTTATGATGATGTTGCTAGGCTGATTCGAAAGTTTAGTTACCGTCCTGAAGCGGATCTTGAGCAACTACTTCGAATGATGTTTTTTAATGCAGTCATTAATAATACGGATGATCATGAGCGCAATTTCAGTTTTTGCCACAACAAGGATGGATATTGTTTAGCCCCAGCCTACGATATGGTGCCCTCTTTGGCTGTTGGTCAATACCATGTTGCAGGTTATAACTACTCTCCGTATCCGCTATACCCATCGAAGGCGACAGGAAAGGTGTTTGGATTATCTTCAACTAAGGTAAAGGAAATATCTGAGGAAGTCCTAATGTCTACCCTTAAGTGGAAAATGTACGCAGAGTCTGCAGGTGTTGCCGATCAAGATATTGAGAAGATACAAAACGTCTTCAGCTACTAATTGTCTGCCACCTAGCGGCAGCAGACATCAGTATGGATGGTCTTAAACCTATTTATTCAACACGCGTAACATCCAAGCCGTTTTTTCATGCACTCGCATGCGATCAGAAGCTAAGGCTGAAGTGGATTCATCATCAGCTTTTTGAGAGTGCTTCAACACTTCACGACATGTTTTCACAACGGTTTCGTGACCTTGAGTAAGTATATCTACCATCTCTTTTGCGGATGGAACGCCTTCCACTTCTTTGATGTTGCTTAAACGCACAAACTCTTTATAAGTTCCTGGTGCTGCCACATCTAGTGTACGAATTCGCTCTGCGATATCGTCTACCGCTATCGCCAATTCGTTGTAATGTTCTTCAAACATCAAGTGCAATTCACGGAACTGTGGACCGGTGACGTTCCAGTGAAAGTTGTGCGTTTGCAAGTAAAGGGTGTAGGTGTCAGCCAACAGGTGTTTTAGGCTCTCTGCGATGGTTTCGCGATCTGCTTTGCTGATACCGATATCCATTTGCGTCATGGTTGACTCCTTTGTTTAAGATTTACTGACTATACTACCAAAATGGTAATTACGTCATATGTTTATATTCTAGCGTGAATTTTCTGTGAATGCAGAGTTACGTCAATAATTTATGTTTATAATGACGATAGCCAATTGAAATTCACCCCCTACATCCGAGGTCGTCATGGGAAAAGAAACTGAGTTGAAGTTGTCCTTGCCATCAGTCTGTTTACCGGCTCTGCGTGCTCATCCTGTATTCTTGGCTGCTGAACAACTTGGAGAGCCGAAAACCCTGGATAATACCTATTTCGACACGTCTGATTTGCAGTTGCAAGCACAGCATATTGCTCTAAGAACTCGCCAGCAGGGAGATGTGTGGTTACAAACCGTAAAATGCGCTTCCGTATCTGTGGGTGGGTTGAGTCAGCGTCCTGAATGGGAAAAGCCATATAATGGTGAGTTTGATTTTCAGGATATTGAGTTAAAATCTTTACGTAAAAAGCTGCAGGCACTTCAATCGCATCTGCAGCCAGTTTTTACGACCATCTTTACGCGTGAAACCTATTTCTACAAATCGGATACCGATGCAGAAATTCTGTTAATGGTGGATCAAGGGGATATTCTTGCGAAAGGTCATCAAGTTCCTTTGTGCGAAGTAGAGTTGGAGCTAGTGTCTGGTTCACCGCAAGATCTCCTTCAACTAGCGGTGGAGTTGGCTGAAACCTTACCTCTTTTACCTTCTGATGTTTCTAAAGCTGAACGTGGCTATCGTTTATTTCGTGCAGAAGAAGAGTCTCCAGCAAAAATGCCGCCGGTGGTTTTGGATAAACGTCAACCGACACTTGATGCATTTAAAGCACTGGCGTTTGCCTGTGTCGCTCAATGGCAAGCGAATGTTAAAGGTGCGGCAGTCAGTAATGATGCCGAGTTTGTGCATCAATTGAGGATCAGTCAGCGTCGTTTACGTGCGTTATTACGTGTGTTTAGTCCAATTTTAAATAAATCTTGGGTTGCTCATTGGAGCGATGTTTTAGCTGAAAATGCACGCATCTTCTCTGATCTTCGTGACTTAGATGTGATGTGTGATGAAATTCTTCCCAGTGTTTTGTTACAAGCTGGCGCTGAAGAGTGGCCGTTGCAGGCGCTGCAACAGTTAGTCGCTTCTCAGCGAGATCAAGCTAGGTTAGTGTTAATGGATCACCCTGAACTTCAGCGTCAAGGATTGTTGATTTTGACCCTAGTGTTTGAGTTGCACAGTCTGGAGCAGAAGAGTTCTGTTGATCAACCTTTGGCGATATTTGCGCAATTACGAATAGAAAAACTACTTAAACGTGCTAAGAAATCCTATCGTGAAGCACTCAAATCCCAGAATGAAGATTCCTTGCATCAGTTACGAATTAGACTTAAGCCTTTGCGCTACGCATTAGAGTTTTTTATGGCGGTATTGCCCGAAAAGAAAACCATGAAAATTTATCAGTCTGTAGTGGTAGCTGTCAGAGCATTAGGGCATATCAATGATCATCATGTTTCTAGACGAGTGTTAACGGGTTTAACGGCAAGTGATCCTCAGTATCAGGTGGCTTTGGCATTCTTATCTGGATTACAGAGTGCGAAGCTAGCGGATCAACAGAAAACGGCCTTGCATTCTCTCAGTCGATTGTTTTAGAAATATCATTTTACCAAGCAAAAAAATGGCCATCTGTTTTAACAACGGATGGCCATTTTTATTTCTAAGACTAAACGTACTTACATGTTTGGATAGTTTGGACCACCACCACCTTCTGGTGTAACCCAAGTGATATTTTGGGCGGGGTCTTTAATATCACAAGTTTTGCAGTGTACGCAGTTAGAGAAGTTGATCTGGAATCTTGGTCCAGTACTTTCTTCAACTACTTCATACACCCCAGCAGGACAGTATCGCTGAGCGGGTTCTGCATACTTAGGCAAGTTATCACGAATCGGTAAATCTGGATCCGTCAGTCGTAAATGACAAGGCTGATCTTCTTCATGTAAAGCGTTGGATAAATAAACTGACGACAACTTATCGAAAGATAACTTTCCATCGGGTTTAGGATATTCCAGCTTTTTACATTCAGCGGCAGGCTTCAGCATTTCATGGTCTTTGTGAGTATCATGCAG
Organism: Oceanospirillales bacterium; assembly: GCA_007693685.1. GTDB lineage: Bacteria > Pseudomonadota > Gammaproteobacteria > Pseudomonadales > Balneatricaceae > Nitrincola. The sequence goes on from REDB01000149.1 coordinate 8,055, forward strand.
GGTTACAGGAATTTTGCCACCGAAAATGTTTTGGTCAACGAAGTTGAAGGTACCACCCAAGAAAGTACCAAATTTATGCATGGCTGGTCCAAAGTTACGACCACGGTAAAGTTCGTCGTATAGCCAAGATGCTTTAAATACTTCCTCGTACTGGGTCAGATCCTTGCCGCCTTCATCACCAGCTTTGATCGACTCAGCGATCACTTCAGCTGCGAGCATTCCTGACTTCATGCCAGTGTGAATGCCTTTAATCTTGGCGAAGTTTAGCGTTCCTGCATTACAACCGAGAATGAACGCACCGGGTGTTGTCATCTTAGGTAGGCAGTTCAAGCCGCCTTTGGTAATAGCACGAGCGCCATAGGAAACTCGCTTGCCACCCTCAAGATACTGTTTGATCTCTGGGTGATGCTTAAAGCGTTGGAACTCATCAAACGGGCTTAACCAAGGGTTAGAGTAGTTCAAGTCAACAATCAGACCGACTTCTACTTGGTTGTTTTCATCATGATATAAGAAGAAACCACCGCTAGCACCATCACTTAATGGCCAGCCAGAGCCATGTACGACAAGACCCGGTTTACTTTTAGCAGGATCAATGTCCCAAAGTTCTTTAATGCCAATGGCATAGTGTTGTGGGTCTTTATCTTTATCTAGGTTAAATTTAGCAAGTAGTTGCTTTCCTAGATGACCACGGACACCCTCAGTGAATAAGGTGTACTTCGCATGTAATTCCATGCCGGGTGTGTAGCTGTCTTTTTGTTCGCCATCAGCGCCAATGCCCATATCACCTGTGGCGATGCCTTTGATGCTGCCATCTTCGTTATACAGGATCTCTGAAGCTGGGAAGCCAGGGAATACTTCAACACCCAAAGCTTCAGCTTGTTCACCCAACCAGCGAGTGACATTGGCTAAGCTGACAATGTAGTTGCCCTTATTATGCATAGGCTTAGGCACAGCAAACCCTGGCAGCTTGACACCTTTAGTATCATTCAGCAGGAGCATGGTATCTTCTGCAGTGACTTCGCAGGTAATAGGTGCTTCTCGCTCTTTCCAATCAGGGAAGAGTTCATCTAATGCACGAGTTTCCATAACGGCACCAGACAGAATATGAGCACCGACTTCTGACCCTTTTTCTACGACGCAAACGGTTAGTTCTTGCTCATTCTCTTGCGCTTTTTGCATTAGGCGACAGGCTGCTGCCAATCCGGTGACACCTGCACCGACGACAACAACGTCAAATTCCATCGATTCACGTTCCACAGTTCTGGCTCCTTATATTATTCTCATGGAGGAATTATCCTCTGACAGGTTCATTATAGCCTTAGATTCCATGCTCTATTTAGAACACTTTCGACAAATATGACCTACTTGATGGCTTTTTTTGTCAGTTCTACAGCAAAAAATTTGTGCATGGCAACAACAATGACATGCATCTTAATTCATATCAATCAGTTTACCTGACTCTACGATAGTCGAGGTGATCTATAGTATAAGTGAAAACCCTTATATGATAAAATTTTCTTATAGCGGTACTCAAGGTATGGAGATCTGTATATGGCGTGATCTCTGATTTCTGCTATAGTCCGTGATGCATTCAGCTGATTAAAACTGAAGGAATTCTATTCATGAAGGTTCTCGTTACAGTCAAACGTGTTATCGACTACAACGTGAAGGTCCGTGTTAAGTCGGACAACACTGATGTCGATCTAAAAAATGTCAAAATGGCCGTTAACCCTTTCTGCGAAATCGCAGTTGAACAAGCGGTTAGATTAAAAGAAGCGGGTAAGGCGACAGAAGTCATCGTGGTATCAATGGGTCCACAAAATGCGCAAGAGCAGCTGCGCACTGCGTTAGCCATGGGTGCCGATCGAGCTATCTTAGTTCAGTCTGATGAAGTATTAGAATCACTGACGGTCGCTAAAGTCTTGGCGAAAATCGTTGAAGAAGAGCAACCTGGCTTGGTGATCATGGGCAAACAGTCTATTGATACCGATAACAACCAAACAGGTCAGATGTTGGCAGCCTTGACGGGTATGTCTCAAGGAACGTTTATCTCTGGTTTGGAGATCAGCGATACTGAAGCACAAGTTGTACGTGAAATTGATGGTGGCTTGCAAACTCTGGCAGTTAAATTGCCAGCAGTATTGACCGTTGATCTGCGTTTGAACGAACCGCGTTATGCTTCATTACCCAATATCATGAAGGCGAAGAAAAAGCCTTTGGACACTAAATCACCTGCTGATTATGGTGTAGAGGTTAAGGCTAATACTCGCTTGTTAAAAGTAGAACCACCTGCAGAGCGTCAAGCTGGTATTAAAGTGGCTAACGTAGCTGAGTTGGTCGAAAAACTGAAAAATGAAGCGAAGGTGATCTAATGGCTATTTTATTGATTGCTGAACATGATAATACTGCGTTGAAGTCAGCAACGTTATCAACGGTAACAGCTGCGACTCAGATTGGTGGTGATGTCGACCTATTAATCGTCGGTAGTGGTTGCACCGCAGTAGCTGATAGCGCTGCAAAAGTAGCTGGAATCCGTAAAGTATTAGTAGCCGATAACGCTGCCTATGATCACGAAATTGCAGAAAACGTAGCAGATTTAATTAAAGGTCTGGCGTCTGATTACAGCCACATTCTTTCACCAGCAACGACTAACGGCAAAAACTTTATGCCTCGTGTTGCTGCGTTGTTAGATGTCGGGCAGATTTCAGAAATTATGTCTGTTGAGTCAGCCGATACTTTCAAACGTCCTATCTATGCTGGTAATGCGATTGCGACGGTTCAATCACTGGATAGTGTTAAAGTGATTACTGTTCGTGCAACGTCTTTTGATCCTGCGGCGACTGAGGGAGGTTCTGCAAGCATTGAAACTCTTAGTCAGGTCAGTGACACTGGTCTAAGCCGTTTGGTTTCTGAAGAGTTAGCTCAATCTGATCGTCCTGAATTGACCACTGCTAAAGTGATCGTTGCGGGTGGTCGTGGTATGGGCGATAAAGCGCATTTTGAAATGCTAGATACTCTTGCTGATAAACTCGGTGCTGCAGTCGGTGCTACACGTGCTGCGGTTGATGCTGGTTTCGTTCCTAACGATTACCAAATAGGTCAAACAGGTAAAGTAGTGGCACCTGAGCTTTACATCGGTGTTGGCTTGTCTGGTGCGATTCAGCATTTGGCCGGTATGAAAGACTCTAAAGTGATCGTTGCGATCAACAAAGATGAAGATGCTCCTATTTTCCAAGTAGCGGATTACGGATTGGTTGCTGATCTGTTTGAAGCCGTTCCAGAGTTGGAAAAAGCACTGTAATTTTTAATGACTGATTGTTAACAGCGTTTTCTGTAAACGCTGTTAACTAAAAAAGCCCGGTGAGGAAAATCTTCACCGGGCTTTTTTGCTAAGGGCTTTTGCTAGGCTTAGCGATACTCTTCTACAGGCACACACGCGCAGAACAGATTACGATCACCATAAACGTTATCGATACGGTTAACCGTTGGCCATACTTTCGCATCTTTTAACCATTCTGCTGGATAGGCTGCTTGCTCACGGCTGTAGACACGATCCCATTGTGCATCCATAAGGTCTGCTTGAGTATGTGGCGCATGACGAAGCGGGCTTTGCTCAGCAGTCATTTGACCTGCTTCTACAGCAGCTATCTCTTCACGTATCTGAATCATCGCTTGAATAAAGCGATCCAGTTCCGGTTTGGATTCCGACTCGGTAGGCTCTATCATCAAGGTGCCCGGAACAGGGAAGGACATGGTGGGCGCATGGAAGCCAAAGTCCATCAAACGCTTAGCTACGTCTTCTTCGGTGATCCCAGTGCGTTCTTTCAGTGGGCGTAGGTCAATGATGCACTCATGGGCAACACGGCCATTACGTCCGGTATAAAGTACGGGGAAGTGTTCGTTTAAACGATGGGCAATATAGTTAGCGCTTAGGATCGCTACCTCGGTTGCTTGGCGAAGTCCTGTGCCGCCCATTAAGCTGATATAGACCCAGCTAATCGACAGGATGCTGGCGCTACCCCAAGGTGCTGCAGACACGGCAGTATTAGTTGCATCATCGTTGTTGACTGAAACAACAGGATGGTTCGCTAAATGAGGAACTAAGTGCGCCTTAACCCCGATAGGTCCCATGCCAGGACCACCACCACCATGAGGAATGCAGAAGGTTTTGTGCAGGTTCATGTGGGATACATCAGCGCCGATCTCAGCTGGTTTGCTGATACAGACTTGTGCATTGAGGTTGGCACCATCCATATACACCTGACCACCACATTCGTGCACGATGGCGCATATTTCTTTGATCTCTTCTTCAAATACACCGTGAGTAGATGGGTAGGTGATCATTAGGGCCGCAAGATCAATTTTGTGTTGAATCGCCTTGTTACGCAAGTCCTCAACGTCAACGTTACCCTGTGCGTCACAGTCCACCAAAACCACTTTCATATCGACCATGGCCGCAGAAGCCGGGTTAGTTCCGTGTGCAGAAGTAGGGATTAGGCAGACATTACGATGCCCTTCGCCTTTAGCGCGGAGGTAATTACGAATGGCAAGTAGACCTGCATATTCACCCTGAGCACCAGAGTTAGGCTGCATACAAATGGCGTCAAAACCGGTAATGGCACGTAACATCTTATCCAATTCATCGATCATTTGTGCATAGCCTTTGGCTTGCTCGATCGGTGCAAATGGGTGCATATTGGCTAATTCTGGCCAAGTGACTGGGATCATTTCTGCAGTGGCATTGAGCTTCATGGTACAAGAGCCCAGAGCGATCATGCTGTGCGCTAAGGAAATATCTTTGTTTTCCAGTTTCTTCAAATAACGCAGCATTTCCGTTTCGCTGTGATGCGTATTGAAGACAGGATGGGTCAGAATTTCGTTTTCACGTAATAGTGATGCTGGAAGCGCTGCCGAGCCATTTTCAACGATCTCATAATCCAGCGCATCCATATCGAGGTGATGTGTTTCACCTAAAATCGCTTTCCACAGGGTATGAATCTCTTCACGAGTGGTGCGCTCATCACAGGTAATGCCGAGTCTAGTGTCACCGATCTTGCGCAAGTTTATGCCTAGTTCAGAAGCTCGCTCATAGGCCGTGTCGCGAGCAAATCCAAGCTCCAGTGTCAGGGTGTCAAAATAGGTTTCATTCAGAACTTGAACGCCTTTCGTTTTGAGACCGGCTGCGAGAATGTTTGTTAAGCGGTGAATACGTGATGCGATAATCTTTAAGCCGACAGGGCCATGATAAACCGCATAAAAAGCAGCCATATTGGCGAGAAGGGCTTGAGCGGTGCAGATGTTCGACATGGCTTTTTCACGACGAATATGCTGTTCACGCGTTTGCATTGCCATACGTAAGGCTGGTTTACCTCGGCTATCGACGGATACACCGATAATGCGACCAGGGACAGAACGTTTGAAGGCATCACGTGTAGCAAAGAATGCTGCCGATGGACCACCATAGCCCATGGGTACGCCAAAGCGCTGTGACGAGCCAAATACAACATCCGCACCTAGGTCACCCGGGGATTTTAGTAAAACCAGTGCCATAATATCTGCAGCAGCACAGAAGAGAGCTTTCTGTTCGTGAGCTTGAGCAATCAAAGCTTGGTAATCGTTGATTTCACCAAGGGTATTTGGATATTGAACAACAACACCAAAGTAATCGTTATGTTTCTCCATCAGTTCCGCAACATCGCCGATGACAACCTTGATGCCTAGCGGTTCTGCACGCGTTTGAATAACGCTAATGTTTTGTGGGTGCAGGTGTTTATCCACAATAAAGACATTGGCATTTTTAGCTTTAGCCATACGCTTGCAAAGAGTCATTGCTTCCGCTGCAGCGGTTGCTTCATCTAACAACGACGCATTAGCAAGCTCTAAACCGGTTAGGTCCATGATCATTTGTTGGAAGGTTAATAGTCCTTCTAAACGACCTTGCGATATTTCTGGCTGATAGGGAGTATAGGCGGTGTACCAACCTGGATTTTCAAGAACGTTACGCAGGATAACATTTGGAGTGATCGCATCGGTAAAACCCATACCGATCATCGAACGCTTAACAATGTTTTGGCTCATGATCGCTTTAAGGCGTTCCAGCGTTTCCGTTTCTGTACGTGGCGTGTCTAGTTCAGCCGGAATATCACAACGGATAGAAGCGGGAACGGTACGCTGAATCATATCTTCAAGCGTTTTGAATCCAGTCGTATCCAGCATGGCTTGCTGTTCTTCGATGGAGGGGCCTATGTGGCGTTCGATAAATGCGTCATGATGTTCAAGAGTGTGAAGCGAGAGAGAATGTGGGCACATTACCTGATAATCCTGCATGGTTTTAGCAAATTTGGCTTAGAGATCACGATCTTTATAGGAAATAATCGTTCAAGCCGATCAGTACATCGTTTAGTTTGGTAGAGGGATTTTAACCTCTTTTGAGGCTTTAGTCTCGGTTATCTCTGAGCTGCTTTCAAATTGGTAAAGAGTCTGGGTTCATTCAAAAAAGCGGTATTAAGACCCAATAACTGTTCTCGCATCATCGGAGTAGTGACGACTCTGACATCAATTTCGTGATGCATTAAACGCTCGACCATACCATCCAAGGTAAAGATAGCAGTTAAGTCCATAAAATCGACCTTTCGACAATCTATGATGATTTGATGCGTATCGATATATCGGTCTACGGTTTCCATTCTATCTAACATTTGGCTTGCTGAGCCAAAGAATAGCGGGCCTTTAACGTGGATAATACGTACTCCTGGGCCAACTTTTTCAAGGTTGTGTGAATTGTGCCCGTGACCATCATCAAAACGTATATCTGCCTCCTTTGCCATCCTGTGTGTCAACATTCCCATTGCTAGGACTACACCCACTGCAACGGCCATCACCAGATCCACCAGTACCGTTAAACCGAATACCGTTAACATAATTAAGGTATCTGATTTAGGTGCGGTTTTAAGTAGTTTTAGCATACGATAATCGAGTATATCGATACCTACCTTGATCAGTATGCCTGCTAAAACCGCTAATGGAATATGCGTTGCTAATGGAGCTAGCCCTAGTAACAGTGTGAATAGGAACAGTGCATGTACAATACCACTTAGCTCAGTTCTCCCACCTGTACGAACATTGACTACTGTTCTCATGGTGGCACCTGCACCGGGTAATCCGCCGATAAATGCACAAAGCATGTTGCCAAGACCTTGTCCGATTAGTTCTTTATTAGGACGATGACGAGTTTGGGTAATCGAATCAGTAACCAGTGACGTGAGTAGGCTGTCTAAGCTTCCCAATAATGCAAGAGTTAACCCTAAAGTAAAGATTAAGCTCCACTGTTGAAGACTAAATTGTGGCAGTTGAAGTTCAGGCAGACCAACAGGAATTTGACCTATTTCTGGAACTGAAAATCCAGCGATCAGGCTGATCGGCGTCATAACAACCAGTGCTAGCAAGGGAGATGGTACGACTCTACTTACTCTAACGGGTGTTAAAAAAACAATCAGCAGGGTTGATACCCCTAAAAAAAGTGCTTGTAGATTGAGTTGTTGAAAAGTATGGATCAATCCAGCGATGGCGTTCAAAGGAGATGACTCTGACGAAACACCCATCAAGGGAGCAAGTTGCAATAGAATAATAATGACACCGACACCGCTCATAAATCCCGATATAACGGGGTAAGGGATGTAGTTGATTAAGGTGCCTGTTCGTAATAAACCGAAGACTATTTGCAGTATGCCGCCAACTAAAACGACTGCCATTGCCATTTCAAGGCTACCACCAAACGCTGCCAGTGCAGAGGCAAACACGACTGTCATAGGGCCAGTTGGGCCAGATATTTGACCTCGAGTACCACCAAAAATGGCGGCCACAAAACCCAATGCTATCGCTCCATATAAACCTGCTGCTGCTCCGGCACCAGAAGCTACGCCAAAGGCCAGCGCCAGAGGTAGTGCAACGATACCTGCAGTAAGACCACCAAATAGATCACCTTTTAGGTTGGAAAAGTTAAGTGGCAGTGATTTCATCAAAGGTAGGTATCCCTTAGTTTTTGATGACCATTACATTACATTTAAACTAGCAATACAACGACAAGGATTTAGGTGTAAGACGAATGATCTAGAAAGTGCGTTGATAGAGCATTGAAATTAGATTGATTCCTTTGCTCTTTCTTCCCAATCATTTGGAACGACAAAAAAACGTCTTTCTTCACTTTTGCTTATGCGGTTAATAGCGGCTATTTGTGTTGGTCTATCTAGGGTTTGTGATAGCAGTTCTTCTTTAGACTGAGTGGCTAGAGTCGACAATTGTTTGGCTGCAAACCACTCTGAACGAGTTAGAGTTTGGTAGATGAGGTTATCAGGTAAGTATTTTAACTGATGTTGACTAAGCCAAATGGGTTGATCACTACTCAAATTACACCAGGGTAGAAACAATCGTCCTTTAAAGATCGCATGCATCTCATCAATGTGAATCCCCATAGACTTAACGATGTCTGATGAGGAAAGTGGAAGTTGATGCCGCAGAGTATGGTAAAACTTATCAATCAGCCGGTCTTTCAATCCAGGTCCGATATAGGCCTCTAAATTATCTACAGTCGATAATTCGGCTCTGTAAAGGTGGGGTAGCGCTAGATAAAACTTCACTGCTAGTTCGATATGCATGACGCAATCACGTTGTCGATCTTTCACGACAAGATCTAACTCACCTAAAGTAATGTTTTCTGGTGATTTGATCTGTAAATTATGAGTGATGAGCTGGTAGTTGGGATGTTGATGAAAGTAATAATGCCAAAGGCTTTCGAAGTATTGCCCTAATCTGGGTGGACGGTGGGATGGTAATGCTTTTGTGAGCCAGTCTAATAGTGGTTTTGGATACTTGTCTAGTTGATCTAATTGTTGCGTGAATGAGACTGATTGGTCTTGCCAGTGAGTCAACTCAGCGGTACTGATTAAACTAGGGCTGTTAATAGCCCAATAGAGATCTCGTACCGCTGGATGACGCCAATGATTAAGCATCTGATTGGTGTTAAACGGATGGTTTTCTAACCAGTTGCCAGATAGCCAAAGCTAATAAAAAGGCAAATAGTAAAGCGGTTTGCATTGGAATAGTGAGTCCTAAAAAGATCCAATCTATTTCAGCGCAGTCCCCTGATCCCTCAAATACTGTTCTGAGTGCAGAAAAGAGAGGTTGAGTTTCCAATAAAAACTCTAATCCAGGACCACAAGCTGGAACTTGATCAGGAGGAAGGTTTTGTAACCAAATATGTCTGAATTGAACACCTAATCCAGTCAGACCAACCGCTATTGCCAACAAAGCATAGATGCGTTGACCTAACTGAGCCGGGTTATGTATCAGGGCGATAAAAAATACCACCGACATGCTAATCACAATAACTCGCGTAATAACGCAAAGAGGGCAGGGATCTAACATCAAATAATGCTGTAAGAACCCCACTGCAAATAGCATAGCAGTGATGCAGGTTACAAACCCAAGTAGATTGATCTGGCGGTAACTCAATTGGAGAAAAAATGACAAATTGCTCTCCTTCTTTGTCTTTTTAAAATTTACTTACGACGCCATTGACCATTTTTATCCTGAATAAATTCCCCAGGACGTGCTCTTTCTTGCAAACGTTGTCCTGCACGTGCTTCAAACACTTCTAAAGACACTGATGCTTCTTGCGCTGAGCGTTGATAAAGGGCACGACGCTGTTGGTTAATTTCGTTAACCATGCTTCTCAGTGCGCTATTCGGTGAGGAGGTCACAATACCAACGTAACCATTAAGCTGCTCACCCACCAGTCCTTGAGATTTGGCTTGATCCAGAGATTGTGCAAAAACAGGCAATGATAGCAGCGCTAACAATAAAACCCAGATAAAACGTTGTGTTAATAGTTGCATGGCTATCTCCTAGAATAGATCGCTGTTTTCTTCCAGCAGGTTGTCAATTTCTCTGTCCACTTTGACCAAAATTTCATGCTGAATTTTAACATTCAAGTTAATCGTGATTGGGTCTGTGGGAGCTGCAACCTGCACAGTGGGTGTACAAGCTGCCAGTGCCAGCAAAGCTGCAAGCACCACTGTTCTAGATAAAACTAGCGCAGCAGATCTGGAAAAAAATAGTTGCATAGGATCCTCTCTTGGTCCGCTTTATTTTATAAGCTTTTCAAACGTTAAGTCTATTCTGCCCGATCTTGCCTTAACCCTAACCAAACGCTATTAAGGTGAACGTTGAAAATGCTGGTCAATCGCATCTGTAATTCTTCCGGTAATTTGCAACGCCCTTAAAAGATCTGGGATATTGTCTTCAATCGTGAGTGTAAGGTCGATAGGTCGTCCTTGTTGCCATTCTGGATTACTTCCTTGTAATCGAGATACTAGGGTCAGGTCACCATTAGGTTGATAGTGAACACCTAAATCTAATAATTGATACTGAAGATCGCTTAAAGCTTCAAAGGCTAAACGAAGTCCAATATTGGTCTGTGCCATGCTTTGTAAGCCTTCATCTGGTTGATAGCGAATGACACCTGGTGCAACTGTGCCAATGTTACCTCCTTCGATACTTAACCCCTCAGTATTAAATCTCACTGGCAGTTGTCCATCAATTGTACCTTCCCCATAAAGTCCTTTATCAGCATAGAGCTCTAGAATAGAACCCAAGTCAAACTCTCTTAAACTGACTAGGAATATCAAATCAGGTGCGAGTGGGTCAAAGCTTAAGGCTGGAAGATAGATGCGGCCGCCAAGCAGGTTGGCGGTGAATGCTGATGAGTTAAGAAGAAGTCTACCTGATTGGCTTCTTAGCTGATAATTAATAGGGGATAGTGTAATGGGTAAGCCGATATTCAGCCGATTTAGGGTGATATCTCCGCTGTTGGTCCAGTTACCTTGTTGATCTATTGTTAGCTGGCTTTTCCAATCAACCCCTTCAAAGCGATTGTTCGCTTGCAGTAATGTTGCATTTTTTAGAGAGGTTTGAGCATTCACTGTCCAAGTATTGGCATTGATGATGACTCTACCCGATGCTGAGAAACGTCCAGACTCTAGGTTGAGATTATTGGGTAATCCGTCGAGATAGGAGCGTAACTGATTTAACACGGGTATCGCGTCTCTTTCAGTTAGGCGCCAATTGATTTGGGTTGGCTTGCTGCTTTGTATCTCAGTCGTAAAGCTAATAAGTTGGTTAAGATCGGCGAGACCTAGGTGGCCATTTAAAGCAACACTATCTAGTGAGCTGGCAATACGAACCTGGCTATTAACTTGTGCATCAGGTAGTTGACCTAAAGCATCTGTTGAAGTGAGTTGTAATTGTCCAGTTATTTGCCGCTGTTGCAGATTGAGTTGCGTTAACAGGTTAAGAGTTAGTTGATAGGGTAGAGCTTCGGTTTGTGGTGGTTGCAATCGAGTGGCAAGGGTCAGTCCACCTTCTAAACTATCTAACAGCTTAACGGGATCTAAAGGTAAGTTTCTAGGCAAACGAATGTCAGCAGTAAAACTGATAGGGTCTTGTAGCCCTAGATCTGACGTAATTGACAAAGAGAAGCTGTTGTTGAGCCAGTTAATTAAGTTTCTACTAAAGAGCTGATGGCCTAAATTGAGTTGCCACTGCTCGTCTATAAAGCTCAGTTCTCCAGCTATATTGAGTAGCTTGTTATCTAACTGCCTTAATTGAAGACTTAAAGAACCATCTCTATGTAGATCAAAATCTAGGTTGGCTAGTGGTGTATGATTAATGGACATTAGCCATGATGATTCTAAACCGTTGTTATCCAGTATGACTTTTCCCTGAGTCGCTAGCTCGGGTGATGCATCCGCTTGATAACGAATATTGATTTGATTAATGGCTAGCTGATTAACCGGAATGCTGGCGAAAAGTTCTGAAAGCTGCTGTGGATGCAGATCGATATGTTCTTGTTGAAGTGTTTCTAATCTCTCAGGTAATGAGGTATCGATGGTAATAACCACATCAATCTGCTCAGCAGAGATGAGTTCTAATCTTTGCTGTTGAATTATCTGCGCTAAGTTAAATTTTAGGTTTAATGAGTCTGCACGAACATTGATATGACGTTGCCCATCTACTTGAGATAATGCCAGCTGATTGATGCGCAGCCCTCTATCTGTGGGTGGTTGCATCTGAAAATCAATTGAATCGAACCCTTGCTGCTCAAGCCAGTGAGTTATAGCAAGGCGACTAATTTGAGGGGAAAACCAATAAACGGACACAACTAAAGAGACCATCAAGAAGATCAGAAGTATGAACAGCCATACCAGTTTCTTTAGCATGCATCCTCCATGAGTGATGTGATCAATATTTTTATAGCTTTCTTACGACGTTCATTCCATCGCGTACTGTCAGAAAAACATTCTCAACATCAGGATCGTTAGCTATAAAGCGATTGGTTTCTACTAGGATATCATCGAGTTCTGATTCAGGTTGAATCACTTTACCTGACCAAAGGACATTATCTAATATAATTAAGCCACCAGAGCGCGTTCGCTTCTTAACTTCTTGGTAATAGTGAAGGTAGCTACGCTTATCCGCATCGATAAAAGTAAAGTCTAGCTCAATATCTAAATTTTCTAGCGTGTCGGCTGCTCTACCAAAGATAACTTCGATTTTGTGGCCATGTTCGCTGCGATCAAAAAAGCGCTGTGCCATCTCAATGGCGCGAGGATTGGTTTCGCAGCAGATCAGCTTGCCATCCGCAGGCATCCCTTCAGCAATTGAGAGCGCTGAATAGCCAGTAAACATTCCAATTTCTAGAGCTTGCTTGGGTTGAGTTAATGCCGCCAGCATCTTAAGCGTACGTCCTACTAGTCGCCCCGAGAGCTTTTGTGGCCAGCCCATATTTTCATTGGTAGCGTCAATCAGCTCTTGAAGTAGAGGTGGTTCTGCTTTAGTGCTGACATAAGCGTAGTCTTCTATCGCTTCATCAACGAGAAATTCTGGCATATTGGATTCCAAGTCTATATTTCTGATTGATTATTTTATCAAAAAGTCGAGTGACAAAGCACCTTAGAATACTAGGTCGATCCATATTTGGGTGATTGTATCGAAATATGCAGCGGTTTTTTCTGATTTACCTCGCTTTGTCGTACAATAGTGGACTAATGAAATTGATTTAACAGGAGTCTCCATGTCAGATGCTTTGGTCATCTTCCTAGCTGCAGGGCTAGTCTCTATGTCTGCTGCCTTAAGCGCAGGTGCATTGAATAAATTACCCGAGGCCGATAAGCCGGCTTATTTGAAAAACCAAAATGGCTTAGTTACTGTCATGGTGTTAGGAAATCTAGCGGCTTTGACATTGATCGGTGCTTTAGCTTTTGGCTTCTCACGTCTCGATTGGTGGATTCCGTTGAGTTGTGTGTTCATCTCTTTTCCGGTTACGCACTTTGTCGTTATTCAACGTCTGTTGGGTGACTTAAAGAATGTTTTCGTTAGTGGAGCTCTAGCGGTTGTGTCTATTCCTGTGCTGTGGTGGAACTGGTAAGTATTTCTGACCACCCGTTTTTGAAACGGGTGGTATCTTCTAATTCGTTCTGACTGTGCTTCTGATTTTTTCTTAATTAAATACTCATCCTTAACTTTTCTTGTTTTTGAGCACTTTCAAAATAATTAAAAAAAGTGTTGCTTAAAATCAAAATCTGATAGTGATATTTGTTGAAAAATCAAAATTAAGTTTTGATGTTATAGCGATTATTCAAGATTAAGTTTTGAAATATCGCTTTTTATTCAAAATTTAATCTTGATTTAAAATCACAATGCGATAATGAAAAAAATGCGACTGTTTATTTTTTGATCGGCAATATCATTCACATTAGAGTCGTCTATATTGTTGAAATTTAGATGAATTGCCACTTTATATGGCAATTATTTGCCGTATTAGTTCAATAAAAAAATCTTGAAAGTTTGTTTATATCTCAGCCATAATAAGGCTAATGGAAATTAACCCTCATCACTTTTTAAGTTGGTCTGTTAATTGCTAACTTAAAATGTGACTCTGTGGCAACTGGATTGAACAGCGTTTTCTGAGTGACTCATTAGGAATTTGTAAACACTATGCTGACTGCCAACAATATGATCGTGGCCTTAGATATCGGAACATCAAAAGTGGTGTGCTTGGTGGGCGAGTTACGTGCAGACGGAAGCATCGAAATTGTTGGTGTCGGTAATCATGCCGCTGCAGGAATGAAGCGTGGTGTTGTTGTTAATATCGAGTCTACGGTCAGTGCTATACGACGTGCTGTAGAAGAAGCAGAACTGATGGCTGGCTGTAAAGTTCATTCTGTCACTGTCGGTATGGCAGCGGGTCACATCAATAGCTTAAATTCTAATGGTATAGTTGCCGTACGTGATCGAGAAGTCACTGAGCAGGATCTTGAGCGTGTTATTGAAGCCGCTCGTGCTGTTGCCGTGCCAGCTGATCAAAAACTTCTCCATATTCTTCCACAAGAGTACATGATCGATAACCAAGACGGCATCAAAGAACCGCTTGGTATGTCAGGTGTTCGATTGGAAGCTAAGGTTCATTTGGTGACAGGTGCCATTAACGCCATTCATAACCTTGAGAAATGCATTCGTCGTTGTGAGCTCGATGTAGACGGTATTGTTTTAGAGCAGCTCGCTTCCGGTTATGCAGTTCTCACCGAAGATGAGAAAGATTTAGGTGTATGTTTGGTGGATATCGGTGCAGGTACCGCTGATATCGCTGTATTCACTCGCGGTGCTATACGATATACCGCTGTCATTCCAATTGGTGGTGATCAAATCACCAGTGATATTGCTATGGCGCTGAGAACTCCCACTCAGCATGCAGAGCAGATCAAAATTAAATATGCCTGTGCACTGTCTCAATTATCCAGTGCCGACGATATGATTCGTGTACCAAGTGTCGGTGATCGTCCAGCTAGAAATTTATCGCGACAGGCTTTAGCTGAAGTGATCGAACCCCGTTATGAGGAGATGTTTGGTCTTATTCAGGCTGAGATACGTCGCTCAGGTTTTGAAGAATTAATTGCTGCCGGATTGGTGTTAACCGGTGGTTGTGCGCGAATGGAAGGTGCTGTGGAATTGGCGGAAGAGATCTTTCATATGCCTGTCCGTTTGGCGGTTCCTGATGGCATTAGAGGCATGGAAACGCTGCTGCATAATCCAATTTATGCGACTAGCATCGGTTTGTTGCACTATGCCAAGCAAGCGCAAAGTAACTTGAATGAATCTGGTTTAACGGTTCCTGAGGCTGCTAGGCATCCTAAAGACTCAGTGCCGTCTGTTAATGTTTTTAATCGCATGAAATCTTGGTTACAAAGTAATTTTTGATTATGTAAACCCGTCAAAGAATGGGGAAATTCCTGGAGGGATGAGTATGTTTGAACTGGTAGATAGCTTACCGCAAAGCGCGGTCATCAAGGTTATCGGCGTCGGCGGCGGTGGCGGTAATGCAGTAGAACATATGCTAACAACTGATGTTGAAGGCGTTGAATTCATCTGTGCTAACACTGACGCTCAGGCGCTAGCAAAATCCGCTACACGAACGGCATTGCATATCGGCGGAGGCTTAACAAAGGGCCTAGGTGCGGGTGCAAATCCAGAAGTGGGTCGTCAAGCAGCGCAAGAAGATCGTGAGCGTATTGCTGAGGCACTTAAAGGTGCTGACATGGTCTTTATTACCGCTGGTATGGGGGGTGGTACAGGCACTGGTGCGGCGCCTATCGTTGCTGAAATAGCAAGAGAGATGGGAATCCTAACTGTTGCTGTTGTAACCAAACCCTTTGCTTTTGAAGGTAAGAAGCGTCAAAAAATTGCTGAAGATGGCATTCGTGAACTTCAGGAAAATGTCGATTCTTTAATTATTATTCCAAATGAAAAGCTACTTCCTGTATTAGGTCGCAATACCAGTCTGATTGAAGCATTTAAGGCTGCGAATGATGTCCTTAAAGGTGCTGTTCAGGGTATCGCTGATCTAATTATTCGTCCAGGTATGATAAACGTTGACTTTGCTGACGTAAGAACGGTTATGTCTGAAATGGGTATGGCCATGATGGGTACCGGTTACGGTCGTGGCGAGTCTCGTGCAATAACTGCGACAGAAGCTGCAATCAACAGTCCTTTACTTGAAGATATCGACCTGAAAGGTGCAAGCGGTATTTTAGTCAACATCACTGGTGGTTTGGATCTTAGCCTAGGTGAGTTCTCTGAAGTAGGTGATATCGTTGAAGGTTATGCATCTGATGGTGCAACAGTTGTGGTCGGTACAGTTATCGATCCTGAGATGACCGATGAAATTAAAGTCACTGTTGTGGCAACTGGTTTGTGTAAAGCACAGGCGCTGGCACAGGTATCTGGTAGCGATACGCGTGGTGGTGTACCAACAGGCCGAAAAGGTAATGAATACGGTCAACTAGAACTGCCTACAGCTATTCGTTCACGTCGTGAAGAAAAGCCTATGGCAATTGCTAAAGCTGTAAAGAAACCAGAGGCGCCTGCGCCTTTTCAAGAAGAGATGAAGAGAACCGGAACGGACGATATGGATTTTCTGGATATTCCGGCATTTTTGCGTCGTCAGGCTGACTGACACGCAAACCCTTTTTTAAACCATCCAGGTTGCCGCCTCTCCGCAAGGAAGGCGGTTTTTTTAT
>REDB01000157.1 GCA_007693685.1 Oceanospirillales bacterium
TCATACGACAATCCTGTTTTAAATCAGCTTTCTATTATAGAACTCTAGACTGCCTAGATATGGATGACAACTCTTAACAGCAGTTTGGAAACATTTTGTTCACTGGGATTGATATAAAGCAATGTTTACTCTGGAAGAGCAGCAATCACCATGATTTCTACTTTCCAAGCTGGACCTGCCAAGTTTGATTCTACACAAGCACGGACAGGTGGACGACCCTGCACTACCCAAGCATCCCAAACTGCATTCATTTCAGAGAATTCAGACATATCTGTTAACCAAATAGTTGCAGAAAGAATGTTTTCTTTAGAAGTACCCGCTTCAGCTAAAAGCTTATCAATTCCGTCTAGAATCTGTTCAGTTTGACCACGAACATCAGCGGATGGATCACTAGCTACTTGACCCGCTAAGTAGACCGTATCTTTGTGGATAGTAACTTGACTCATACGATGATTGCTGTGGAGGTATTTGATGCTCATTATGTATTACTCATGGTTGATGGAAAATTTAGAACTGCATTTTGCCTAAAACTTGTATGTAAAACAGCTTCAATCTACAACTTTCTTAAAAGTATTTAGGCCGCCATCATATTGACAAAACCATCGTAAATAAACTGTATCGCCAGCGCAGCCAAGATGACGCCCAAGAAGCGCCTAAGGATTTCATCCCCCGTGCGCCCTATCACTTTTTTAACATATTTGGAAAGTAGCATCAGTACTAGTGTAAGACCGTAGATACAGAACACTGCCATCAAGACTGATACTTCTTGAGTTGTAGTTTGTGCATTCGAAAATAACAGAATTGATAAGGTTAGCGCCCCAGGCCCTGCTAGCAATGGAATGGATAAAGGATAAACTGAAATATCTTTCTTCTCATCCGATTGACCTAATTTAATCTGACTGGTGATTAAATTGAAGGCAGTGAAGAACAGCAACAAACCGCCTGATATCCGTAAGGCGTTAATGTTGATCCCTAAGCTGTTAAGAAATGTCTCGCCGAAATTGCCAAAGATGACTAACAAGGTAACGCTAATCAGGGTAGCTTTTACCGCCATCACAACTCGATGTCGACGATCGGTTTCAGGAACTAAAGCATGAAAAATCAACGCCGTGCCTATTGGATCAACAATAACAAAAAAGCCGGTAAACGCATTTAAAAAAGCGGTGAGTTCCATAAAGCCTATTTCTCTTGGTTCAATTATCTAGCATCAGGTTTGACATAGACGGCGGCGGCACCTTTCCAGCCAAAGGCTAATTGGATAAGTTGTAAGCACATTAATAGCATTATAGCGTGTAACCAGTGTCCACTTAATTCATGAATCCATGCCATCACCACAGGGCCGGTGGATGCCAACAGATAACCCAAACTTTGCGCCATTGCTGATAGTGAGGTTGCCTGAATACCATCTTTAGTTCGTAACACAAAAAACGATAGCGCCAAACTCAGCGAGCCACCGGCTCCCATACCAATTAACGAAGCCCACAACATCGGAGCTTTTTCTGGAGCCAGCCATAAACCAAACAAGCCACTGAACGAGATGACGAAAATCAGCACTACTAGAATACGCTGATTATTCATGCGCGCGGCTAGAATAGGCACAAATAAATTGAATGGGATACTGACAAGGTTAATTAATGCTGTCGCGGTGCCCGCTTGAAGTGGATCAAGACCACTTTCAATCAGAATTTTAGGTAACCAGGTGACAATTGCGTAGAAAAAGAAGGATTGTAGCCCCATATAGAAAGTGACAGCCCAGGCGGTACTGTTTTTCCATAGAGTGACTTTAGCACCCGTAACAGGCGTTACCGAAGAGCGTAAACGCAATAAAGGCAACCACAAAAGACAGGTCAAGATGGGTAACACGGCCCAAACCAAAACGGGTGCTTTCCAATTATCAAAGGCCTGCATCATCGGCACTGCGATAAACAGCCCCATCCCCGCTCCAAGGCTCAGCATAATGGAATAAAGGCCAGTCATTAATCCAATACGCTTTGGGAAAAATACTTTTACCAGAACCGGTATCAACACATTTAACAGTGCAATAGCAGAACCTAAAAGCAAGGTTCCGACGATCACCCAAGCATAATGAGGCGTCAGACGTAACAGAACTCCGGTAGCAATAATTAACAATCCTGCGATAACCAGTGTGATTGATGAGAACATCCGCGTAAAAGCAGGGACTAGAATCGAAATTATCGCGAAGCAGATCAAAGGTAAGGTTGTTAACAAGCCAAATTCGCTAGCACTTAGTGAAAGCGCTGCACGAATCTCCAATACCAATGGCGCAAAAACAACCAAACCACCACGCAGATTCGTGGCCGCCATCAGTAACGCAAGCATGGCTAAACCTATAACCCAAGGCCTAGCGGAGTTTAGCGGTGATGAATGGGCCGGATGAGAAGACATAGAGGTTCCAAAAAAATTTTAATGCTACCGAAAACAGTGAACTCAGCCCAGTTCTATTTTGTCCTCAATACATCTTTGCTGAACGATTGATTTTAAGAGGATAAAGTGTCATAAAAGCATCAGGTCATGACTCTATGAAGGTTATTAGAGATTCATACCCACTTATAGAACGGCATAAAAATACACGGGAGTTACAATGATTAAAAAAACACTACTGTGCAGCGCCATTGTTGCAGCAACGGCAATGACTAGCCTTGCACATGCAGAAGTTAAATTAGGTTTCTTGGGCGGATTTACTGGCCCGATTGAAAGTTTAGCACCACCTATCTTCAATGGTGCTCAATTAGCAATTAGCCAAATCAATGAGCAAGGCGGTATCTTAGGTGGTCAACCACTGACCATTATCTCAGCAGATACTACCTGTACAGATGCATCGGCTGCTATTAACGCTGCTGACAGAATGATTAACTCTGAAAATGTAACGGCCATTGTCGGTGCTTTATGCTCAGGTGCCACTATTGCCTCTGCTAACAACGTCGCTGTTCCAGCTGGCGTTTTGATGGTATCACCCGCTTCAACTTCCCCTGCTATTGCAGAAATTGATGATAATGACCTAGTCTTCAGAACCACTCCATCCGATGCTTATCAAGGTGAAGTGTTAGCGAGCCTGTTGCTATCTAAAGGCATAAATGAAGTCGCCATGACCTTCGTTAATAACGACTATGGCCAAGGCCTAGCCAATGCATTTTCGTCAAATTTTGAAGCCGGTGGCGGTATCATTGCGGGAAGAGCTGCTCATGAAGATGGTCGAGCTGATTACCGCTCTGAACTAGGTAACCTTGCATCAAGCGGTGCTGAAACACTTCTGGTGTTTGCCTATGCAGATACGTCGGGACAAACCATTCTTCGTCAAGCTTATGAAAGCGGCATGTTTACTCAGTTCATCGGTGCAGACGGAATGGTTGGCGATGCGCTAGTTGAAGCAGTTGGAGCTGATGTACTTGAAGGTATGATCGCAACTCGCCCAGGTAAGCCAGATATTCCTGGAACTGAGTCTTATGCTGAAGCAGCTCGTGCTGCAGGGATGGATCCTAACGCAGTATTTGCCAGCCAAGCATACGATGCAGCATTCCTGATCGCACTGGCAATCGAGAAGAACGGTTCTGCAGATCGCGCTGGATTGAACGAAGCGCTGCGTGCAGTTGCCCTTCCTCCGGGTGAAGTAATTCTTCCTGGCGAATGGTCAAAAGCGGTTGAATTGATTGCTCAAGGCGTTGAAATCAACTACGAAGGTGCGGCGGGCACTCAAGACTTTGATGAGCGTGGTAACGTACCAGGTGTTATCGAAGAAATGGTTGTACGTGATGGTGCTTTCCGAACTGTTGGTTTAATTCAATAGTTCTAAAAAGCATCTACAAAGTGTGTAAAAAGTCTGCCGCGTAATGGCGGCAGACTTTCAATAACCAGCCTAAAAAATCCTTAGCTATACTACTTCAATCTATTGATGGTGCTGCACTTTCTCAGGGAATAATCCTTTGGGTGCGTAACGAAGCACTAAGGTGATGATTAACCCGATACTGAAAACCCTCGCCTGCAATGCTCGACTACTAAAGTCAGACGGTGCTTCCCATGCAAACCAAAGATCACCTAAATAGCTGATCGAGTTCAAAATGAACAGGGCAACCGGTTCAGACATAACCCAAATTACGTAGACAAACACGGCACCAAAAATGGTACCTAGATTATTACCGGGCCCACCTAATATCACCATTACCCAGATCAAGAAAGTATGGTTGAGGGGTAAGTAACCATTAGGATCAAAGATACCGTTAAAGGTAGCCAGAGCAGCACCACCGATACCCATCAAAATACAACCCAGTACGAAGACTTCTAATCGACGCTGATTAACATCCTTACCCATCGCCGATGAAGACAACTCATTATCTCGAATAGCACGCATCATTCGACCCCAAGGACCGTTGTATGCACGATGTAAGAGATAAAAAATAATCGCAATCAAAACCGCCGTAACAGATAGGTACAAGGCACGTGCCATGACAAAACCCACTTCACTAGCACCAGGAACAGGCCAAGGGAGTGGCGATACTGTTAAGGTACCTCGTGTTAGCCAGTCAGAGTTTTTCAAGAAAGCTTTGATGATTTCAGCAACACCCAGTGTTGCAATGGCAAGGTAGTCACTGCGTAGACCTAAACAGATATGTCCGATGAAATAAGCAACGGTTCCTGCCAAAATCCCACCGACCAGCCATCCTGCCCAAACGGGTAAACCGAATCCACCGATAAAGCCGTGCTGAGAAACGATATTCTGTGTTACTGGCGCAAAACCATTCACTACCCACAGATAAAGCGTCGCCATAACAATCAAAATAATGGGCAAACGGATACTACGTGGGACTTTAATGCGATGCAGTTGCATTACTGCAGCAACAAGTGCCACCGCAGCAACCAGCTTTAGGAAGGCAACACCTAATTCACCAGATAGATCTGATTCCCAAAAGCTTTGATTCACCGGAAAGGTTAACAACATCGCAGAAAAGCCACCGATGGCGACAAATCCCATGATACCGGCATTGAATAAACCGGCGTAGCCCCACTGAATCGTTAAGCCCAACGCTATAATTGCATAGCAACTCGCTTCAACAAGGACTCGCACACCATAGGCGGTACCCATCACCTGCATCAATAATAAGACCGCAACGGCAAGGGCTACGATCATCAAGGTTTCTTTCATTGGCAATTTCATTAGCATCAGAGCACCTTACCCTTGAACAGGCCGGTCGGACGCCAGACCAGAATGGCCAGCAGAATAAAAAATGGAACAGTTATTTTGTATTCACTCGGAACAAACGCCAAGGTTGCAGGCAGATCGAACCAGAGGTAATCACGCCAAGGTCTTAGCAGCACCGCCCAGTTAAATACCGACAGGGTTTCAGCAAAACCTATGACAAAACCGCCCGCTAAAGCCCCATAAGGATGACCTACCCCACCGACTATGGCAGCGGCAAAGATAGGTAATAGCAGGTGGAAGCTCAAATCAGGTTTTAGAGACACGTCAAGCGAAAGCATAGTACCCGCTATCGCAGCTAACGAACCGGCTATCACCCAAGTCACCTTCACCACAGTATCCGTGTTAATACCGGATACTCTGGCTAAATCAGGATTGTCAGACATAGCACGCATCGCTTTACCCAAGCGAGTACGATTTAAAAACAGATGCAGTGCAATGACGATGATTACCAATAGAACAATAATAATAATCTGAGGATCTGTTATTACAATGGGACGACTGGCTAACTCAAAAGGCATGTCTAATCGATGAATACCCTTACGATCATCAATATACATACTGCGGGCACTGGTTCCCATAAACATACGGATTAGACCTTGAAGCATCAAAGTCACACCTAAGGAAGCCATAACAATAACAATTGGCTTAACACCGTGACGTCTTAAGGGCTTATAGAAACCTTTATCAATATAAATAGCAGCAATAGCTGTCATTACCATTGCTAAAGGTAGCATCACAAAAGCAGTCGGCAAACCTATAGCCGGCCCCACTGCGGGAAACATCGCGGTTAAGAAAAACGCAAAGAAGGCACCTAAGGTCATTAGATCTGCATGGGCAAAGTGAGCAAAGCGCAGAATACTAAAGATCAGTGTGATACCCACTGCTCCAAGAGCGTAAATCGAACCAATCGTTAGGCCCGAGATCACGACGTTGTTAATAAAAAAAACAAATTCGTTCAATGTTGTATCCTCAACCAATTACCCGCCCAAGAAGGCTTTGGCTACTTCAGGGTCATTAATCAGATTTTGGCCCGTATCTGTAAAGCGATTTTGCCCAGCCACAAGAACAAAACCTTTATGGGCGATCTTTAATGCCTGCTTAGCATGCTGTTCAACCATTAAAACCCCAACACCCGCTTTATTGATAGAAATAATCCGCTCGAAAATTTCAGACATATATAAGGGTGATAAACCTGCCGTAGGCTCGTCGAGTAAAATCAAGCTTGGCTCTGTCATCAAAGCACGCCCCATCGCCACCATCTGACGTTGGCCACCCGACAACTCACCTGCTGGCTGTTTTCGCTTATCCGCTAAAGGCGGAAAAAAACTGTAAACCTTATCCAGCATCGGCTGAAAATCATCATGACGAATAAATGCACCCATCTCTAGATTTTCTTCCACTGTTAAGGAAGGAAATATGTTTTTCTCCTGAGGGACAAATGCCATTTTTCGCTTCACCAATTCAACCGGATCGGCGTTGGTGATCGACTCTCCTCTTAACTGAATATTGCCTTCATTAACGTGAAGTAAGCCGAATATGGCTTTTAACATGGTGGATTTTCCGGCTCCATTAGGACCCACTATCACACCTATTTCATCTGCCTCTAGTGACATATTGACGCCGTTGAGGATATTCATCCCGCCGTAACCGCCATGCACATTGGTCGCTTCAAATAATGCCATCGATTTACTCTGCTCAATCAGTGGGCGTCATTGCCAAAATAGGCTTCAATGACTTCTTCGTTTTGTTGAATCTCTTGGATGGTGCCTTTCATCATGACACTACCTTGCGCCAGCACGATAACAGGGTTACAAAGCTGCGCGATCATATCCATATCATGCTCGATCACCAAGAAGGTATATCCCATCTCTTGATTAAGGCGTTGAATATTGCGTATCAGATCCTGCAACAAGGTTCGGTTAACGCCTGCCGCAATCTCATCTAGCAATACTATTCGAGCATCTACCATCATGGTTCGACCAAGTTCTAGTAACTTTTTTTGACCGCCGGATAGATTGCCGGCCAGCTCATTACGCACATGCTTTAAGCCTATAAACTCGATCACATCCAGTGCTTTTTGGCGCACTTGTGCTTCTTGATCTTTAACCAGTGAAGGCCTCAGCCAAGTGTTAAGTAAGCTTTCGCCGGCTTGAGGCGGAACCATCATTAGATTTTCCAAAGCGGTCATATGAGAAAATTCTTGTGCGATTTGAAAGGTCCGTAATAAGCCGCGATGAAACAGCTGATCAGACGGTACAGCGGTAATGTCCTGACCATCGAAGTAAATAGAACCATTATCTGGCGCAAAGGTGCCTGCTATAAGATTAAACAGCGTCGATTTACCCGCACCGTTAGGACCAATCAGCCCCGTAATTGAACCTTGCTCCACTTCAATCGAGCAATTGTTGATGACTTGCAGGGTACCAAATGCTTTATTGACTTGGTCCACTTTTATTATTGATGACATTTATCTACCAATACCCTGTTATTGAACTAACGTATCATAAGTGACTAGTGGTCTTACTTAAAGTTTTTTTGATCACTAAACATACTGGCCTGCACACCAGCCGCTACTCCAGGCCCATTGAAAGTTAAACCCGCCCAGCCAGCCGGTGACATCTAGCACTTCACCAATAAAATACAAACCTGGTTCAGATTTTACTTCAAAGGTTTTTGAGGATATTTGATCGGTACACACTCCCCCACGAGTCACTTCGGCGGTTTTGTAACCTTCGGTACCCAATGGAACTAGCTGCCAAGCCTCAAACATCGCTACTAAACACTCAATATCCTGCCGATTAAGCTGAGCAATAGGTTTTGACTGAACCGATAACAGTTCAGGGCGTTCCAGCCATGCTAGTACAAAACGTTTAGGCAACAAACGACTAAACTGTGTTTTTAACTCCGCTTTAACACCCATTTGTTGCCACTGACGTATTTCAGCCGCCAAGTCCATATGCGGCAAGAAGTTAATCGTCAGTGTATCTCCGGGATACCAATAATTACTAATCTGCAATGCGGCGGGACCACTGATACCTTTGTGAGTAAACAAAAGAGCTTCTTGAAATACTTGATGACGGCACTCGATACTAACAGGCATGGAAACGCCCGCTAAGGATTGAGCGAGCGAGAGCAAATCGCCTTTTAAGGTAAAGGGAACTAGCGATGCCTGAAGGTCGGTCACTTTCAAGCCAAACTGACGCGCTACCTCGTAACCATAATGACTAGCGCCCAGCGTTGGAATCGAAGGTCCACCGGTTGCAATAACCAATGATTCACAGACAACAGGACCATTGCTGGTTAGTAGCTCAAAACGGGCTTGTTGCGGAAGCTCATCGATCATTTCATCTTCTGGTATGCGTCGAATTCGGCTAACCGCGCAGCGGGTTTGGATATCTACAGCACCTAGTTCGCACTCTGCCAGCAAAATAGCTAACAGATCTTTAGCACGATTATCACAAAAGAGTTGTCCGAGCGTTTTTTCGTGATAGGCAAGTTCATAACGCTGAACTAGTTCAATAAAGTCATGCTGTGTGTAGCGTTTTAAGGCAGAAATACAGAAGTGAGGATTATCGGATAGGAAGTTTTTCGGTTCGACGCTGTAGTTAGTAAAGTTACAACGCCCTCCTCCTGACATCAGGATTTTCTTGCCCACTTTATTGGCGTGATCAACAACTAATACCTGCCGACCACGTTGCCCAGCAGTAGCAGCACACATCAACCCCGCAGCGCCAGCACCAATAATTACCGTATCTACAAATCGCATTGAAAACCAATTCACTTAAAAAACGTGATCATAACATGTGCACCTAGGCGCCGACACTGAGCAACAGTGGAAAAAAACAGCATAATTAGCGCTACTAGATGCTTTTTTAAGTACCAATAGCATCTAACAAAACCTGATTAGTACGTTACATTTATATTAAATGTATGTTGAAATAAATTGATAAAAATAATTGAAGCGAAATAATATAAATCGCTTAGTGCCCCATGATTTAACTTAGTTGGGAACAAAACATGCTCAGAATTAATTTCTGGTCCGGATTAGTAGTGATTATTTTTTCAATAACACTTCTAACGTGGGTTATTCCTACCTTTGGCGGAGGTGGTTTTTCATTCGGCTTACCGCCCCAACTGGTAGCAACAATTGGCACATGGATCATGCTCTTAAGTGCAACTTCTCTTGTCGTCTTATCTGCTGTGACTATAGTGCGTCATAAAGAACCTTTCATAGTTGGTCTTAATCTTAGTGAAATATGGCATCAAGTCTGGCCATTTCTTTATGTCCTTTTCTTTATTGTACTTGCCATTTTTCTACCATTGACTTGGATAGCGCCTTTCCTAATAGCTGGGTTACTGTTCATTCTAGACGAGCGTCGTTGGCATATTTACTTAATTTGTTCTCTTACACCAACCGCAGGTCTTTATATTCTGACCGTTTATCTTATGCGCATAGGAGTGGTGTAAATGCCAGAATTTAGTCTTTTATATAGTGCATTCTCAACCGCAGTGAGCTGGGAATCTATCACCGTCATTTTGGGTGGCGTTTTACTAGGTTATGTAGTCGGCGTTATTCCAGGCCTTAATCGTGCAGTAGCCATTGCTATTGCGATCCCATTAACTTTTTATATGTCACCTTATGCAGCCATATCCTTTTTAATTGGCTTATCCAAAGGTACTGCTGCTGGTAGTGCTGTTTCCGCTATTCTTCTGAACACACCTGGCGAAAGTTCTTCTGCCGCAACCTGTTTAGATGGTTACCCTATGGCGCGAGATGGCCGACCACGCACAGCCTTAAAAATAGGTCTGCTAGCCTCCGTTATTGGCGATCTTCTTGCGACGTTATTATTGATTGCCGTAGCGATTCCTTTCGCATCTGTGGCACTAAAATTTGGTCCTTATGAACTCGCTGCGATCTTAGTCTTTGCACTTATCTTCATTGCAGGCATGGCAGGAGGTTCTTTTCTAAAAGGCATGGCAGCCGGAGGGTTAGGCATTATTCTGGGAACCGTAGGTATGGACCCAGAGACCGGCGCCATGCGCTTGACCTTTGGCTTCATTGAGCTAATGGATGGTGTGCCAATTTTACCTTTGGTCATCGGCACCTTGGCCTTGTCTGAAATGTTTGTTCAGCTGGATGAATATCGGCGAAACAAGGGACAAAAAGCAATCAATCTCTCTCGAAATAAAGAAGACAATCTTAAGTGGTCAGAATTTAAAACCACCTTACCAACTATATTTAAGGGTACGGCTATTGGTGCATTTGTTGGCGCCTTGCCAGGGCTTGGACCTTCAGTAGGTTCCTTTATGTCTTATGGTGCAGCCAAACGTGCTGCTAAAAATCCGGATACTTTTGGCAAAGGCGATCCAAGAGGTATCGCTGCATCCGAGTCTGCAGACAATGCCGTGATTCCAGCCAGTTATATTCCTCTATTTGGCCTAGGAATTCCAGGTAGTGTTTCAGCTGCGCTTTTGGTCGGTGCTTTTATGATTCATGGAATTACCGTGGGTCCTTTAATGCTCCGTGAACAGCCTGAAATGCTTTTTTCTCTGTTTTCAGGAATGATAGTGGCTAGCCTACTAATGCTGGCCATCGGTTGGTACGGCTTACGAATCTTTGCCAAAATCACCAGTATTCCATCGCACATGGTCATACCTATCGTGATTTTCTTGTGTTTAGCCGGTATCCAAGTTCAGGGGTTCGGAACATTTGGACTCTTGGTAGTCTTTGGTTTTTCCATCCTCGGCTTTTTTCTTAAAAAGTTTGATTATTCTTTCGTCACATTTTTAGTCGCATTTATCGTGACACCCATGCTGGAGTTAAACCTTCGACAGTCCATTATTTTATCTGGAGGCGATATTGCCATTTTAATTGATAGGCCTATTGCAGGTTTTTTTGTACTGCTAACCCTAGTGTTACTGGTTCGCTTTGCCTGGATGGGCATACAACAACGGAAGAAATCACTTCCGAATGCAGATTGAGCTAATGTCTCAATTCAGCAAAATATTAAAACTGAGGGGAACACAATGAAATTGAAAAACATAGTTAAAACTGCATTAATCACGGGTGCTCTTGCACTTAGCAGTTCAGCTCTGGCAGATAACTTTCCATCCAAGCCATTAAGCATGGTGATCGGTTGGGGAGCAGGTGGCAGCACAGATATTCAAGGTCGCGTACTTGCGAATGTAATGAGTGAGCACCTAGGACAGCCAGTAAACGTGATAAACCGTCCAGGTGCTGGCGGTGCAGTGGCCTTACAACAATTAGCCAATAGCCGTGATGAAGGCTATACGTTTGTGTTTGGTACATCCATGTCGGTAACCTTCGGTCCATTGGCGACACCTACTAATTTCGATGTCGATAGCTTTACTTATGTGGCAGGTGTAACCCTAGGGCAGTCCGCTATTGTTACAGGTGCAGGAAAACCCTATAGCAACTGGGATGAATTCCTTGAGTTCGCTAAAGCTAACCCAGGTACCAGCTATGCGTCTCAACTGCCATTTGATCGTATGATTGTTGATTATATTTCCAAGAAAGAAGGGCTAGATTTGCGTATTGTTCCTACTTCTGGTGGCGCGGGCATGGCACCTTTAATCCTTTCCGGTGATGTTGATTTTGCCTACAGTGGTGGCACGCACTCTGGCTATGCCACAACAGGTGAAATGCCTGTACTTGCTAGCTTAGCGGATGATCGTCTAGTAGCTTTTCCTGACGCACCTACTCTACGTGAGTTAGGATACGAAATAGATCCTGGTGAAATTCGCGTAGTCATGGTACCTAAAAATACTCCTGAAAGCCAAGTGGCTCGTTTAGCCGAAGTCCTCAAGCTTGCAACTCAAGACCCACGTTTCATTGAGATTACCGAAGAGCGTATCCTGATGCCTGTCGTCTATATGGATGGTGCTGAAGTTCATGAAACTCTAAACAACCAAGTTGAAAGTTTTAAAACGATTCTTGAAGATATTGGTGGCCTAGCTGAATAAAAAAAGCTAACTTCTTAATCAACTTAACCTGACACTCCTCACCCAGAAAGATCCATTTCTGGGTGATTTTTTATAATGTTAAACGTCACACTCAGCCTTTTTTCGATACTATCCTATCACCTTGTCATAACAGGACTAACAACCATGAAACGCCGCGTGCTAATTGTTTATGCTGGAGGAACCATTGGAATGCAACCTTCTGATAAAGGTTATATTCCCATGAAAGGCTTTCATGAGCACCTTAGCAGTTTTCTTCGTAGTCGTGGCCTTAAAGATCTTCCTAACTTCGATATTATAGAATGCCAAGAGCTCATCGACAGCTCAAATCTTGTACCTAAAGATTGGACAGCACTTTGCGAACTGTTAATGCAACATTGGGATGAATACGATGGTTTTGTATTACTTCATGGTACAGATACCATGGCCTATACCGCTTCTATGCTATCTTTTCTGATGCAAGGATTGAATAAGCCGATCATTCTTACTGGATCCCAGATACCGATGATGGAAGCAAGAAGCGATGCAGCAGAAAACTTAATTTCCTCAGTTTTGGTTGCAGGTAACCTGAACATACCGGAGGTATGCATTCTCTTTGCCAATCGGATCCTGCGTGGTAATCGCAGTACTAAAACTAAAAGTTCTGAATTTGATGCCTTTGACTCTCCCAATTTTCCTTGGCTAGGGAAGATCGGCATTACTATCGACATCCAGAAGCGGTTATTACTCGATAAGCGAGCGCCTACCTTCTTTGCACCCACCTTTGATCAAAGCGCCGTGGCAGTGCTTCATATTTACCCAGGTATAGCTACCAACATACTTACAGCTGTTCTGGATCAACCAGACATCAAAGGTTTGATTTTAAAAACCTATGGTGCGGGTAACCCTCCAGATGCTAACAAAAGCTTTATAAAGGCACTTGAGCAAGCATCAGAAAACGATATTATCACATTGAATATTACCCAATGCGCTTGTGGCGCAGTTAACCAAGGCACTTATTCAACGGGAGCAACGCTGAACAGTATTGGCGTGATTGCGGGGGCTGATTTAACCTTAGAAGCGGCTTTTACCAAGCTACACTTTTTACTCAGCCAAAGTCTTCCTGTAGATAAAATTCGACACGCGCTCAGAACACCTTTAGCGGGTGAGATGACAATATAATGGGAGACATTTAATGACGGAGGACTTTTCACGCAATTTAAGACTGCTTTGCAGCTATTACAAATCGATCGCTGAAGTCTGTCGTCGAATGAAGATAAATCGGCCTCAATTTAATCGTTATTTAAACGAACACGCTAAACCTTCGGCTCACACCTTACGAAGATTTTGTGATTTTTTTGGTGTCGATGAACATGAACTTTTACTCCCACACAATCAGTTTGCTCGGTTAATTCAGGTTCGACCAAGATCAACCGAACTGGACATAAACCCTCTTCCTGACGAATGGCAGCACATCGAGCATCTACTCGATGTTGGGCAGCACGGTTTAGATAAATATCTTGGCTATTATTTTGAGTATCATATGTCGATGGCATGTCCTGGTAAACTTTTAAGGATGTTGACCTGCATAGAGCGTCGCGAAGACAAAGTGTATTACCAACGCACGGAGCGTTTACAAGAAACACCTAGCGAGCGAGTTTACCATGGCAAGTATATTGGCATTGCCAGCTTCTTAATTGATCGAATTTTTATGGTTGATTATGAAACCTTAACCGATCAGGAAATAACGCAAACTATCTTAGTTCCAACATTTAAGAACCGTGTTACGCGCTTGACTGGGCTAAAACTGGGCGTATCAGGGAGTGGTGAGCGGATGCCCTGCTGTGCCAGAGTTGTGTATGAATATTTAGGAACTTCCGTCGATATTCGAAGAGCTTTAAAGCTTTGCGGTTTATATAACCTTGATTCACCAGAGATTGATGAAGGTATTAAACAAGCTGTCACTAATGATATTCAACCGAACGAATGGCATTTTCGGGCACGATATTGAATAGCAGAATTAATTTCGTGAGCGCCAAATTTTGCACACAGCCGAATCAGATCCAAAAAAACCTAATACCAGCGCCACAAAGCCTACAGTGAAAAAAACTACCATAGGAATGAGCGCACCCATCTCACCGGTCACTTTACCCATCCATGCAGATCCAAACGACAAACCTAAAAACAAAACTCCCAAAATAATCAAAATGACTCTATGAGATTTCTGATACCCAACAGCATCCTCACCTGTCTCAAAGATGCGCAACAATGGCCACAAGAGCTTTTGCAAAATTTTTCTCATGATTAGATTCCTTGATACATTTTACCTAACGATTAGTGATTCACTAATGCCTGCACACATCGCTAAAACCTAACCAATATCTTACTAGAAAAAACTGGCTAATACCTGCCCGCCCACCACAATCGAGCTTTGAGTCCCCAACCACTGGTCAAACCGACTTCTGTGAATCGAATATTGCCTTCTCGATCTAAGATAAACATGACAGGCACGCCGCGAACACCAAAAGCAGTTGCTAGTTGACTCTGTGGATCATTTAAGACGGGAAGCTGGTGTAAATCTTGCTGTTGAAGAAATTGCCTGACGTCATCATCAGTGCCAGATTGTATCGCTATCGTAAGCACCTGATGATCTTTTGCCAGTGGTTGAATCATGGGTAACTCTATTCGACAAATACGACACCATTCTGCCCACACAACGATCAGCAGCGGCTCTCCACGATAGTCGGCTAACGAGACGGTTTGTCCATCAAGGGTGATACCCTGAAAGTCCGGCGCGCTGCCAGCTTCAATATCGGGCGCTTGATAAGCGCGAATCGCAAGAAAAATAGCCACAAAAATCAGAATTTCTATACTCCACCGCGTCCAGCGCGGGAGAGATTGATAGCGTTTAAACATAGTTTGGCAATTCTTTATCCACTAAAAGGTACCAGTGAGAGTGCCACAATACATAAAAGTGCCGCCATTCCGCCATCAAATATTCGCCAATGCTTAGGAGAGCGTAAAATTTTAGCCACTTTAGGAGCGAAACCAGTTAATAATGAAAACCATGTCAGTGACGCTAGACAAGCTCCCATCACGAACGCCAGCTTATTGGTTTGCGATGAGCCAACACTGCCAATTAACACCACGGTATCTAAGTAAACATGGGGATTAAGCAAGGTAATCGCCAATGCTGTTAAGCCAATTTGCCAAGCACTTTGGATACGTACTTCTTGGTTAGCTTTTAATCCACCTGTTCCTTTAATCGCACGTTGTGCAGCGTTCCAAGCTAACCACAAGAGCAGCGCAACACCCGCCCAAGTTAATACGGGTACCAAAGGAGGTAACCATTCGCGTAGATGATGAACTGAGTACACCCCTAGCGTAATCAAGACAGAGTCGCAGACGATACACACGATTGCTATCACGGCTCGATGCTGTCCTCGCATGGATTGACTCAGCACCCATGCATTTTGTGCCCCTATGGCAACGATGAGCCCTAGAGCCACCACGAACCCTGTCACAAAAGCGGTCATCATCTTTCTTCCCCTGAACATAGTTATTTCAGCTGGGCAAGACTAACGAAAGATCGTATCATTAATCCAACGAATTATTTTAACCTATTATAAGCTGAACTTATGATCGACTATCGCCTTCTGCAAGCCATGGCCGCCGTATTAGAACAAGGTGGCTTTGAACGAGCCGCCAACACCTTGCATCTCACTCAGTCTGCCGTGAGCCAACGCATTAAGCAGCTGGAGCAACAACTTGGGCAACCGGTTCTCATCCGAAGTATCCCTCCCAAAGCCACTTCATTGGGTCAACGCCTACATAACCATCTTCAACAAGTCAGGCAGCTAGAAGCAGGTCTTGAACTCTCTGCCAACCCCGATGATTTGATTGTTCGTATCACGATTAATGCCGACTCCTTAGATACTTGGCTACCCGCAGCATTGGTCTTACCTGATTATCCATTACTGAGGTTTGAAGTCTCCGTGGAGGATCAAGCGGTTGGGTTACGTCGAATGAAACAAGGTGAAGTGATGGCATGTCTTTGTGCCAGTGATGAAGCGGTAAACGGTGGAGGAGTGATCTCACTCGGAATTATGCGCTACCGAGCGTTAGCCAGTCCTGAGTTTATTCAACGTTTCGACTTGAACTCAGGTAGTACCGATAAACTGAAACAAGCACCATGCTTAGTGTATAGCCGAGATGATCGCCTTCAGCATCAATTTATGGCGGAAGTCGCCGGAACCGAACCCGTTTACACCCATCACTTACCCTCATCTGAAGGTTTTATTCGTGCCGCTTGTGCAGGCTTAGGATATGGCATGATGCCAGAGTTACAGGTCAAAGCTGAGATTGAGAATGGATCACTGATAGACTTAGTGCCCGGATACAGTTTGGATGTACCACTTTATTGGCACTATTGGCAGATGGAAAGCCCAGTGATGGAAACGCTTCGCCAATCAGTGCTTAAGGCTGCCCGACAAGCACTTTACTGACTCAGCGTTACACTAACAGTCTATAGTTTACATTCTTGGATCCGTCGCACGGATGATTTTACGAACTTGATGACGCTCATGAAAGGCTTGAATCTCAGGATATTCAGAAAAATCATTTAAACGTCGGAACATCACCCAGTCGATCAAACAGTACAGACAGATTGCTGGAAAGTGCCAATACTCGAACACACCGAGTTTTAACTGGTCTTCTAAAACCTGCAAGGTGGTCTTAATACGTTCACGTTGCAGATTAAAGAACAACGTATCCTGCTGGGTATCAATTCCCGAACGAGACAATAAGAGTAGTTCGATGTAAGAGTCACTAGCCGCATTGATCAAGGTGATAGCGTTCTCATCATCGATGGTAGTAACTTCTTTTTCGAGCTTATTATTTAAGTAATTAAAGATCACTCTGGAATCAAATACCGCTTGCCAGTCATCCACCAGCATGGGGATTTTTAGTGCAGGATTGATGCTTCTGAGTGTTGCTCGACCCTCTTCACTATAGATGTCGATATTGACGAACTCATGAGGCACATCTTCTAGCCAAACACGTAAACGACGCACATAAGGGGACGTAGTGGAACCATACAATTTCATAGCAGGCATCCTTATTGTTATACCTGAGATTATTACGTTCAGCTTAGCCGTTAACTAGGTGAATTGACAAGAGATCCTAGTAGTTCTGTTTTACGTAATCGTGATATGTTTAACAAGCTGGTAAAAATACTTATCACTCTAAATAAAACCAGCCTGAGTTCTACTCAAGTACTAACTATCGGAGCAGCCCCCTCATGACACAGCGACCACTGATTCAGTGGGTTTTACTTTTTTCTTTAGCCATGATCTGGGGGAGTTCCTTTGCACTCACCAGTATTGTATTGCGTGAACTGAGTCCTGCCTCAGTCGTTTTTTTGCGCAACCTATTTGCCTGCTGCTTGCTCTTTCCTTTAGCCCTAATGCTTCGTCGCCCACTGCCCAAAGGTACTCGTTTATGGTTATTTATTTTAGCCATGGCACTGATTGGCAACGCCCTTCCCTTTACGCTAATCAGTTGGGGACAACAAAGAATTGATAGCGCTCTAGCGGGTATTTTGATGGCGGTCATGCCATTGGTAACGATTATCTTGGCGCATTTTTTCATTCCAGATGAGCCACTCAATCGGCAAAAACTGACCGGCTTCTTTATCGGATTTTTTGGTATTTTAGTCTTGATTGGACCCAGTGCATTAGCTGCATTTCAGCTAAGTGGCGAGGCATTCTGGGCTCAGCTTGCGGTACTTTTTGCAGCGGTCTGTTATGGCATGAACAGCATTATAACGCGGCGCAAACCCAAAAGTGATTCTTGGAGTACAGCAGCCTCCGTACTAATGATATCCGCTATCATGCTATGGCCAATGGCTGCGTTCACATCAGGTTTTAGCCACCAGATAGAGCTTCAAGGCTTACCGGGCTTTAGTAACTTATCTGACTTTTCTCAGAAAACTTGGATCGCCATTACACTGTTAGGCTTTATCTGTACCGGTATCGGTACGGTTATTTATATGACTTTAATAAATTCCGCAGGCCCTAGCTTTGTCTCTTTAATTAACTATTTGATCCCTATTTGGGCGATGATACTTGGGGTCACTTTTATGAATGAAGTTCTTTCTTGGAGTCATTGGCTGGCACTTGCTCTAATACTAAGCGGTATTGGTATTTCCCAAGGACGTAGCTTCAGGTCTGTTGTAAAACAAGACCCATAAAACGGGTGATTATTTCCATAACTCACTAATCGGCGTGTCTTCAGAAAATCGATGACTTACTTGCGCTAAAAAAAGCTCAGCGGTTGCCAACGCATCCGTCAGAGCATGATGTTGACGATAGTAAGGCAGATGATAACGTTCGCGACTATCCACCAAACGTATAGAAGGTAACGCGTGCCCACGAAAGCGTTGCCAAAGCGTTAGTGGTTTGGCGCGGTGAAGCCTTGCTTCAAGTTCCATCGTATCGACAACAGGAAAGACAATGCCTTCGTTAATGCGTTTTTCAAGCGCAGCATTTAAAAAAGGTCGTTCAATTCCGCGGTGGTGAACAACAACAATTCGACCTTCTAATGCCTTGAGCAAATATTCAACGATACGCATCATATCAGGCGCACTTTTAATATCTGAATGAGTGATGCCATGAACCACAACAGACTCTTTATCTAGCGCAGTTCTAGGTCTTACAATCCAGTGCTTTGCCCCCTTACAGTGGATACGCTTCAGGTCAAATGGGACTAGTCCGATACTAACAATACCATCACTCTTCGGATCAAAACCGGTGGTTTCAAAATCTACCGCAACAAAAGGGATCGACTTAATCGGTGTATCAGGTGCAAAGGTTCCTGCTGCATAAAATGACTTTAAACGATCATCTTTTACAACTTCTAAACGCTGCTGATAAAGCTGAATCCAATCAAACTGCTGCGTATCCGCTTTAATTTTTTCAGTGCTTAAATACATATGCTTTATCGCGCACCTTGATAACGGAATTTCATGAATTTTTGTGCATTACTGAGAATCTGGAAAGCATCTTTGAGATTTTTTCGCTCAAACTCAGACAAGTTCTCTGGTGCTATGCTGTTATCTGGAGTTTCCCCTCTTTCAAGGGCTAAGGCCTGATGGCGAATACGCACCATAGAGATCAGTTCTAACGCATCACGCAAATCTTGTCCCCGACCACGAGGTAAGATATCCGCTTCAATGATTTCATCAAGGCGTAAAAAAGAGTTACGCGCTTTGGAGCCAATTGCTAAAGCATGTACCCTAGCCAGATCAGCCAGTGGCGCTGTACCTCGACGCTTCATGTTGATGGTATTGTTTTGGCGACCATCTTGCTCCATCACAAAATCTTTAAAAAAGCCTAAGGGTGGCGTTCTATTCAACGCATTTCTCGACATAGCGGCAAGGAAACGCTTGCTCTGCCTTGCCTTACGAACAATATGATCATTTAAGTGATCAGCCCACTCTGTTTTCCCCCAGACCCCTTCTAAATCAAAGAAAATCGAGCTGTGTAGCAATCCTTCCAAAGAGGGATTATCAATCCATTCAGTAAAATATTGCTGCCAAACACGCTTAGGCTGACGCCACTGTTTATTGGTCGCCATGATATTGCCTGTACAGTAGGTATAACCACAGGCATCTAAACCATCGCTGACAAACTTAGCCAGTGCTTCAAAGTAGGCATCGTGTTGTTTTGGATCAAACGAATCATCCAGAATCATAGCGTTATCCTGATCGGTTACGATCAGCATCTCATCACGCGCCATGGAACCTAAGGCTAGGAAGCAATAGGGTACTGGTGGTGGACCCAGCTCCTCTTCGCCTAGTTCTAATAAGCGCTGCTTAAAACTCCGACCTATGACCGCCATAGAGCTACCAATCATGCGCGAATTGGCATCTTCATTGACCATACGAATAAAGCTGGCCCGAACATCAGAAACTAAACCCTTGAGATCGTTGACCGAGTGTTGACGAAAAATATTACTGACAACAAATAAGCTATTTTGTGATTCATAACGAATAATATCGGATATCGCGATCACACCCACGGGACGATCTTTTTGCAAAACAGGTAAATGGTGCAGGTTGTGCCGAAGCATTGCTAGCATGGCTTCAAAGACAAATTGATTAGCTTCAATGGTAATCAACTCTTCAGTCATAATTTCGCTGACCGGCGTGGTATAAGGTAAGCCTTCGGCAACCACACGGGTTCTTAAATCTCTATCAGTAATAATCCCTGCCAAACCACCAGCCATAGCGTGAGAGGAAGGGTGCATAATTAACAAAGATGATATTGAGGACTCTGTCATAAGCAAAGCAGCCTCATGCACGCTGGCATCACTTGTAATTGAAACAGGTTCACGATTAATCAAAGAGGTTACTTTGGAAGTCATCAATTCGTTGGCATCTTCTCGACGCGCAACTGCTTGTCGTAAACGTGTTCTATCTTCTATTTCGACTGCATCTGCAAACTGCTCAAACTCATCAAACAATTTATTAAACACGGTAAGCGGAACAAAGTAGATTAAAGTGTCTTCAATTGCTTTGGCTGGAAATCGTATTTTTCCATCACGCAGTAAACCAAACTCTCCAAAAAAACCGCCTTCTGACATTTTATTGTATAACTCGCCATTACGACGATAAATGTCCACAGCACCAGATCTGATGACGTGTAAAGCATCAACATGCTGACCTAGCTCTAAAATCTGGGTATCCGCTTTGAAATAACCCACTTCTATTTCAGAAACTACCCAGCCTAGCGTTTCTTCGGGCAAACAATTAAATGGAGGGAAGCGCCTCAGGAAATCAAGCACCTCTATTGGCTCAATTTGCATAAAACCTCAGCGATGTAGTTAATAAAACCTGCCACAGCTTTAAAGCTGTGGCAGGTTTTCATGTTAAGCCTTAACCTCGTGGTTCAGATGCCAAGCCTTTAAACAAGGCTACGCAAGCAACCAAGAGTACGATAGTAAACGGAAAGCCTGTGCTCACAGCCATAGCTTGCAATGCGACAAGACCACCACCGAGTAACAGTGCGACTGCAATTAATCCTTCAAACGTACACCAAAACACACGTTGAGGAGTGGGCGCGTTGACCTTACCACCAGCCGCGATAGTGTCGATTACTAATGAACCTGAATCAGAAGAGGTGACAAAGAACACCACCACTAGAATGATTGCAATAAAAGATGTGATCTGGGCCAAAGGCAATACATCTAGCATGCTAAACAACTGTAGAGGAAGTGCGGCATCGGCTGCCGCAGTATAGCCACCGACAAACTGACTGATTGCAGTACCACCAAATACCGTCATCCACAACACACAGGCTGCCGAGGGAATCAGTAGTACAGAAACCAAAAACTCGCGCACTGTTCGACCGCGAGATACTCGCGCAATAAACATACCAACAAATGGCGACCAAGAGATCCACCATGCCCAATAGAAAGCGGTCCACCCTGACGCAAAGTTACTGTCTTCACGACCAATTGGATTGGCTAAAGCAGGTAAATTTTGGAAATACGCGGCTAAGTTTGCAAAGAACCCTGTGATTATTGCCAAGGTTGGACCTACGATGATCACAAATAACATCAACATTACAGCAAGTGTCATATTAATTTGCGACAAACGCTTAACACCTGCTTCTAAACCTGCAACGACTGACACTAATGCAATTAAGGTAATGCCGAAGATCAATAGTACCTGCATAGTAGTGCCTTCTGGCAATCCAAATAGGTAATTTAATCCTGCCGCTGCTTGAGACGCACCAAAACCCAGCGAGGTAGCTAAACCAAATAAAGTAGCAAACACCGCGAGAATATCAATTATATGACCCGGCCAGCCCCATACGCGCTCACCTAATAATGGGTAAAACACTGAGCGTACGGTTAATGGCAAGCCCTTATTAAAGGAAAACAAGGCCAAAGCCAGTGCCAAAACAGCGTAGATAGCCCATGGATGAAGAGCCCAATGATAGATGGTAGCAGCCATTGCAAGGCGTTCAGCAGCCTGCGGATCACCTGCTGCACCACCTAAGGGTGCCCAGTCTGTTCTAGCGCCAGCTTCACCAGCAACACCACCCATAGAGGATGCAAAGTGAGAGAGAGGCTCTGAAACACCAAAGAACATTAATCCTATACCCATACCTGCTGCAAACAGCATGGAAAACCAACCAAGATAGGAAAAATCTGGTGTCGCCTCTGTACCACCAAGACGAACCTTGCCTAGAGGGGAAACAATTAAAAATAAACAGATGAGTACGAAAATATTACCCGCACTAATGAAAAACCAGTCTAGGTTACCAGTTAACCAGTTTCGTAAACTGTTAAAGAGTGGTTCAAGGTGGGCCTGAAAGGCTAAGGTAAGAATAACAAAAGCAACTACGGTAAGACCGGATATTAAAAAGACTCTGTTATGTATATCAAGGCCAAAGGGTCCTATTTGTAATTCAATATTATCCTGTCCAATTTGGTAATCCGTATCTATGGGATTGACCTCACCGTCAGGCACCATTGGATCTTTAGGGTCATGTTCACTCATAGTGAAAGAAACCTCGTTCGCTAGTTTTTGTTTAATATTTCCATCTGAAATGACACATAAGAAACCATTATTATCAATTTAAATTATGATTTATGGCTATATCATAAGAAAATACTATCCACCCTTTTATGTTAACACCCAGTTTTAGCTGTGTACAATTCAGCCAAAACTGGAGCCAAAACATTGTGATTAGCCACGAGGCTCAGAAGAAAGTCCTTTAACTACAGCGATACAAGCAATTAAAAGCACTATGGTGAAGGGAAAACCCGTCGATACAGCCATCGCCTGAAGCGCAGCAAGACCGCCACCCAGTAACAATACAATCGCAATAATGCCTTCAAAGGTACACCAGAAGACACGCTGAGGAGTAGGAGCGTTTACTTTCCCACCCGCTGCAATCGTATCGATGACCAAAGAACCAGAATCTGAAGAAGTGATAAAAAATACCACAACCAAGATGATGGCGATAAACGAGGTAATTTGAACCAAAGGTAAGGCTTCTAGAGACAAAAACAGCTGTAATGGTAAAGCAGCATCCGCTGCTGCCGTGTAGCCAGCAACAAATTGACTGATTGCAGTACTACCGAACACAGTCATCCAAAGAACACAGGCTGCGGAAGGTATCAGCAATACAGAGACCATAAACTCACGTACAGTTCGTCCACGAGAAACACGTGCTATAAACATACCGACAAATGGTGACCAGGAGATCCACCATGCCCAATAAAACGCTGTCCAACCAGATGCAAAGTTACTATCCTCACGCCCTATAGGATTGGACAAAGCAGGTAAATTTTGGAAGTAAGCCGCTAAATTTGAGAAGAAACCGGTAAAGATAGCGAGCGTAGGACCCACAATAATCACAAACAACATCAGTAATACTGCCATCACCATATTGATTTGCGAGAGACGTTTAACACCCGCTTCTAATCCGGCAATGACTGACACCAATGCTATAACGGTAATTGCGAAGATCAACACAACTTGGGTGGTTACGCCACCTGGAATACCAAATAAATACTCCAAACCAGCCGCAGCTTGTGAAGCACCATAGCCTAGTGATGTGGCCAAGCCAAATAGCGTTGCAAATACCGCCAAGATATCAATAAAGTGTCCCGGCCAACCCCAAACACGCTCACCTAGTAAAGGATAAAACACCGAACGCATGGTCAGTGGCAACCCCTTGTTGAAAGAGAACAAGGCCAAGCTTAGTGCAATAACAGCATAAATAGCCCAAGGATGTAATGCCCAGTGATAAATAGTAGCCGCCATAGCTAAACGCTCTGCTGCTAAAGGGTCGCCAGCAGCAGCTCCTAGTGGCGCCCAATCAGTTCTGGCTCCTGCTTCACCAGAAATACCACCGAATGAAGATGAGAAATGAGATAAAGGCTCGGATACCGCAAAAAACATCAATCCAATACCCATACCGGCAGCAAACAACATGGAAAACCAACCTAAATAGGAGAAGTCAGGCTTTGCCTCTGTTCCTCCTAAACGAACTTTGCCTAGCGGAGAAACAATCAGAAATAAACATAAGGAGAGCTTTGCACGAAGCACGAGCCACTCACCTGATAATTTGAGATAATTATCATTTAAACAGCATCGTTGGAAGATCACAATGGCTTGGAAAAACCTTACTCAGCGCAGCTTGGCAGATTCAATGATCCTTGAACATAAGGCACTTAAAGAGCTTGATGAAGTTCATGATCTGATTAACTGGTCCCGTGTTCAGATGCTTCTGACTGAGATTCACGCTAGTAAGCGTGGTGAAAAAGCCTGGCCTCCTTTGATGATGTTCAAAGCACTGCTTCTTCAATGCTGGTATAAGCTCAGTGATCCCGCCTTAGAAAAGCAACTGGCGCGTGACTTATTGTTTCGTCGTTTTGTTGGTTTGG
>REDB01000253.1 GCA_007693685.1 Oceanospirillales bacterium
GCTTGAATAACCGGATCTATTGCCATCATCTGCATAAACAAGTTTAAGCATAATCCACATGTTACTGATACAAGAACAATACTTACTAAATAAACCAATAGCGCTCTACTTCCTAGCTCTCGACGATAGACTGCTAAGGTAGCCACACTTGTCACAGGCCCAGCCAGCAGAAATACAAGAGCCATACCAGGTGACACACCACTGAGAAGTAAACCAGCAGCTATGGGTGTGGCCGCTGCTGCACAAATGTAAAGTGGTATGCCAATTAATGCCACCAGGATCAAAGGTAAAATACCATCAGAGAGACTAATGAGATTTTCAGGTGTTACCCATGTAATCAGCACTCCCGCCAACAGAAATCCAACAAACATCCATCGACTCATATCATCTAACAAATCACTGAAAGCATATTTCAACCCAGCTTTCACCCTGACGGGAAGATTTTGAGTTTCTTGCTGAGTCACTTTTTTAGAGGAGCAACTTCCAGCACAGCAAGAGGATGAACTTTCGGGTGGAGCTGGATTCAAGTTTTCCCTATCAGAAACAGATATAGCCAGACCTGTCACTATAGCAGTCAATACAGCACCAATTACCCTAGCAAGTGCTATGAATGGTCCCATAAGTACACTAGTCACTAATATTGAGTCGACTCCAACACTAGGGGTCGATATTAAAAAACTGGTGGTAGGACCTTTTCCAGCACCACCTCTATGAAGCGCCATCGCTGTCGGAATAGCACCGCATGAACACATAGGCAGAGGCACACCAATTAATGCAGCCCTGCAGATACTAGCAAAGCTGCGACCACCCAACCAACGCTGTAGCATCGCTTCAGGAATAAAGCTTTTGATTAAGCCTGCAACCAATAAGCCAAATAACAACCAAGGTGCGGCACTGAGAGCTACGCTTAAAACCGATGCAAACCAAGCCATAAAAGCACCTGACGGTTTAATGTCTAGAATTTAATGTGTAGAGAGTAAGACTGAATGAATATAGATTCAAGGAGGAGAAGATATGGCGTCCCATAGGGGGTTCGAACCCCTGTTACCGCCGTGAAAGGGCGGTGTCCTAGGCCACTAGACGAATGGGACACATCATAAATTACTTAACACTTGGAGCGGGAAACGAGACTCGAACTCGCGACCCCGACCTTGGCAAGGTCGTGCTCTACCAACTGAGCTATTCCCGCGTCGTGTTTAAGTGGTGCGTATTCTACGGATTTGAATTTATCCGTCAACACTTTTGAGCATAAATATTAAAAAAAGCAGCCGTCCTTGGCTGTTAGTAAGCTAATAAATGAGACGTCTAAACTATTTACTGAATGACATCGCCGACACGCACAATTTTCATTGTGTTAGTGCCACCCTGAGCATTCACATAATCTCCCTTAGTGATGATGACCAAGTCTCCTTGATCAACCACACCTCTCTGAACTAACTCTGAAACGGCATTGTAATTGATTTGATCCAGCGGCATGTTGGTTGAATCAAATGGAACTGTTTTTACACCACGGTACAGTGCAACTTTTCGCTGAGTTTTAGGATTTTTTGAATAGGCATAAATCGGCAAACCCGAGCGAATTCGAGACATAAGCAAAGGCGTTGCCCCACTTTCTGTCATCGCAATGATCGCTTTGACGCCGTTTAGATGATTTGCCGTATACATCGCAGCTAAAGCAATCGATTCGTCAATCTTATGAAATACTTCATTCATTCTGTGCTTAGACACTTGCGAATGACGGTTTTTCTCAGCACCGACAATGACGCGAACCATCGCTTCTACAGTTTCTACCGGATAACTTCCCGCGGCTGTTTCAGCTGATAGCATGACCGCATCCGTTCCATCTAACACAGCATTCGCCACATCAAACACCTCTGCTCGTGTTGGCATAGGCTGAGTGATCATGGTTTCCATCATCTGTGTTGCGGTAATAACGGTTTTATTCAGCGTTCGCGCACGTTCAATGATGAGTTTCTGTATGCCGATCAACTCAGCATCACCAATTTCAACCCCTAGATCTCCTCGAGCCACCATGACACCATCGGACGCATCGATAATTTCATCAATATTTTCAACACAACTAACGGTTTCAGCCCTCTCGATCTTGGCGATTAAGCCGGCAACCCCACCCGCCTCTTGAAATAAACGGCGCGCTTCACGAATGTCGTCACCATTGCGCGGGAAGGAAACCGCCAAGTAATCTACATCTATCAACGCAGCAGTGACAATATCAGCACGATCCTTATCCGTCAGTGCTCCAGCTGACAAGCCACCACCTAGGCGGTTAATGCCCTTATTGTTAGACAGTGGACCACCGACTGTGACAACACATTCTAAGCGTGATCCAATGATTGAAATGACTTTTAACTGAACTCGACCATCATCTAACAAAAGAAGGTCATCAGGCTGACAGTCCTGCGCTAGATTTTCGTAGTCAATTCCTACCGCTTTCTGGTTTCCGGAGGCTTTATCTAAACCCGCATCAAGAGCGAAAGTATCACCTACATTAAGATGTATTTTCGAATCGACAAAACGAGCTATGCGAATTTTTGGGCCCTGAAGATCTCCCAATATAGCAACAAAACGACCCAGTTTAGCAGCCGCCTCTCTCACCATTGTCGCACGACGCTGATGATCTTCAGCACTCCCATGGGAAAAGTTCAATCGCACAACATTTGCACCCGCTTGAATAAGTTGCGAAATCTTTTCCGGTGAATCTGTTGCTGGACCGAGCGTAGCGACTATTTTCGTTCTGCGTTG
The DNA here is from genome assembly GCA_007693685.1 of Oceanospirillales bacterium. GTDB lineage: Bacteria > Pseudomonadota > Gammaproteobacteria > Pseudomonadales > Balneatricaceae > Nitrincola. The sequence goes on from REDB01000253.1 coordinate 2,761, forward strand.
CATTTAATGGAACCTACTTCAATATTGATATGTGAACTCATGAATCTTTACATGCAAAAAACATAATAACTACTGAGTTATAGCAGAGGCTAAACGCAACATGTTACAGGTGTAACCATATTCATTGTCATACCAAGAAATAATTTTGACAAAATGGTCGTCTAAAGCGATACCAGCACCCGCATCAAAAATGGAAGCAAAGCTACAGCCTCGAAAATCGGTCGCTACCACTTTTTCATCGGTATAACCCAGCACATTCGACATTTCAGAAGATTCTGAAGCAGCTTTCATTGCTTTGCATATCTCTTCATAAGACGCTGGCTTTTCTAACTCTACAGTCAGGTCTACAACTGAAACGTTTGATGTTGGCACCCTGAAAGCCATACCCGTCAATTTACCATTTAATTCGGGCAGAACTTTTCCCACGGCTTTAGCCGCGCCGGTTGAGGAAGGAATAATATTCTCTAGAATCCCTCGACCCCCTCGCCAATCTTTAGTTGAAGGGCCATCAACCGTCTTTTGAGTAGCCGTCGCGGCATGAACTGTCGACATCAAACCTCGCTTGATACCCCAGTTGTCCTGCAATACTTTTGCCACAGGTGCTAAGCAGTTGGTTGTACATGAAGCACCAGAGATAATAGCTTGACCGGCATAACTCTGATGGTTAACCCCAAATACAAACATCGGAGTTGAGTCTTTAGATGGGGCCGACATAATGACTTTCTTAGCACCCGCATTGATATGCTTCTGACATGCTTCTTCTGTTAAAAAAAGACCAGTGCATTCCAAAACAACATCGACCTCTAAGTCACCCCATGCGAGGTTTTCGGGATCACGTTCGGCGGTTAATCTGACTAGATGACCTGAAACATTCAACAGCCCATCCGTAAACGACACTTCTTTATCCAAACGTCCGTGAACGGAATCAAGTTTTAGCATGTAAGCCAAATAATCTGGATCAAGCAGATCATTAACTGCAACCACTTGAAACTGATTACTAAATTCTTTTTCGATGGCCCTGAACGCCATACGGCCTATTCTACCAAAACCATTAATACCCACTCTGATTGTCATAGCCTGTCCTTTTTTAATTTTTATCACTGACTTAAATAATATTAATAATAATCAATAATTTAAATTATAGCACTGTTACCCTGATTTTCTTTTTTAAGTTGGCATTCTAGATAGCTGGCTAAGTTTTGTTTTTCGCTATCACTTAAGACAAGACCCAATTTGGTTCTGCGCCAAATCAAATCATCTAACTCAACGACCCACTCATGTTTAATCAAATAATCCACTTCAGCTTGATACAACTCAGAACCAAAGTGCTGACCTAAATCAGCAACGGAATGAACTCCCTGTAGAAAATTTTTTACCAGGGTTCCGTAGGATCTGATGTAACGGGTTAATAATGATGGTGGAATCCAAGGAAACTCTAATTTCAGTGAAGAAAACAATTGCTGTTGATCAATAAAATCAGCACCTGGTAGCTTGGCTGTTTGAGTCCAAGACTGTCCTGACCCTGGGAAAAATTTACACATGGCATTAGTAGCGGCTTCTGCCAATTTACGGTAAGTAGTCAACTTACCTCCAAATACGGATAGCAAAGGTGCTTGACCCGCTACAGAGTCAATTTGAAAGCTATAGTCTCTTGATGCTTTTTTTGCATCTTCCACTTCATCATCCATTAGTGGACGAACACCAGAAAAAGTCCACACAACATCATCAACGGAAAGCTGTTTCTTGAAGTGAGCATTGACGACCGAAATTAGATAATCAGTTTCCTCGTCAGAAATTTTTGCCTCTCTAGGGTTGCCATTAAACTCAACATCGGTTGTTCCGATTAATGAAAACTTCTCTTCATAAGGTATAACAAAAACAATACGCTCATCTTCGTTTTGAAGAATATAGGCCTCCTCCCCCATATAAATCCGTGGAACAACAATGTGGCTTCCTTTCACTAAACGTATTTCTTTGGGTGCTTTGACAGATAAAGCATCACTAAATAAACGACTTACCCATGGCCCTGCTGCATTGACTAAACCTTTAGCTTTAACCCATTGAGTTTTACCAGTTAATACATTTGTGAGTGTTACTGACCAGAGTCCGTCAATTCGCTGTGCCTTAGTCACTTGGGTTCTAGTTAATATCTTTGCACCGCGCTCCTGCGCAGCCAATGCGCATAAAAGCACTAATCGAGCATCGTCCACCCAAACATCCGAGTAGATAAAACCTTTATTAATTTGACTCTTTAAAGGTGAATGCTGATCAAACTTTACAGTGTCTGAAGGACGCAGGGTTTGTCTCTTTGCAAGATTGTCATACAAAAATAACCCAACACGAATCATCCAAGCAGGTCTTAAATGAGGTCGATGAGGCAGAATAAAGCGAAGTGGCCACATAATGTGAGGAGCATTATTAAGAAGAATTTCGCGTTCAGCTAAGGCTTTTTTAACTAACCCAAACTCATAATGCTCAAGATAACGAAGTCCTCCATGTATGAGCTTACTACTATTCGATGAAGTAGCTCCACCAAGATCAGCCATTTCACAGAGGGCAACCTTCAATCCTCGACCTGCAGCATCCATAGCAATACCAGTACCGTTTACACCACCACCGATAACCAACAGATCATACATTTGTTGCAAATCATCTTGGCGATGTCCTTTGGCGGTGTCATTATCTGAACGGTTCATTAGATTTCAGCCTAAAAAGAAAATTAAAAAGAACTATAATAAACATTAAAGAATAAAAATGAAAAAATAACAACAACCAAATCAGGATTAAGGAATGTCTAAGTATTTACTTGCCATAGACCAAGGCACCACAAGCTCTCGCGCTATCCTTTTTTCAAAGGATGGAAAAATAATATGCACCTGCCAAGAGGAATTCCCTCAACATTTCCCCAAGGATGGCTGGGTGGAGCATAATCCTGAAGATATCTGGCAGAGTGTCATCAAGACATGTAAAGATGTCTTAAAGTTGGTAGATGCAACTTATGAAGATATTATTGCTTGCGGCATTACCAATCAGCG
>REDB01000255.1 GCA_007693685.1 Oceanospirillales bacterium
TGGATGTTAATTACTCTTTGGGTTTTTGCTATTTTTTGGCATTTTACGACGGGGCAATGGAAACATTACGTACCAACGCATGAAAAGCTGATTGCGATGGCTCGCTACTATGCTTACGGCATGTTCAAGAAGGAGCCTCATCCTTACCATAAAACACCGGATCGCAAGCATAATCCACTTCAGAGAATTGCATACTTAGGCGTGAAGTTGGTGATTAATCCATTGCTATGGATCTCTGGTTTGGTTTATCTCTTCTGGGGCAGTGTTGCTGACTATGCTCCTTTAGCATTGAAGCAGGTCGCTACACTTCATACCTTGGGTGCTTTTATGATGTTGTGCTTCTTATTGCTGCATGTTTATCTGGCAACGGTAGGTCATACGCCATTAGCACATATCAAAACTATGATAACAGGCTGGGAAGATCCCCATACCGATGAAGCTCCGGGCGTTGAGCCAGAGGACGATTTTGTCAGCAATGACTCAACGGTAGAAAAGCATACCTAAACCCTAAGCGCTAAATGGGGTTTTTGCACTCAAAAATGACAGATAAATTGTTCGCAGGCATGGATATCACCGCTTTTTTTGATAATCCATGCTTGTGTCCTTCTTCTAATACAGCATCTAAATCTCGTATTCCCCAAGCGCTATTTTGTTTTTTCAGCGTAGAGTCAAAATGAACATTGCTGTCTGCCGGCGTTTCACCCTGTTGCCAAAAAGGACCGTAAAGGTAAAGTAACCCTCCAAGAGGTAGATGATGTTGAGCAAATCTCATTAAGGCTTCGGTGATTGTCCAAGGGGTAATGTGAAGAAGGTTAATCACCACGATCACGTTGTAGGCGTGATCAATATGAGGATCTTTTGCAGTCACGTCTAAATACTTTGATCTGGCGACTTTGGTAGCGACTCTTTCGTTTTCCTCATAGTGCTCTCTCCAAGCTTCGATGCTTTTCAATGATGAGGGTTCAATTTCTGTAGGTTGCCACAGGCGAACTTGTTCTAAATGTTCTGATAGGTAAGTAGCATGTTCACCCGTTCCTGATGCTATTTCTAGCACATTCGCTGGATTCGGAAGATGATCATTTAGAACCGACAAAATCGGCTCACGATTTCTTGTCGCTGCTGGGGCATAGAGGCGTAGGTCTATAGTTATCATTATATTAACCCTTCTTTAAGCATGTATTAGTAAAACAAGATTATGTTGTCACCTCCCTGTGAGGTTTTACTAATGCGTTTATTTTAGACTAGTTTTTTATCAAATAGCGGTATCCAGAATTAACATTAATACAAAGCCTAGCATTAAACCGTTGGTTGCATAAAATTCGTGACCTTTCCGGTGAGACTCTGGGATGATTTCATGACTGATCACAAACAGCATTGCACCAGCGGCAGCAGCTAATCCCCAAGGAAGCATAGCTGTACTGACTTCCAGCATCGTCGCACCCACAATAGCCATGATAGGCTCTGTCAAACCGGACAATACACCGATAGTGATGGAGAAGAGTCTAGAGTAACCCGCGGCAATTAACGCCATGGCAACTATAAAGCCCTCTGGCATGTCTTGAATGGCGATGCCGATTGCCAAGCTATGACCGTCACCCGCTGCGTAACCCGCACCAATTGCTAGGCCTTCAGGGATATTATGTAGTGCAATAGCAAGCACAAATAACCAGCTTTGACGTAATCGAGTACTAGCACGCCCATCGGTGCCTTTAAAAAAGTGTTCATGTGGTACCGCTTTCTCCATCAGTAACATCAAGCCTGCACCCAGCAGAAGGGCAATGCCGACTTTGGAAGATGCCATGATCATAGAAGAGGTTTGCTCTTGCATGATCTCCATAGAGGGGAGAATCAATGAAAAAATACTCGCCGCTAGCATGACGCCAGCACCAAAGCCCATTAGGGTATCAAGCATCCGGTTAGATATTTGCTTGGTGAATACTGCTAGGGCAGCGCCCACGGCTGTTGATGCTGCTGCAACCATACCAGCATAAAAAGCATGCCTAACAACCTCGCGTGTTGTTAGCAGTACACCAAGCTGGTATAGAAGAAGTGCCACACTAGCAATGAGAATCAGCAAACCCAAAACTTTGCTGAAAGAGGGTTGAAAACCATTGTGGCGAGACGATTTGAGTGTTCGTATATTCATCGGATGCCTCATGTTTACAACACTGGATTTAAGTTAATTAATAACCATTATCATCTATTGATTGTGATTCATCCATTTAAATGATTTTATAATTGTGTTTGTCTAAAGCTATCAGTGAGTATTATCTTATAGTTTTAGGGAATAATTATAACACTTATGGCCTTTTTAATTGAGCTGGTTTTTTAGCTTGTACGTACAACCATACGAATAAAGATTTAACAGGGAACAATATGAGATTTTACAATGTGCTTAAATTGACTCTTCGGGCTTTATTTTTGTTAGTTTTTATCTTCTTTTTACCTTTAGGCTGTTCACTAAGTTCACATTTTAGCAACAGTGAGCGTTCAAATGACTGGAGAACAGCAAGACAAGACAGTGCAGGTATTGCACCTAATGCATCAGAGGTCAATGAAGCGGTTATCCAGGTCTATGCCGCACGAGCGTTCCGCTGGCGAGGAGCACTAGGTGTTCACACTTGGATAGCAGCAAAACCACAAGGGGCTGATCACTATACTCGCTTTGAGGTCATAGGTTTTAGTGTTGCTCGGGGTGGACAAGCGATTCGAATTGCTCAAGGAACACCTGATGGTTACTGGTATGGAAGCTATCCAACGCTCTTGCGTGATGTGCGTGGAGGTGATGAAGTTGATGCCTTGATTGAACGCCTTCATGAAGCCTCAAGTCATTATCCGTACAATGACGAATATCGAATTTGGCCGGGTCCTAATAGTAATACTTATATCGCATACCTAGCTCGAGAAGTACCAGAGTTACGTGTCATGTTGCCTTCCACTGCTATTGGCAAAGATTACTTACCAGAGGGTGGTGTGATTGCAAAAGCACCCAGCGGCACGGGGTTTCAGGTTTCGTTAGCTGGATTGTTGGGTGGATTAGTTGCAGTAGAAGAGGGGGTTGAGGTTAATTTTCTTGGATTAAACGCTGGAATTGATTTTTGGCCACTCGCCGTTAGTCTTCCTGGCTTGGGTAGGCTCGGCATGCCTGTTGAGCCTAACGTATTGGCTCGCTAAGCTTAAATTGGCTCTTACTGATTAGGATAAGGTATCATGGTATCTCCAGCACATAACAGACAAGTAAAGGAGTTAACTATGTTTGGAATAGAAGTGTCAGGAATATTGGGTCTGCTACTGCTGATCTTGAATATCTATGCCATCATCAAAATTGTGCATAGCCGCGCATCAACAGGAAAGAAAGTGTTGTGGGTTGTTCTGATTCTGCTACTTCCTTTGATCGGCTTTATTTTGTGGTTCCTTTTAGGGCCGAAATAATAAGACTGAAAGCAATCTAAGAAGAGTCGGTCATTACCTTGAAATTACAGCTTCCCATTTGGCTTTATATAGCCGCATTACTATTTGGCGTTGTGATGGGAGTGGCTGGTCTTCAGTACACGCCAGACGGTCGAATCAATTTGATGTTGATTTGGCTTATTTGGTGTGGATTGCCTTTCATTGGCGCCTGTATTTCAGGTGTAATGATGTTTAGACGGCATCAGCCTCCTTGGCTAGTTCGATTTGCCAAGCTGCCGGGTTGGCAAGTTGATAATCAATTTCAGCTTAGGCTCTGGTTCAAACTTCATCAGCTTTGGTGTCTAGTTGGGGTCGGTATCTTACTCGCCTTTTTGACTCTGTTGATGTTTACAGACTTAGCGTTTGGTTGGAGTTCGACCTTAATCAGTGATCCCGATCGTATTCACTCGATTGTTAGTCTGATTAGTTTTCATTGGCAAGCCTATTGGCCTGCCGCAGTTCCAGATGCCGCTTTAATTGAAGCTACACGCTTTGTTCGAATAGCACCCAATACCGAAAATATCTCTAATGCAGGTGATTGGTGGCCATTCATTTTAGCAAGCTTGTTGATCTATAACTTATTACCACGCTGCTTGTTAATTAGCGTCTGTATGTTGCAGATTAAACATGCAAAATCGACAGAGGAAACGTTTACTCCCATTGCAGTGACTTCTGATGCGTCCATGAAACTCGCTGATGCTGATCAAAATGAAATAATTCTTCAGCACGAACCTATTTCAGAATGGCAGAGTGCAACCATTATCTACTGGGAAGCGCCGACCACAACTATGAGTGATCTTCAATTAGGCGTTGCAGATTGGGAGAAGGACCAAAGCCAGTGGAAGGAGCTACTTGCTAAATCTCCAAAGCAGTTGTTATGGAAAGTAGATTTAAGGCGTTCACCGATTGCTGAGCTAGCCGATAAAGTTCAACAAGCAAATCAAAAGGGGATAAAACAAGCCTTGTTGTTAATCGAACCAGAAACGGCTTATCCATCACATCTGATTTTGAGTTGGCAAGCCTTTGCAAAACAACATCAATTAATCTGGATTCAGTAATGCAACAGGATTCGGGTGCAAACTTTTGTGTCGTTGGTCATCCTAATAAGGGTAAGTCATCGATTGTGGCAACACTGACAGAAATTGATAGTGTTGTCATAGGGCCGGAATCTGGAACCACTCGAACTGCTAATGCGTTCAGTTTTAATGTCGATCAAACCCTCGTTCTCACCCTTACCGATACCCCTGGATTTCAGCGCGCTAGAGAAGTATTGCACTGGCTTCAGCAAGAGTCGGTTGCTCCTCATGCTAGAGCAGATCGTGTTCGAGCCTTTTTAGCCCACCCCGATCATCCTCAGCGATTTCCTGATGAGGTTGAGTTGCTCACTCCTATTATGAAGGGTGCTGGTATAGTCTTTGTTACGGATGCGTCTAGTCCTGTTTCTGGCAGTGACTTGGCTGAAATGGAAATTTTGCGCTGGACAGGACAGCCACGAATGGCTGTGATTAATCCAATTGCGGGTGAAGCCCATCAAGCTGAATGGCGTCAAACTCTAGATCAATATTTCCAGTGGGTTAGAGAGTTTGATCCGCTAAAAGCACCTTTAGAAACCCGTCTTCGTTTACTTAGCGCGATGGCCGAATTGGTAGAAGCAGATCAACGAGACTCGATCTTATCTTTGGTGGATTTTCTTAAGCGTCGTGATGTTCATCGAGTCGATCAACTGGCAACACAAATTGCACGTTATTGGTGTGAGCAGGTCACAAGGCGGCTTGATGTCGACAAATTTCCTTCAGTTAATACTGCTGAAAAAGCACTGCATTTGTCATTAAATGAAGCCGAGTCAGAGCTGTTTAAGGAATGGATTAAGGCGTTTAACTATTCACAACTATCTTTTAACAGTTCATCCGATTGGATGGCTGATTATGCAGATTTAATGAATGTTGAACAGTGGTCTTATTGGGGACTAAAACCACAGCAATTGCTTTGGGTATCAGGCGCTGCTGGCGCCGCAGCTGGATCTTTGATCGATGTTGGTACAGCGGGTGGCTCGATGTTACTGGGTGCAATAACAGGAGGTTTATTAGGAACAGCTAGTGGCTGGCTAATGACTCAAAAAACACCGGGTAGTCGTTTTAATCTGCCGGGTATTCGCAAACATCAGTATGTAGGGCCAGTTCAACACCCTAACTTTCCTTTCGTGTTAATGTCTCGCGCATTAAGTTTTGTTCAGCAATTAAGGTCTCGAACCCATGCACGGCG
>REDB01000241.1 GCA_007693685.1 Oceanospirillales bacterium
TTGCCAGACTTTCACCATTTGTTGCAATAAAGGCTCGGTTTGCGGTCCTAAAAAGCGAACTACGATCAAGTTATCGAGTCGTGTGGCGCCGCTAACGATCTGGTCATGGTTGAAGCTTAACAAGGTGTCACGAATCTGTTCTAGCAGCATATCGTCACTAGAGGTTATGAACATCGTGGCTTGCATCGGAGAACCACGTAGGCCACTGGTTGAACGTTGCAGTTGATCATTCAGAGAGTTGAAATGTTCGATCAGTAACGGTTTTCCATCGATGCTAAGTTTCAGGGAAGAAAGAATCTGCCCTCGGTCGAAATGTTCGTCAATGACAGGGCGACCTAAGCATTGAATCTCCCAACCGATAAATCGTGAAGTCGCACAAAGATCTATTTTTGTTTGCATCTTCAACTGACTGTCCGGAAAGAAGATATTTTCTTGTGGTAACCACTCCAGTGCCGCATTTTCATCGACCTGCAAATGTTGATGGTAATGTGCTAAACGTCCACCCGAGCGATAAAACTTAGTCGCACCTGGGGTAGTGATCAAAGCATGTGCTTCGGAATTAACTTGAACCTTTACATCCAAGCGATCACCGCCGACCACTCCTCCAGGTGGATGCAATAGGTAACTATGACAGACTGAATCTTCTGGGTAAAAAGCGCGCTGAACCGATAAGGGTCCTAGGCGTTGAGAAGCGATGACACGCGTTTTTTCTCGACGCACACCGAAGGTTAAGGCAATACGCGCACGCCACCCTTCAGAAGTAGATGAGTTGGGTGGTAGTGCCGGAAGATTCAGATCAGTCATAGATCACCTTTAAGCCGCATCCAGCATGCCTTGTTTGATAACAAAATCGATAATCACGTCCAATCCAATACCCGTCTTTAGATTGGTAAATACATAGGGACGGTTAGGCCGCATACGCTGAGTATCCGATTCCATCACTTCGAGACTGGCACCGACATAAGGAGCTAAGTCGATTTTATTGATGACGAGTAGATCCGATTTAGTGATACCCGGACCACCTTTACGGGGGATTTTTTCCCCTTCTGCCACATCGATAACATAAATGGTTAGATCAGCCAGTTCTGGGCTGAAAGTGGCACTAAGGTTGTCGCCGCCACTTTCGACAAACACAACATCCAAATCTTTATGAAGTTTGGCTAACTCTTCAACTGCAGCCAAATTCATCGAGGCATCTTCACGTATCGCAGTATGAGGGCAACCACCGGTTTCAACCCCCACGATACGGTCGGCGGGTAAAGCCTCCGCACGGGTTAGAATTTTGGCATCTTCCTGGGTGTAGATATCGTTAGTGACGACGGCAATGCTGTATTGGTCACGAATCGCTTTGCAAAGCACCTCTAACAGTGCCGTTTTCCCTGATCCAACAGGGCCACCGACACCGATACGCAAAGGAGATTTATAATCACTCATGGGTGTATTTCCTGTAAAAAATTAAGAACGAAAGAGTCGCGTGTATTGGGTTTCATGTCTTGCACTGGCGATGGCGAGTGCGGGTGTACAACCGGCAACATCCTCATCACTGATCTGCATGGCGTCCTTCTGCAGTTCAGGCAGAGCCTCTGACAGCCTCATTAACAGTTGCTGTCCTTGTGTTTGCCCTAAAGGCACCAGTTTTACGCCTGCCATGACACTGTTTTCTATCCAGCTCCACAAATAACCGCTGCATAACTGCTCCAGTGGAATTTGCCAGCGACTGGCAGCTAGCGCCATTCCTGCGAGTTGAGTCAGATGAAGTGAAGACTCGCTAACTTGAGGGATCTCTATGTTTAAGGATGGCAAAAGTACCGATAAGGCTTTACCACGCTGACGTTCTTCTGCGCGAAGTTCTGAAGTTTCGCGACTAACATAGAGATACTCTGACCAATAAATCACTTGATCCCAATCATCTTTCTCGAAAGCATGGTAAAGCCTAATCAACACAGGTAGTTCTAGTGTTGTCACACTCTGTTGCAGTACGCCGAGCAGCCAGTCATGCAGTTCAGTAACATTAGTAACCCATCCCGCATCAATGGCCCATTCCAAACCCTGTGAGTAAGTAAACGCTCCAACAGGCAGGGAAGGGCTGATGAGTTGAAATAGACGCAGATTAGGTAACATAAAACAACCTACGACTTAACCCAAAACACTGATAAGAACAGCCGCTACACCACTGCCAATCCCCAACCACTTCGGTTGAAAGGTTTTACCAAGCGCATAACCAGCTGCCATGATCAATGCCGCCATCATCAGCATACCCGGCATGAAGGTGAGAACCCCTCCTGCAGGCATTTCTAAACCATGTGCCCAACCGTGGAACATCACCAGTACCAGTGCCGCAACCATGGGTAATAATCCACGTAAGGAGAAAAACAGTCCTACAGCGATCAGGAACATAGACGCGAGAATCATCGCTTCAATGCCGCTAGCAAAGCCAGTGATCAAACCCATGACGGCACCCGCAAACATGATTCCTAGCGTACCGGTATAGAGTTGAATGCGTTGCTTAGTGGATTGCCAAGCACCTAACGCACCAATACCTAATAGCATAGCGAGATGGTCTAAACCTGTGAGTGGATGAAGCAATCCGTACAGAAAGCTGCTATGGCTGTGATCAGCTCCATGACCTGGATGAGCAAGCGCCATCGAGGAAAATAGAATCAAAGCAAATCCTGTCAGTAAACTATAACGTGCATTCATGATTATGGTTCCTTGCGGTCTAAATTGGTTTTTTAATAGCTTCTGAGAAAGCTTCTAAAAATGTTTCTGAAATTTTTGTCAGTGTGAATGAGAGTGGTCATGATCATGCGAGTGGTCTTGAGAAGAGTGGCTATGTCCACCTCCCTCGCTACTGTATGCGCCAGCCTCTGGCTCGAAAGGCTGCTGTTCGCAGATAACGCTTGCACCTAAGCCTTCAACCATCGCATCCAGCACATGATCATGTTGGTAACGAACAAACCCGGGTGCAATTTGTAAAGGAACATGACGATTGCCTAGGTGATAGCTAACTCTGGCGAGTAGCAGGGTGTCATCACACTTAACCGTAGAAACCGTTTCTGCTGAGGCTTTGACTTCAACCGTAAGACCACAATCGCTGCGCAGGCAATCTCCACCTCGCAGAATAAGACCGCGAGGTAGAAATAGACCTGCATCACGACCATCATCTAAAGTGACTTTCAGACGACTTTTGATGCGCTGATCAATGGTCAGACTGAGGCGGGCATCGGGTGCTTGTGGTCTGTCTAGTTTCTCGGTTAATCGAATCATGGGGCGTTCCAAATTGATCGAGTTAAAATAACTGCTCTTAAAGTAAATTCTTTTAAAATAAAAAGTAACGCTGTGCCATCGGCAGTTCCGTAGCCGGTTCACAGGTCAGTAATTCACCATCTGCCAGCACCTCATAGGTTTGCGGATCGACGCTGATATTGGGCTGATAGCTGTTGTGAATCATTTTGTCCTTAGTGGCAGTTCGGCAATCGCGTACTTCACCAATGAGGCTTTGCAGCCCTAACTGCTCAGGCACACCTGCAGCAATGGCAGCTTTAGATAAGAACAGCATCGAGGTTTTTTGACTTGCTTTGCCATAACTACCAAACATTGGACGATAGTGAACTGGTTGAGGTGTTGGAATCGATGCATTCGGATCACCCATCGGTGCCGTGGCAATAAAGCCACCTTTCAAGACTAAGCTAGGTTTGGTTCCGAAAAATGCAGGTTTCCATAACACCAGATCTGCCAACTTGCCTGCTTCAACTGAGCCGACTTCGTGACTGATTCCCTGTGCGATGGCAGGGTTGATGGTGTATTTAGCGATATAACGCTTGATTCGGTAATTGTCATTTTCCGAAGAATCTTGTCCTAATGGACCTCGTTGAACCTTCATTTTATGTGCGGTTTGCCAAGTGCGAGTAATCACTTCCCCAACACGTCCCATCGCTTGAGAGTCGGAAGAGATAATGGAGAAGGCACCGAGATCATGCAGAATATCTTCAGAGGCAATCGTCTCACGGCGAATTCGTGATTCGGCAAAGGCCACATCCTCTGCAATGGATGGATCTAGGTGATGACACACCATCAACATATCCAGATGCTCGTCGACCGTATTAATGGTATAGGGGCGAGTCGGATTGGTTGAGGAGGGCAAAACGTTATTTTCACCACAGGCTTTAATAATGTCCGGTGCGTGACCACCACCGGCCCCTTCAGTGTGATAAGTGTGAATCACACGACCATTAATCGCTGCTAATGTTGATTCAACAAAACCTGACTCATTCAAGGTGTCGGTATGAATGGCGACCTGAATATCCATCTCATCTGCGACAGTTAAACAGCAATCGATAGCAGCAGGAGTGGTTCCCCAGTCTTCATGCAGTTTAAGTCCCATGGCCCCTGCGGTAATCTGTTCGCGTAATCCTTCTGGAAGACTCGCGTTACCTTTACCTAAAAAGCCGATATTCATAGGTAATGAATCTGCCGCTTCCAGCATGCGATGAATATTCCAAGGACCCGGTGTGCAAGTCGTGGCATTGGTTCCTGTCGCAGGGCCAGTTCCCCCACCAATCATGCTGGTGACACCAGAACAGAGGGCTTCTTCAACCTGTTGCGGACAGATGAAGTGAATGTGCGCATCAATACCGCCAGCCGTCAGGATTTGACCTTCACCGGCAATGACCTCAGTACCTGGTCCAATGATGATATCAACGCCAGGTTGAGTGTCGGGATTGCCCGCTTTACCTATGTGCTGGATACGCCCCTCTTTAATGCCCACATCTGCTTTGATGATGCCCCAGTGATCGATAATAAGAGCATTGGTGATGACCAAATCTGCTGTTTTTGCGCTCGGGCATTGTGCTTGACCCATACCATCACGAATGACTTTGCCACCGCCAAATTTAACTTCATCGCCATAGATGGTGAGATCTTCCTCAACCTCTAACCAGAGTTCAGTGTCTGCCAGCCTAAGTCGATCACCTTTAGTAGGACCGAACATTTCTGCATAGGCTTGTCTTGAAATCGTTGCCATGGTGTTTTCCTACCTCGTTATAGATCGCCTTGGATTTTGCCTTGAAAACCAAAGACACGCTTCAGACCTGCGTAAGCAACTAACTCTACAGTTCGGCTTTGTCCTGGTTCAAAACGGACAGCGGTGCCTGCAGCAATATTTAAGCGAAAGCCGCGAGTCGTCTCGCGATCAAACTCTAGGGCGTTATTGGCTTCGTAAAAATGGTAGTGAGAGCCGATTTGCACGGGTCGGTCACCTGTGTTTGCGACACTGACTTGACGCGTTTCGCGACCTACATTCAGCTCGATTTCACCTTCCGCTACTTTCATTTCGCCAGGAATCATAAAGCCTCCGTTAAACGATAGGGTCGTGGATAGTGACCAGTTTAGTGCCATCAGGAAAAGTGGCCTCGATTTGCACTTCAGGCAACATATCGGGAATGCCATCCATCACATCATCACTGGTTAGCAGGGTGCGACCATAATCCATCAACTCCGCCACTGTTCGTCCGTCACGCGCACCTTCCATAATGGCGGCACTGATATAGGCGACTGACTCAGGGTAATTCAATTTGACGCCACGATCCTTGCGACGCTCAGCCACTAAGGCTGCGGTAAACAATAAAAGCTTGTCTTTTTCGCGGGGTGATAATTCCATCGTAGCGACTCTCTTCAAAATC
>REDB01000256.1 GCA_007693685.1 Oceanospirillales bacterium
TCCTTATCCTTGCGAACCCAAAACATCATGTTTCTGCTTCTGCATCCGTGGTCGCTGTGCTTGCCGTCCTTCAATTCGTTCCATGAACAGGAGATCCATGGGTGTTATTATGCCAAGCTTTGAAAAAGTTGATATAGGAGTTTTTCCTAAAAATCGGTTTTTTTGCATGAGCAATAAGAGTAGCGATTTGGCTACTTTTTCTTTTGTCACACTACTGTCATGATGTTTTTGTCTAATTGTAACCCTTGAGGAGTTGAACGTGTCATTTAACAACAGCCAGCGTTATTTTCCAGAAACTCGTATGCGCAGAATGCGTGCGGATGACTTTTCTAGACGATTAATGCGCGAAAACCGTCTCACTCCCGACGACCTTATCTATCCAGCATTTGTTATTGAAGGTCAAAACGAACGTGAGATCGTCAAGTCTATGCCGGGTGTCGAGCGATTGAGTATCGACTTGATGGTTAAGCAGGCTAAAGAGTTAGTGGAATTAGGAATTCCAGCGATTGCCTTGTTTCCGGTGACGCCTTTATCAGCAAAATCAGAGTTAGGTGAAGAAGCGTTCAACCCCGATGGGTTGGCACAACGAGCGGTTCGTGCCATTAAAGATGCGTGTCCAGACCTAGGTGTGATTACCGATGTCGCTCTAGATCCTTTTACTACGCACGGTCAGGATGGGATTATTGATGAGAAGGGCTATGTGCTGAATGATCGCACTGTTGAAACTCTAGTAGCCCAAGCCGTTTCTCATGCAGAAGCAGGCGCAGATATCGTAGCACCCAGTGATATGATGGATGGCCGTATTGGTTACATTCGTGCGATGCTGGAAGAGCAAGGATATGTGAATACCAAAATCATGTCCTATGCTGCTAAATATGCAAGTGCATACTACGGCCCATTCCGAGATGCTGTTGGTTCGGCTGCTAACTTAGGAAAAGGAAACAAATTTAATTACCAAATGGACCCTGCTAATAGTGATGAAGCCCTCCATGAAGTGGCTCTAGACTTAGCAGAAGGCGCCGATATGGTGATGGTGAAGCCCGGTATGCCTTATTTGGATATCGTGCGTCGCGTTAAAGATGAATTAAAAGTACCCGTATTTGCTTATCAAGTTAGTGGAGAGTACGCCATGCATATGGCCGCCTTCCAAAATGGTTGGTTAGATGAGCAAAGCGTGATGTTGGAATCGTTATTAGCCTTTAAACGAGCAGGTGCAGATGGAATTTTGACCTACTTTGCGGTCAAAGCAGCTCGGGCACTAAACTGAGGAGTTGGGAATGAGTGATGTGATCATCGATCAGGCAGAAGCAGAAGCAGCAGCGGCTGCTGCATTGTTAGAAAGTCGTGAAATCTTACCCACGATTGAGCCTATCGAAGAAGTACCGGTCGATTTAAAAGCCTCAGAGCTTTATATAAACCGTGAGCTGAGTCATTTGCAGTTTAACGTCCGAGTACTTGAGCAAGCCTTAGATGAAGGCTATCCGTTACTCGAACGCTTGATGTTTTTGCTGATCTTTTCCAGCAACCTAGATGAGTTTTTTGAAATTCGAGTGGCGGAACAGTTACGTCAGTTGAAATATGATCGAGAAGATGTTGGTCCTGATGCGATGCACCCCCAAAAGGTGCTGGAGAAAATTCGTGAGATTTGTGAGGTCAATGTTGACCGTCAGTACAAAATTCTCAATGAAATTATGTTTCCAGCACTCGATGCTCAGGGTATCCGTTTTCTGCGCCGTGGTATCTGGACCACTGACCAACGTCGCTGGGTAAAAGAGTTCTTTGAAGAAAAGATCGTCCCCGTCATTAGTCCGATAGGATTAGATCCATCTCATCCGTTTCCTCGATTGGTGAATAAAAGTCTAAACTTTATCGTTCAGCTAGAAGGTAAGGATGCCTTTGGTCGTGAAACTGGCCTGGCGATCATTCCCGCACCCAGATCTTTACCGCGCTTAATCAAGTTGCCGGATGAGCTATGTGAAGAAGGCGATAACCTAATCTTCCTGTCATCAATTATCCATGAATTTGCTGACGAACTATTTCCCGGCATGAAAGTTCGTGGCTGCTACCAGTTCCGCATTACCCGTAATGCCGATTTAAGTTTTGACTTTGAAGAGATTGAAGACCTTGCTCGAACACTGCGAGGTGAATTGCACTCACGTAAATATGGAGATGCCGTTCGACTAGAAGTAGATCAGCGTACACCCGAAGAGTTGATCGGCTTTTTGATGGAAGAGTTCAAACTTAATGACAGTCAGGTTTATCGCGTTAATGGACCCGTTAACTTAACTCGTTTAATGGCGGTGCGTGATTTAGTCGATCGCCCTAATCTGTTGTGGAAACCCTTCACACCGGGTGTACCGGGTAAGTTGAAAACTGACAAGGATATTTTCACCATTTTGCGTCGTTCAGACCAGTTGCTGATGCATCCTTTCCAGTCCTTCACGCCGGTCGTAGACCTGTTGCGTCAAGCCGCCAAAGATCCGGATGTTATCGCGATTAAACAAACCCTTTACCGTACCGGTGTTAAGTCAGATATCGTCAACTCCTTAGTTGAAGCGGCTCGAAACGGTAAAGAGGTTACGGTTGTTATTGAGTTGCGTGCGCGATTCGATGAAGAAAGTAACTTGCAGCTTGCTAGTCGACTTCAAGAAGCGGGTTGCCTAGTTGTTTATGGTGTAGTGGGCTATAAAACCCATGCCAAAATGATGCTCATCATCCGTCGCGAAGGTAACAACCTAGTTCGTTACTCTCATTTAGGCACCGGAAACTATCACTCAGGAACGGCGCGCCTTTACACTGATTACAGTTACATCACCAGTGATAAGGATGTCGGTGAAGATGTGCATAAGGTGTTCCAGCAATTGACGGGCATGGGCAAAATTCAAAAGCTGAAAAAGCTTTTCAATGCGCCCTTTACCCTACATGCGCGCATGTTGGAGTTGATGCAAAACGAGATACGCCATGTTCAAGCGGGTAAAGAAGGTCACATCATTATTAAAGTGAATGGTCTAACCGAGCCCAAATTAATTCGTGGATTGTATGAAGCATCTCAAGCTGGCGTTAAAATTGATCTGATTATTCGTGGAATGTGTCGTTTGCGTCCCGGCCTGCCCGAAATTTCCGAGAATATTCAAGTTCGCTCAATCATTGGCCGTTTCTTGGAGCATACCCGAGTCTACTACTTCGGCAATGGTGGCGATCCCTTGGTGTATTGCAGCAGTGCCGATTGGATGGAGCGTAATATGCTCAACCGAGTTGAAACAGGTTTTCAGCTGACAGGGCGCAATGCTGAGCGTATTTTGCGTGAACTAGAATACTACCTGAAAGACAATTGTCAGAGCTGGGTTCTGCAGTCCGACGGAAGCTATACCCTGTTACAACCAGCAGAAGGTGAAGAGCGTTTTAGTGCTCAGCAAGCCTTGCTGGAAGAGTTTGCTAAGGTTTAACAAGCCATACAGAGTAAAAACGATGGTTAGACGCGGAATAAACGCCGCTTTCACAATGCAACCATCGTTTTTGCTGGATGGTACCGGATAGCTGGTTTATATTAAGGGCTTAGTGTAAACCTCTACAGAAGGATCCGGCATGACACTGACCGAGTTGCGCTACATCGTGACCCTCGCGCAAGAGCAACATTTTGGCCATGCAGCTGAACGCTGTTTTGTATCCCAACCTACCTTATCTATCGCAGTGAAAAAGCTCGAAGATGAGTTAGGCGTAGCGCTGTTTGAACGCAGTAAAAGTGCTGTTCGAGTAACTCCGGTAGGTGAAAAAGTGGTTCGCCAAGCGCAAACCGTTCTCGAACAAGCAGAAGCGATTCGAGAAATGGCACGTGCTGGTAAAGATCAGCTCGCCAGTCCACTTCGCGTTGGCGCTATTTTTACTATTGGACCTTATCTCTTTCCCTCTTTAATTCCTCAAGTACAAGAGTTAGCACCACAAATGCCCTTGTACATTGAAGAGAATATGACGGAAACCCTTCGTGGTAAAATTCGTAATGGCGATTTAGATGCCATTATTATTGCACTGCCTTTTAATGAACCTGATGTGTTAACTCGTCCTGTTTATGAAGAGCCTTTCCAGATGGTGCTACCGAAAGGACACCCGATGAGTAAGCAGAAAGAGATAGATCCTAAAGTTATCGGTGAGCTGAGAATGCTTTTGTTAGGTGAAGGTCACTGCTTTAGAGATCAAGTATTAGAGGCCTGTCCCACCTTAAATCAGTCCTTCCATAACCAGCATACGGTAACAGAGGGTAGTTCGTTGGAAACCATTCGTATGATGGTTGCTTCAGGGCTTGGTTGTAGTGTGTTGCCTCAATCCGCCATTGAAGGGCACCCATCCAGCAAACTTGTTGAAGTGCGCCCATTCACCAAACCGCAGCCGATGCGCTCAGTTGCCATTGCTTGGCGAGCCAGTTTTCCTCGTCCTCAAGCGATTGAGATATTGGTACAAGCGGTGCAGCGCTGTCAGTTTAGAGCACCAAAGCTGGAGGCTTGATGACTGCTGTGCCGATCACTGATCTTAAAGGTGTTGGCACAGCACTGTCTCTTAAGCTGGCCAAGCTGGGTATTCATAGCCTACAAGACCTACTTTTTCATCTACCCACGCGCTATCAAGATAGAACGCGGATCAGGCCCTTGGGTTCACTGCAAATCGGTGAGGAAGTGCTGATTGAGGGTGAATTAAAATTATCTGATGTGGTGATGGGGCGTAGGCGTAGTTTGCTGTGTCGATTACAGGATGGCACAGGACAAATAACGCTCAGATTTTTTCATTTCAATGCTGCTCAGAAAAATGCTTTAAGGCCCGGTGTGCGATTGCGCGCTTTCGGTGAAGTGAGACCCGGAAGTGCGGGCTTGGAAATGGTTCACCCAGAATATCAGGTCATCAATGCAGGGCAAACACTAGCGGCACCAGATCAAGCCTTAACGCCTGTTTATCCGATGACAGAAGGGCTAACTCAAGTTCGCATGAGAAGCCTAGTGCGACAGGCACAAGCTCAGTTAACTAGCCAAGATCTTCCCGATTACTTACCCGAAACACTGCGACAAGCACGCGCATTGCCAGAACTTCATGCGGCACTGCGTTACCTTCACCAGCCACCTCCGAATGCAGATCAGCAAGCATTGTTAGCTGGAAGGCATCCAGCACAGCGACGTTTGGCGTTAGAGGAGCTTTTGGCTCATCACCTGTCACTGACCCGTGTTCGTCAACAAATCCAGCAGCAGGGCAGCTGGGCGATGCCAGAGGCGCCTGAGCTGGCGCAAACTTTCTTGCAGCAACTGCCTTTTCAATTGACATCTGCTCAGCAAAGAGTGATTGCTGACATTAAACAAGACCTTCAGCACCCAGTGCCCATGTTACGTCTTGTGCAAGGCGATGTGGGTTCAGGGAAAACCTTGGTAGCTGCCCTAGCTGCCGTACAAGTGATTGCAGCGGGTTACCAAGTCGCTGTGATGGCGCCCACTGAGATCTTGGCAGAACAGCACTATCAAAATTTTAGCCAGTGGTTTGCAACGCTTAATGTTGAGGTTGCATGGTTAGCGGGCAAGGTGAAAGGTAAGCAACGTAAGCATCAACTTGAACAGATCGCTTCCGGTGAGGCGGCTGTGGTGGTGGGAACCCACGCGCTGTTTCAAGAAGAAGTGCAGTTCGCACGTTTGGC
>REDB01000254.1 GCA_007693685.1 Oceanospirillales bacterium
CACGATCAAATTTTAGAATCTGTGAAAGACCCAAATCCATTTGACCACCTTTAACCGTCTTCAGGATTTTGCCATCTTTGATGTCATTGAAAACTTGTTCCAGTTGATCACCTAAGTAAACCGATAGAATGGCAGGAGGTGCTTCATTGGCACCCAAACGATGATCGTTAGAGGCTGTCGCAATAACTGCTCGAAGTAATGGGCCGAACAAATGCACACCACGAATCACAGCAGCACAAAATACCAAGAAATGGAGATTGTCTTCAGGAGTCACACCTGGATCGAGAAGGTTGCCTTGAGTGCTGTTACCGACAGACCAGTTAACGTGTTTACCTGAACCATTCACACCTGCAAACGGTTTCTCATGCAGCATACACAAAAAACCATGCGCTTTAGCCGTGGTTTTCATGATCACCATTAACAGCTGCTGGTGATCAGCAGCAATATTGGATGCTTCAAAGTAAGGCGCTATTTCAAACTGACCGGGCGCTACTTCGTTGTGATGCGTTTTAGCAGGAATGCCGAGGCGATATAATTTGTCTTCAAAGTCTTGCATGAATACTTGTACACGCTCTGGAATCGCACCAAAATAATGGTCATCGAACTGCTGACCTTTTGCTGGTGGAGCGCCATATAAAGTTCTTCCTGACTGCATAATATCAGGACGTGCATAAGCATAAGCTTCATCAATTAGGAAGTACTCTTGCTCAGCACCACAACTTGAATTCAGTGTTGTAACCTCGGTTTCGCCCAATAGCTTCAATACGCGTTGAGCCGCGCTATCCATTGCAGAATTGGAGCGTAACAAAGGAATTTTTTTATCGAGAGACTCACCTGTCCAAGATAGAAACACACAGGGGATCATCAGCGTGGCACCATTAGCGGTGTGCATGATATATGCTGGGCTAGTAGGGTCCCATGCGGTGTAACCGCGTGCAGAGTTGGTTGCACGGATACTTCCGTTAGGGAAAGAGGAACCGTCTGGCTCACCCTTGATCAATAAGCTACCACTAAAATCGGTAATGGCATTACCTTCTGGACTGGTAATAATAAAACCATCATGTTTTTCAGCCGTGACATTGGTCATGGGGTAAAAAATGTGTGAGAAAAACTTCGCACCCTTAGAGATCGCCCACTCTTTCATCGCTGCTGCAACGACATCTGCAGTAGCAGGGTCAAGCAGTGCACCTGTTTGAAAGGTTTTTTTCATCGCTTTAAAAGCGTTTTTTGAAAGAGACTCTTCCATGCGTGCTAGATTGAAAACGTCACAAGCCCAAATCTTACTCAAGGGGTCTGTCTTACCTAGATCCATTGGAGAGCGTTGGCTAATGGTTTGGAGTGCTTGGGAACGCGCTAAATTGCTGCTCATCTAGTAACCTCAATGTTAAATCGGAAATAAAGCATAATTTATGCAAATATTAAGCCATTGGTTACTTTTAAGGTCTGGCGCTATTGTTTCTGTTAATTCTTTAGAAAAAGGGATTTAATTAACACCAAAATAGTTCTTTTGATAAACTTCGTGCACTATTTTGGTGATTATCAGTTAAAACACTATTACTTAACTACTCTAATTAAGGTCGTCTTAACGACGTTCTGGAGAAAAACAGCATGACAGAACACCACTATCGCATGGACTTTCCAGTAGGCTGGGAAGAGTTGCATCGCAATGCACGTGCATTGGCATGGCGTTTATTAGATAAAGGCGAATGGAAAGGAATTATTGCGATCACTCGAGGTGGTTTGGTACCTGCAGCCATTCTTGCTCGTGAAATGGATATTCGTCTGATAGATACCATCTGTGTGGTGAGTTATCAAAAAAGTGATGAATCAGGTACTGCAGCAGCTCAAGGTGAATTATCTGTGCTGAAAGGGGTTGCCGGTGATGGCGAGGGGATGATCTTAATTGATGATCTAGTTGATACAGGAAAAACGGCTCGCCATGTTCGTGAAATGTTGCCCAAAGCTCATTTTGCGACCATTTATGCCAAGCCTGCTGGAAAACCGCTGGTAGATACCTTCATTACTGAAGTAAGCCAAGATACCTGGATACGTTTTCCTTGGGATATGGAGCATATCTTCTCAACACCTTTGGCAGAACGCCCTAAAAAGCCTGAGTAGAATGCTCCTGTCATGTCATTCAGCGTAAGTTGAAGTTACCCGCGCCAAATATGCCAATGATGCCGATGAGAATTAAATAGATGGCAACAATATAGTTGAGCAGGCGCGGCATCAACAAAATGAGAATGCCCGCGATCAACGATACCAGTGGAGTGAGTGCTAAGTTAATATTCATAGGTAAACCTCTTCAAGTAATTAAACCAATCACTTATCGATCTCATGACCAATGACACCACCAATCGCAGCACCACCAATTGTGCCAGCTGCACTACCGCCAGTTAGTATTGCACCGCCTACAGCACCAATGCCTGCACCTGTTGCGGTATTTCTGTCTTGATTTGACATGCCGCTACAACCCATCACGAGAAGTGTGATTGCAATAAATGTAAACCCAATCAATCGTTTGGTAATGGAGTTGCTGTGTGTTTTCGTTGGAATATTCATGTTGATACCTAAATGAATGATTTGATGAGCTAAACTGTTAAGAATGATAACTTGCACAGATGCTTGCCTCTGTCACTAATCAGTATGATAGGAGCGCTAGCCTCCTGTCTGTTTTCTATCGCACATAGCCCCAAATACTCTAAATCTTGCCAGTCTATGACTTGAGGGTATGATGTGCGGTTAAAACCTTACAAATTGATCACAGGAAATGACGGTGTCTGACTTTTTTGAACTTGAAAAACGAGATCCAGAAAATTTTCGCCAAGAAACGCGCAAAAGTACCTTTATACTGATTGCGATCTTTGCCGTCTTAGGTATGGGCTTATCCACCTTAAGTGTGTCTTACTTCGGTACCCCAGACGGTAATAATTTTGTTTGGAATGTGGCAGGTGTTTTTGCTGGCTTTGCTCTCACAACGATAATTTTTAAAACTATCTTATGGAAGCACCCGATCATGGAAGCATCGGCTTATAGTTGGAAGCTAAAGCGTTGTTTAATGAAAGTTACCAATATCATGCACCATGTTGAAGCAGGCGTTGAACAGAACGACGAAACGGCCATTAAGCTACTTCGCTTTTATCATCTTGCACTGATGCAGATGCACAAACTTGAAGGAAATGATGCTGGTATTAGTGAACAACAAAAACCTATGCAAAAACTAATGACTAAAATTGAAGCTTTAGGGCTAAATCCAGAGCAAACGAGATTTGATCCTGATTGGATAGAGAAGGTAAAGCAATTTGGTAAGCAGTAAATAGCTCATCTTAATAGCTTTTTGAAGGGTTCTAGTAAGGGTTCGTCTCTGTCAGTTCTAGTGTGTTTAGGTTACTCTGACCAGTAGATACTATTTTCTACGATATGGAGTCATCAGTGAGCACATCTTCTCATCCTTTTGAAACCCTCACTCCAGACTTTATTCTGGATGCCATTGAGGCGCAGGGTTTTTTGTCGGATGGCCGTATCTTGGCGCTTAATAGCTACGAAAATCGGGTCTATCAGGTAGGAATTGAAGGTGAAGTCCCAATCATTGCGAAATTCTACCGCCCGGGTCGCTGGTCAGATGCTCAAATTCTGGAAGAACATCAGTTCTGTTATGAGCTTGAAGAGCAAGAACTATCGGTGGTTACGCCGCTAAAAAATAGCCAAGGTGACAGTCTATTAAACTATCAAGAGTTTCGTTTAGCTCTGTTTCCTAGGCGTGGTGGTCGCGCTCCTGATTTAGATAACCCAGATCACCTTTATCAATTAGGTAATACCTTGGGGCGAATGCATCAAGTGGGGGCTGCCAAACCCTTTATTGAACGCCCAGCTCTAGATTTAGCTTCCTTTGGCTATAACAGTATTGAACTCATTGCCCGAGATTTTATGCCAGCCTCACTACGTGAAGCTTACTTATCGCTCACAAGCGATCTGATGCAGAAAATAGAAGAGGCTTTCCAGCGCTTTGACGATATCAAAAGCATACGAGTTCATGGAGATTGCCACGGCGGTAATCTGCTTTGGCGTGATGATCTTGCTCATTTTGTTGATTTTGATGATGCGCGAATGGCACCGGCAATGCAGGACTTATGGATGCTGCTAAGTGAGAATGAGCGCCATCAGCGTGAGCTTCAGTTGGCTGAAGTGCTGGCTGGATATCAAGAGTTTGCTGACTTTGATCCACGAGAATTACATCTGGTTGAACCGCTTCGCACTTTGCGAATGCTTCACTACAGCGCATGGCTCGCTCGTCGCTGGGAAGACCCCGCGTTTCCACTAAGTTTTCCATGGTTTAATACCGAACGCTACTGGGGAGAACACATACTGCAATTGCGTGAACAGCTCTCAGCATTGCAGGAACCAGTATTGCGGGTTTTATAAGTCGAATACTTGCCTTATGTCACAATCTAGAACACTTGAGAACTCAGTATTTAGTGATTTTGAAATCAAAAAATCACGCTTTATCGGCCGAGTTGAACCTATCCATAGTCATGCTGAAGGTCTAGCGATAGTCGAATCTCTATGGCAGCAGCATCCTGATGCACGCCACATCTGCTATGCCATGCTCGTCAACGGACAAGTGCGTCAATCAGATGATGGTGAACCCTCGGGAACCGCAGCTCGTCCTATGTTGAACGTATTACAGCATAAAGGCTTAGATAATGTACTCGCGACAGTCGTGCGTTATTTTGGAGGAATTAAGTTAGGCGCTGGTGGTCTTGTTAGGGCTTACAGTCAAGCCATCAGTGAACCGTTAAATAGCGCTGAACTTATCGAAGTTCGTCCACAATCCTCAGCTGTTGTATCGGTTATTTATGAACATGAGTCACTACTGAGACATCTATCAGATCAATACGAACTGAGCCTAGAAATAAGCTATGCTGAAAAAGTAACGGCTGAAGTGACGGGTGATATAGAGCAGATACAACCCTTTTTAGAGGCACTGAAAAATCAGTCACGGGGTGAAGTGGTTATTCACGAAAATTCTATTGATCAAGATAGTCACCTAGAAAGATAACGAGCGATCTATGCGAAATCGATTCAAAACTCTAATACCACCGCCAGTCTACTTACTCTTTTTTGCGACACTGATGTGGCTGCTAAATTGTTATTTTCCTCTATATCAATGGCTAGAGATGCCCTGGCGTTATGCAGGACTGGTATTGATTGTACTGGCAGGTTTATCTGATCTATGGTCATTGAGCCTGTTCTTAAAACTTCATACCACACCCAACCCTATGCGCCCCAGCGCAGCCACACATCTAGTGACCACAGGACTCTATCGCTATTCTAGAAATCCTATGTATATGGGGATGCTGGTGATGTTGATCGGTTGGTGGATCTGGTTAGGCAGCATCACACCTATCTTGATGTTACCGATCTTTATCTTGGTATTAGTGAAAATGCAGATCGAGCCGGAAGAGGAAGCGTTGGAAGCACGCTTTGGCGATACCTATCGTCATTATAAAAATAGCGTACCTCGCTGGTTTTAAGCTGTGCTTCCATAAACTCACCAAAATTTAGAGATGGTGAGTTTAACTTACCTAGCGTCCCTGAATTCTTTGCAGCAAAGACTGTGTCGCAAAGCCATCAGGCACTAATCCTTGATCGCGCTGAAAAGCTC
>REDB01000257.1 GCA_007693685.1 Oceanospirillales bacterium
TCAAAACCGACTTTTGCTGCAGAGACTACTTGTTCTTCTTCAATATTTTTTATTGCTGTTAATTCAGTAAATCCTTTCCAGCCAGAGGTTTGGTCATTGATAGCAGATTGAAAAAAAGCTGTTGGGAGCTGTTTATCAGACAAACAACGCAAAATGTATCGCCCTCCTAGCTTTGAACCTTCTAAAACATAAAGTATTCCTAAAGCCATTGATGGATTAGATATATTTAGTTCCAATATAGGGTTATCGGCAGGTTGTTCATTTAATTGAATTAAATCTTTTTCAATAAATGGGTAACGTAAACTGTATTGATAAGATGGAAAGTAAATTGATAAGGCTGCAACAAGATTGAGTTCTAGAGATTTTTGAGGTGTATAAAGTGCTTTTAACGATTCTGTATACTCCTTTTTTGATAAGTCATTTTGTATTAATACTTTTAAAAGCCTATGCCCATCAAGCTGACTATGCAGAGCTTGGGTATGATGCCTTAGCTGTTCCAACAATGCTCTATTCATGATGCGAATCCTCAACTGATAGCCAGATAATGTTTCTGCTAGAGGATCTTTGCAGCTCATCCCTTAACCTTAGTAAACGAAGTCGAGTAGCGCTTTCCCAAGCACGGCTATAGCCCAAACGTTTTTCTACCCACTTACCAAAAGATTGTCTGGGTGCTATGCCTAGAACACCGTCATGGTACTCCACTGGTTTATTTGGGTTACCTCCCCAGATCACCTCATCCACTTGCTCTATTCTCAACAAAAATAGATGAGCATTGGTACCGTCTTTCATGCGAATTCGTAAACCCGCAGCTCCTGCGATATGTGTTAATAAATCAGCTGAAATTAACTCTCTGATGCGATCCTTATAAAAGACCAACTCGTTGCAGTGATAGGTAAACCAACGCTCAAGTTGCTCAATCAAGGGTTGTTCAAAAGGAATACCAGCACTAAACGACGACTGTCGGTGAGACCAAATAACAGCATCTACATCAAACTCCTGAAGCAACCAATCGCTAAAAGATTGCCACTGAGACATTTGCTCATCCATCATTTCGAGAGACTTGAGCATTTGGTTGGTGTTGTAAGCAATTTCATCCACTAAACGAACACGATGTGTGGTGATAGCATTTCTGAGTAGCCTGTTAAACTCATTTACTACATCTTTAATGTCAGCTAAGCGCTTCAGAGGCAAATTTTTTGGCTGATGGCTGTGACAGGAAATTAGGGCGTCAAGCTCTTGTCCGGCACTAATCGGGAAGGATAGTGATGAACGATCTCCCATATTTTGCATGTAAATCACATGCACAGGAGAAACACTTCTTAGATCTGAATAGGTCAGATCAGCTTTCGTTTCACCTATTAAACTTATCTTTTCAGACTTGGCGTCATAAATTACACGCCAGGGATTTTTCAGGTAGAGTTGTCTAGCAATGAGCGGTATGTCACTGGCAGGAAAGCGCAATCCGAGATAACTGCCATGAGCCCCCCCTTTTGATACTTCGGCAATAACTTCGCCATCACCACCTTCAAGAAATTGGTAATACATGACACGATCAAATCCAGTCACTTCCGCAATCCAATAAACCAGCTTTTCACGAAGAGACTGCAAACTTGATAGATCCGAAATACCTTTAAAATCTGGAGGAGAAACCCATTCTGGGGCGTCGAGTTGATGCTGGAAGAACTCAAGATTCAGCTCATTCTGTACACCACGTGTAATGACCAAGTCAAAACTTCCCTTCTCGGTATCTATTGCCGAAAAGAGCTCTGTACGGTAGCCAATTTGATTTGAAAATGAGAACAAGGCTGGCAGAGTCGTTTTTGTTAATACAGATTCAGCAAAATCATAAGGATCAAGGCCGGTAAGAGTTAAAAAATTTTCAGAATAATGAGCTAACTCTAGATTACTTGATAA
Organism: Oceanospirillales bacterium; assembly: GCA_007693685.1. Taxonomy (GTDB): domain Bacteria; phylum Pseudomonadota; class Gammaproteobacteria; order Pseudomonadales; family Balneatricaceae; genus Nitrincola. The sequence goes on from REDB01000257.1 coordinate 1,915, forward strand.
AATAATTAGCGCCCCATGTGCTTGAATTGCCCCAGAGAACTGGAGTTGTTCTTTCTCACAATCATCAAGAAATCCACGATGTAAGCTGCTCATTTTTTGACCCTATTTCTTTGTTCTGAATTTGTTTTCAACAGTGCTCCAAACTCATCTGCTGTAATAGGTTTAGATAGCAAATACCCTTGAATTTGGTCGCAACCATGATGTTGCAACCAAGCTAGTTGCTCTTGCGTTTCCACCCCTTCAGCAACTGTTCGAAGTCCCAGCGCCTTTGCCATACCCAATATAGCTTTAGCAATCGCCTCGTCATTTTCATCTGTACCTAATCCATCAACAAACGTCTTATCAATCTTTAACTCGGTTAGGGGTAAGCGCTTCAGATAACTTAAGGATGAATAACCGGTTCCAAAGTCATCTACTGAAAGCTTAATACCCATGTCATGAAGCAATAGTAAGCCTTCAGCTTCCTCACCCTCTTTCGTCATTAAAGAACCTTCGGTAATTTCTACCAGCACTGACGAAGGTGGAAGAAGATTATCTTTCAATAAACCTTGTAGACGATCAGCAAACCCCTTATCTCTAATGGACCTAGCACTCACATTCATGGCAACAGGCGGGCAATAAAGCCCCTCATGTTTCCAATTGAATAACTGTTTGACCAACATTTGCTCAACGAGTTTTGCTAAATCCAGTATTAGAGTACTTTTTTCGGCTACCGGTATAAAGTCAGCAGGACTCACCTGGCCTAGTGTTTTATCATTCCAACGAAGCAATGCTTCTGCACCCACCACACGACTCGTATCATTAGCATCAAACTTGGGTTGGTAGACTAGGTATAGATTTCTATTTTGTATTGCTTCATACAACGCACTTTCAATCGCGGCTTGTTTTAGAATATGAGTACGATGCTCAGGTCTGAAAAGCTGTAATCGATTGCGACCATCTTCTTTGGCACGGTACATGGCAGTATCGGCTGCTTTAATCAATCCAGATGAATCTTCAGCATCTTGAGGATAAAAAGCAGCGCCTATACTGGCGGAAACGAACACCTTTCTGCCTTGAATAAGGAAATGGCGATTCATTTCATTCAGAATACGAACGGCAATAATTTCGGCATCTTCAACAGCACATTCAGTCAGAATAACAGTAAATTCATCACCACCAATTCGAGCAACAGTATCAACATCTCTCACCACACTTCTGAGTCGATCTGCAGCTTCCAGAAGCAACTCGTCACCTGCGTGATGACCTTGGGTATCATTAATGGATTTAAAGTTGTCTAGGTCAATGAATAGCAATGCTAAACTTGATTGATGTCGGCGCGCCTGAGCTATAGCATGATCTATACGGTCTTGGAAAAGATTACGGTTAGGCAGATTCGTTAAGGTATCGTGGGTAGCTAAAAATTCAACTTTTCGTTGAGAATCTTTTAAATCGGTAATGTCAGAGAACACTGCCACATAGTATTCAACTTCATTTTCTTTATTTTCAACACGATTGATGTTTAGCCATTCTGGATAGACCTCACCTGACTTACGCTTATTCCAAATTTCACCTTGCCAATACCCCCGATGATTTAACTCAGACCACATGCGTTCATAGAAATCTTTACTATGTCGACCTGATTTGAGTAACCGACCTATTGAACGACCTACCGAATCAGCGCTGTCATAACCGGTAATGCGAGTAAATGCCTCATTAACTGATTGAATAAAACCGTTGCCATCTGTTATAGCAATCGCCTCACCCGCATTTTCAAAAACACGAGCAGCTATTTTTAATTGATCTTCAGCATGACGACGTCGAGTCACGTTCTCAGATTCAGTGATAATCACTTCTGGCTGACCTACACTGTTTCTCAATACCTGATGTACCGTTCTATAGATCTGCTTACGACCTTTCAACTCAACGGTATGCTCTTGCTCTTTGACTAGCCCTGTTCGTATCGCTTCAAGATCACACGCCCAAAGACTGCCAGCGAATGTATTTGGAAAGAGTTCAAAATCATTCTTACCAATATAATCATCTTCATTTAGGTTAAAAGCTTCAAGGAATCTGCGGTTTGCAAAAAGATATCGACCATTCAAGTCCTTCATTGCCATCAATATCGTGGTGTTTTCCATCAAAGTGTTCAAGCGAGATTGTGACGCTTTTAACTCTGATTGCGCCTGTGCAACATCGGTGATATCAAGAATTGTAACCACTAAGGATTGAATTCGACTATGTAAATCCAAGCCTGGCGTAACGGTCAACTGGAGTGTTCGCCCTTCTCCTGTTAACAAGACTTCCTCTCGATCGCCATGAGCAAGAACAGACTGCATCAGCGAAGGAATAGATTTTAGATGCTCAGGAAATCTAATTCTTTCGACATTCTGCATGATAGCTGTCGGTCTAAGATTGAAACGACGTCCTGCAGATGCATTAAAACGACGTAAGCAACCCTTATCATCAAACACTAGGATTGGAAACTCAATCGCATCATAAAGGTGACTGTACTCATTCGTTAACTGCATTAATTCGGCAGTTTTAACATTCATCTCTTCATTTAAGCTGACCAATTCTTCATTAGTTGCTTGAAGTTCCTCGTTAGCAGCTTCTAGCTCTTCGTTAGTTGCTTGTAATTCCTCGTTAGCCGCCTGAGCCTCTTCATTTAGAGACTGCATCTCTTCATTTGCTGTCGCTAACTCTTCAATCAAAGACTGCAAGTGTTCTCTTGTGGCAGTAAGTTCTTGAGCCATTTCCATTTCAGGAATAAGTGGAGGCTGAAAATCTGGCGTGTCTATCTCTTTCTTAGACACAACATTACTGATCATCACCACAAAAGATCCATCAAGCCTTAATGAAACCGGAAGCACAGCCATCTGAAAGCTTTTATCATCTAGAACACGAGGACGACCAATCTGCCGCTTACTGGTTTTTTTAAAGCGATGCAGCAATGCCATTAACTCACCTTGATAGGTGTTTAGAATGACATCTGAAACAGTTGCGGAGGCATTCCCAACGGGAAAATGGAAATATTGACCTACTTGACCCACGGTATGAATCACACGACCGGATGAGTCACATAACGCCATGGTTGCATCTAAGTAGGTAGCAACCGAATCCAACACAGTGGCGACATGATCCGGTTTTTTGTTTACAGGTGCTGACACTCGTTTAGGTTGAGCTGATAAGACGGGTAAAACGCTACTCTCACCTTGCTTAATAAAAAGACGCTCGCGACGATTATCCGCAGAAAATAGCTGCTCTGCTTGGGCAATGCTCTCGGATCGCCCTAAAAATAGATAGCCAGGATGCCTTAGGGCAAAATGAAAACGTTGCAGAACACGCGTCTGCAACGGATTATCAAAATAAATAAGAACATTTCGACAGGTAATGAGATCGAGTCGCAAAAAAGGAGGATCATCCACCAAGTTGTGACGTGCGAATACAATCATATCTCTAAGGCGTTTGTTAACCTCGAAATATTTTTGCATTGGACGGAAAAACTGTTTTAACCTTTCCTGTGATAAAGAAGCTAATGATGCTGAAGGGTACAACCCACGTCTTGCTGTATTTAACGCTTCATCATCGATATCGGTCGCAAAAATCTGCAAAGGCTGAGTTAAAATACGCTCGCCCAAGGTTTCAGCAAATAATATGGCAATAGAATAGGCTTCTTCTCCACTGGCACAACCTGCAACCCAGACTCGAATCTCTTCATCGACAGTACGTTTCTTACAAATATCTTCAACTTTTTCGCGTA
>REDB01000131.1 GCA_007693685.1 Oceanospirillales bacterium
AGCATCACTTGATTAGAAATAACTTTTTCTGCACGACGTAATACTTTCGGAAACGAGAACCAACGCGGCTCGCCGATATCACGGAACATCGGGTTGGTATTGAATTCAATGATCTGCTTTACAGAGTGACGCAAGGCTTTAGAAGGGATAGTGCCTTTATGGGTACAGTTACCACCAACAGTGTCCTGTTCTTCAACTACTGCAACACGCAAGCCTTTCTTGGCTGCGTTCATGGCAGCACCCTCGCCTGCAGGCCCAGACCCTATGACTACGACATCGTAGTTATACTCAGCCATTCGCTATCCCCTTTATGATTATTGAATTCGATGGATCAATTGATATCAGCACAGCACTAGCACTCTAGCCTAAACAGCTAAGAGCTGAAAGCCAATTAACCTTTAGATTTAACCTCATAGGCTAGATCAGGATTCATCGTTTGGTTTTGCTTACGCGCACTAATAATGCGCTGCTTTTCTTCTTCGTCTTCACAAATTTCTTTGTCGCCACCGCAGATATCGCACTCTTTCACCATACCCAGAGCACTCATACCACCACATGAACCTGCAATCGGCTTACGACCCATAATCACGCCGACTGACATACCTAAGGTGAGTAGTAATAGGATGACGAGTGTAATAATAAAAACTTCCATAAAACCTCCGAAAAAGTTGGGTGCAACCCCAACACGCCGCTCCTGCGCATCCATGCGCTCGCGGCATACAGTACATCCTGTACATAAAACAGAAATGGCCGGAACTATCGTTACCGGCCATTTTATCGAACTTAGTAGGGCGTTGGCTATGTTTAGCCGCCGAAATCATCCAATAGGATATTATCCGGCTCTACACCCATGTCTTCGAGTAGCTTAATTACCGCAGAGTTCATCATTGGTGGTCCACACATGTAGTATTCACAATCTTCTGGAGCTTCATGATCCTTCAGATAGTTTTCATACAATACGTTGTGGATAAAGCCAGTTGGGCCGGTCCAGTTATCTTCAGGCAGAGGATCAGAAAGAGCCAAGTGCCAGGTGAAGTTTGGATTTTCTGCCGCAAGCTTATCAAACTCTTCGATGTAAAATGCTTCACGAAGTGAACGAGCACCGTACCAGAAAGTAATTTTACGCTTAGTTTTCAAACGCATTAACTGGTCGAAAATGTGTGAGCGCATTGGTGCCATACCCGCACCACCGCCAACAAACACCATTTCATTGTCGGTATCTCTGGCAAAGAATTCACCAAATGGACCATATACATCAATTTTATCGCCTGGTTTCAACGAGAAAACATAAGATGACATGATTCCTGGTGGTAAGTCAGTGCCTGGTGGTGGAGAAGCAATACGGATATTGAACTTAACAACGCCACGCTCTTCAGGATAGTTTGCCATAGAGTAGGCACGAATCGTCGGTTCAGTTACCTTAGAAACGTATCGCCACATATTAAACTTATCCCAATCGCCTCGATACTCTTCGTCAATATCAAAGTCTTTGTAGTTAACCACGTGCGGTGGGCATTCTAACTGAACATAACCACCTGCACGGAAATCTACATTCTCACCCTCAGGCAAACGCAGGGTAAGGTCTTTGATAAACGTAGCAACGTTAGGATTAGACTCAACAGTACAGGTCCACTTTTTCACGCCAAAGACATCGTCTTCAACCTGAATTTTCATGTTCTGCTTAACAGGAACCTGACAAGATAAACGCCATCCCTCTTTAGCTTCACGCAAAGTAAAGTAAGTTTCTTCAGTCGGCAACATAGAGCCACCACCTTCATGAACTTCACATTTACACTGCGCACAAGTACCACCACCACCGCAGGCAGAGGCTAGGAAAACACCCTTATCTGCCAGAGCGTTCAGCAGTTTACCGCCCGCTGGTACAACGATTGTTTTATCTGGGTCACCATTGATTTCAATAGTGACATCACCAGCACTAACTAATTTTGAGCGTGCAGCCAAGATGATAGCAACCATCGCTAGCACCAAGGCAGTAAACATTACTACGCCCAGAATAATTTCTGCATTCATCAGCTTATTCCACCCTTATCATTGAATTCCAGTGGATTAAAGCGATACGCCGGAGAACGACATAAAGCCAAGAGACATCAAACCAACAATAATGAAGGTGATACCCAGGCCACGCAGTCCTTCAGGCACATCACTGTACTTGAGCTTTTCACGAATACCGGCCAGCGCAGTAATAGCTAACGCCCAACCAATACCAGCTCCAGCACCATATACAACAGACTCACCGAAGGTGTAATCACGCTCTACCATGAACAGAGCCGCACCCAAAATAGCGCAGTTAACTGTGATCAACGGCAGGAATACACCTAAAGCGTTGTATAGTACTGGTACATACTTATCCAAGAACATTTCAAGGATTTGTACCATCGCTGCAATGATACCGATGTAAGAAATAAAGCCTAAGAAGCTTAAATCTACATCAGGGTAACCTGCCCAGCTCAATGCACCTTCACGAAGCAAGTAGTTATAGATCAAGTTGTTTACAGGAGTTGTGATCAACAATACCACAACAACAGCAACACCTAGACCAAACGAAGTTTGGATCTTCTTAGAGATGGCCAAGAAGGTACACATCCCCAAGAAGAATGCCAGCGCCATGTTCTCAACGAAAATGGCACGTACAGCAAGACTGATATACTGTTCCATGACTTACACAGCCTCCTTACGAGTGTTCGGAGCGATAACAAAATCAGGCTTCTCAACCTGCTCTGGGTATTTAGTACGAATCAACCAAATCATGATACCGATCAGGAAGAATGCACTTGGAGGTAACAACATCATACCGTTGCTGTAGTACCAACCACCATTAGTTACCAGAGGAAGAATTTCGTAACCGAATAGAGTACCAGCACCGAAAAGCTCTCTAAAGAAAGCTACGAATAACAGCACCACACCATAACCAAGACCATTACCTACCCCATCAATAAAGCTGGGAATAGGAGGATTCTTCATCGCAAAGGCTTCAGCACGACCCAAGATAATACAGTTGGTAATGATCAAACCTACGAATACAGAAAGCTGTTTAGAGACATCGTAAACAACCGCCTTTAGGACTTGGTCAACAACGATTACCAGAGACGCAATGATTGTCATCTGTACGATGATACGAATATTGCTTGGAATCTGATTACGAATAATGGATATGAACATACCAGACAAGGCAGCAACTGCAACAACCGCAAGGGTCATAACCACCGCATTATTCATATTAGTTGTCACAGCCAATGCTGAACAAACACCCAATACCTGTAAAGCAATGGGGTTGTTTTTAAACAGCGGCGTAATGACGATTTCTTTAGTATTCGACATGATTACACCTCATCCACTTCAAGAACGTCTGCATCAGCATCCTGTTCAACTAACTCAGATGCATCCATATCACTGGCTGCACGCAAGTTAGCTAAGAAAGGACCAAAACCAGATTCGCCTAACCAGAACTGAATCATATTGGTCACACCATTAGCGGTCAGAGTAGCACCTGCCAAACCATCGATACGATGCTCTGCACCCCGCTCAGAGGTATCAACAGCGCCTCTTACAACGCGAAGTGCAGGATTGTCTTTTTGGCCTTCAGCAAAAATTTGTTTGCCGACCCAAGAAGCTCTCCATGATGGATTATCGATTTCACCACCTAAGCCTGGTGTTTCTGCATGCTCGTAGAAACCAAGTCCGGCAACGGTATTCAAATCACCTTCAAGTGCCAAGAAACCAAACATGGTAGACCAAAGGCCATAACCATGAACTGGCAAAATTAGCTTCTCGATAGAGCCATCATTTGCCTCAACGATGTAAACAGGCATCAGCATAGGTTGACGCTTGATCGAAGCAACATCTTCACCTCGGCTGAGTGAGCGAGACATAGATGGATCACCTGCAGCACGACGGAAGTTTTCAGCCTCTGGGATGAATTCTTCAGTGAACTGACCTGTGCGAAGATCAACAATACGCGTAGTGATCTGCTCAAACAGTTCATCAACCGTTTTGCTAGGATCTACAATACCTGCTGCACGCAGAATATTAGATTTACGATCCTGATCCATATTAAATTGCTGCATCGGTCTGAGCATAACTGCTGCAGCCGATACAACGACAGAACAGACTACACAAAGCACAAGTGCAACGATAACCGTTCTTCCGATAGAGTCTTTGTTAGACGACATTACGCAACATCCTCCGTTTGATATTCGCCTGCACGACAAAGTTGTCGATTAGAGGTGCAAACAGGTTGGCGAACAGAATAGCCAGCATGATACCTTCTGGGAAAGCAGGGTTTACAACACGGATCAGAATGGTCATTACACCAATCAATGCACCGAAAACCCATTTACCAGTGTTCGTCATAGATGCTGACACTGGGTCAGTTGCCATAAAGAACATACCAAACGCTAAACCGCCAATAGTAAAGTGCCACCAGAAAGGAAGACTAAACATTGGGTTAGTGTCAGAACCTATGGCATTAAACAACAAGGTTGTACCGATGACACCTAAGGCCACACCTGCGACGATTCGCCAGGCAGCAATCTTGGCAAACATAATAATGGCACCACCGATCATTATGGCGAGCGTTGAAACCTCACCTACAGAACCCTGTATCGTACCAATAAATGTATTAAACCAAGTTACATCAGCAGCCAAGATAGCCTCAACACCACCCTCAGCAGCCAGTGCTAGAGGAGTTGCACCAGAGAAACCATCTACCGCAGTCCAGATGGAGTCACCTGAAATTTGCGCCGGATAAGCAAAGTATAGGAAAGCACGTCCCGTTAGTGCAGGGTTCAGGAAGTTTTTACCTGTACCACCGAACACCTCTTTCCCGATGACCACACCAAAGGTGATACCGAGAGCTACCTGCCACAAAGGAATTGTTGCTGGTAGGATCAATGAGAAAAGAATTGAAGTGACGAAGAAACCTTCGTTGACTTCATGTCCACGCTTCATAGCGAAGAGAACTTCCCAGAAACCACCGACAATAAAGGTCACTGCATAAATAGGTAACCAATAAACAGCACCGTGAATGATGTTATCCCACGTACTGGTAGCATCGTAGCTAGTCAGTGCTGTTAGGATTGAACCACGCCAACCAGTTGCTTCTGTGATACCTAAGTTAGCCATTGCAGTATTGGCTTGTAAACCGACACTGTAAAGACCGAAAAATACGGCAGGGAAAGTACACATCCATACCAGAATCATCATACGTTTGAGGTCTACACCATCACGTACATGAGACCCAGCACGCGTGACCTTGCCAGGCGTGTAAAAAATGGTATCTACCGCTTCGTAAAGCGCATACCAATTTTCATATTTACCGCCTTTGTGGAAATGCGGCTCCATTTTGTCTAAAACAGCTCTAATACTCATGCCTGTCTCCTACGCCTCTTTTTCAATGCGCGTCAGATTGTCACGGAGAATGGGGCCGTACTCGTATTTACCTACACAGGCAAAGCTACAGAGTGCAACGTCCTCTTCATCCAATTCAAGACAACCCAGTTGCATGGCAAGCACGATGTCACCAGTGACCAGTGCACGCATCAACTGAGTCGGCAGAATATCAAGAGGCATCAGTTCTTCGAACTGACCCACTGGAACCATTGCACGCTCTGAACCATTGGTTGTCGTAGTGAAATCAAAACGCTTACCAGGAGATAGCTTGGATGCAAACATATTCAAAACAGAGAACTTGTTCGTTCCAGGAGCAACCCACCCCATAAACTCGCGCTTGTCACCTTCTAACAGCACAGAGATTTGATTTGCATAGCGAGTTAGATACGCCAGAGGTCCATTAGCTGATAAGCCATTCCAAACTGAACCACTGATAATTCTGTTCTTACCGTTACGCAATCTACCCTGAGTTAGCTCAGTCAAACATGCACCAACACGGGTACGAACCAATACAGGTTTTTCAACTTGAGGACCTGCAAGAGCGACAACGCGATCAAGATGCAATCGACCCGTAGTAAATAGTTTAGCAAAGGCTATAACGTCTTGATAACCGATATACCACACGGTTTTCTTCTGAGATACAGGATCTAAGAAGTGAATGTGTGTTCCAGGGTTACCTACAGGATGGACGCCTTCAAACTCTTCGGTCGTTACGCCATCAGCTGTTGGAATATTGGCATTGGGTGCTTTACATAAAAACACTTTACCATCAGTTAGCTTGGTCAATAGAGTTAGACCTTGCTTAAAGGCGTCTGCCTGCTCAGCTATGACCACTTGAGGATCAGCAGCCAAGGGATTGCTATCCATTGCAGTGACAAATATTGAATGAGGCACTGAATCAGCAGCAGGAACTTTGCTAAAAGGTCGAGTACGCAATGCAGTCCACAGACCTGATTGAATAAGATTTTCTTTGACTTGTTCACGTGTTAACGAAGCAAGCTGACCATCTTCATAACGGTTAAATTCAACTGCTTCTTCTTCAGCATCCAGTTCTATGACTACGGATTGCAAAACACGACGTTCACCCCTGTTGATCGCTTTGATCACACCTGCACCCGGAGCTGTATATTGAACGCCTTCGGTTTTTTTATCGGTAAAGATCACCTGCCCAAGCTTAACTCGGTCGCCTTCTTTGACAGCCATGGTTGGTTTCATCCCAACGTAATCATAGCCTACAAGAGCGACAGAGCTTACCTTTACAGCATCTTCAATCGTCTGTGCCGGTTCGCCCGTAATCGGTAGATCCAGACCTTTCTTGATCCTGATCATTCGCCTCACCCAATCTAACTAAGAATTTTGAAATTTCTTTTATGCCTGATATAAAAAAGTTGTTCATTTAGCACCACTTAAATGAAAACAATTATCTTTATCAAGCAAACCAAAACTCCACCAAAAAACTTTGTTAGTATACCTGATATTCTTGTAATTTTTCTACCGGATACGCACTAGCATTGTGCATTCTAAAGTTGTAAGTTGCTTACATAGGTAGATGAATTTGCTATAAAGATATTCACTTTAAGCATACATAAACAAAAACGCCGCATTTAAGCGGCGTTTTGAAAAGAATCTTACCAATTGATTATGCAACAGGCTCAACTGGATAAGGTTTCAGCGTCGTGTTGCAAATGTACTGAGCCATACGAATAACCTGACAGCTATAGCCGTACTCGTTATCGTACCAAACATAAAGAACACAACGATTACCTTCAGCAATTGTCGCTAACGCATCAACCACACCAGCAGCACGAGAACCTACAAAGTCTGAGGAAACCGCTTCTGGAGAGTTACTGTAATCCACTTGCTTCTGAAGACCAGAATGCAATGCGATATAGCGAAGGTAATCATTCAGCTCATCACGCTGCGCTTCAGACTTAAGATTCAAGTTTAGAATCGCCATTGAAACGTTAGGCGTTGGAACACGAATGGCGTTACCGGTTAGCTTACCTTCCAATTCTGGCAAGGCTTTAGAAACTGCCTTGGCAGCACCTGTTTCCGTGATAACCATGTTCAATGCAGCAGCACGACCGCGACGGCTACCTTTGTGGTAGTTATCGATCAAATTCTGATCATTGGTGTAAGAGTGAACTGTCTCAACATGACCGTTCTCAATGCCGTACTTATCTTGAAGCGCTTTAAGCACAGGAACAATCGCATTCGTGGTACAAGAGGCAGCAGAAAGAACGGTATCTTCAGCAGCGATATCCTGATGGTTAACACCCATAACTATATTTTTCATGTTCTTGCCAGGTGCAGTCAAAAGAACTTTAGCAGCACCTTTGGCTTTCAGATGACGAGACATCGCTTCTGCGTCACGGAACATACCAGTGTTATCGATCACCAACGCATCATTGATGCCGTATTGAGTGTAATCAACATCTTCAGGCTGGCTAGCAAAAATTACCTGAATAGAAACACCGTTTGCGATGATGCACTGATTTTGCTCATCAACTTGAATAGTGCCCTTGAAAGACCCGTGAACAGAGTCACGACGCAATAGGCTTGCACGCTTCTCTAGGTCATTTTCTGCCTTACCTTTACGAACAACGATTGCACGTAAACGCATACTGTGACCAATACCCGCACGATCAACTAATTGACGCGCCAGAATTCGACCGATACGACCAAAACCATAAAGAACGACATCAACCGGCTTACGGTTATCGATAGGACCAACCCCATCAGCTAACTCATCAGCAATGAATTGCTCTAATGAACGACCTGCAGCAGATGAACGGAATTTTACCGCCAACTTAGCGATATCGACATGCGCATTGTGAAGGTCAAGACCACTGACCACTTCCAACACAGGGAAGGTATCTACAACAGACAACTCTTCTTCTTCGACCTGTCTGACAAAGCGATGTGCTTTGATAATGTCAATGACAGAACGTTTAACGATTACTCGTCCGTAGACAGAAATTTCAACGTTACGCTCACGGTAGAGTCTACCGATTAGTGGAATCATTGCTTCAGCAATTGATTCACGCGCATTCCAGTCCGCTAATATCAGTTCTTGGCTCACAAGCTTGCTCCGAATTTTAAAGGCTCTAATTTTGCGTTGGCGCATTATCCCTGTTTAGGGCAGCTGGATCAAATCAGATTCGATAGACTTTGGTCAGATCATAGAAATATAACGTATAGCGCCATCTGTTTATAAAAGCGTCTGTGTTTTTAGGCACTATTCGGTAAACTATAACCCCTTGAGACTTATTGATTTCAGATCCTATCGGGAGCAAATTGTGCTAACTGCTTTTTCTTACGCCCTGCCTCACTCTGCTGGCGACATTAAACGTTTAGGTCAAGTCACTGGCTGTAGTACCGGTCTTTTGTTGCAGCAACTCTTAGAGCAGCAACATCAAGGACTGGTGTTAATGGTATGTAAAGATAATGAAACGGCGTTGCGCGTTCGTGAGGAAACTCGATTTTTTTGCCAAAACGATCAAGAGATCCTACTTTTCCCTGACTGGGAAACACTACCTTATGATAGTTTTTCACCTCACCAAGATATCATCTCTCAACGTATAGAAACGCTCTATCGCCTACCATCAATGAAGCGAGGCGTGTTAATTGTTTCCGTGTCGACTTTAATGCAGCGCATAGCGCCGAAAACCTTCATCACCGGACATAGTTTAAGCTTAGATGCAGGACAAGCTTTCAACCCTGAAGAACTTCGCAAGCAATTGACCCATGCAGGATATCAAGCAGTCAATACGGTGTTTGAACATGGTGAATTTGCGGTACGTGGCTCAATCATCGATATCTTCCCGATGGGTAGTGACGTCCCTTTTCGAATCGACCTGTTTGATGATGAAATTGAAACCTTAAGAACATTTGATCCTGAAAGTCAGCGTTCTGTAGACACATTAGACCAAGTTCGTTTACTCCCCGCACGCGAATATCCCTTTAATGAGCAATCCATTCGCTTATTTAAGCAGCAATGGCGCGAGCGTTTTGAAGTTGATTTTACTCGCTGCCCTGTTTATCGCGATGTTTCTGAAGGCATGGCACCTTCTGGTATAGAATATTATTTACCTCTATTTTTTGATGAGTTATCGACCCTTTTTGATTACTTACCTGAACAAACTTTAATTGTTGAAGAAGCCGGTATTGATCAAGCCGCTAAACATTTCCACAGTGAAGTCCGTAGCCGTTTTGAAGATCGTAACTTTGATGTGCAAAGACCGATTTTAGCGCCAGATCAAATTTATCTACCGCCAGATACACTTCTTAATCAGTTAAAGTCTTATGGTCGTTTGCGACTTTCAGTAGATGCAGAAGAACGTCGTCCGGGACGAGATAATCTCCCCTGCTCGACGCCACCCGACTTAACCGCTGAACCCGGCAGTGATCAGCCTTTATCTCGGCTTAAGCAACTCATCGATCAACAGCCTAAGGCTCACATTCTGATCTGTGCAGAATCTGCGGGTCGTCGTGAGTCTTTATTAGACTTGCTCAGAAAAACAGGACTCACAGCAGCTTTAGTTGATTCATGGCAAGACTTCGCCAAACAACCTGTCAAACTGGGTATTACCGACTTTCCTTTAGATCAGGGAATCTCGATTGATCAGATCTTTCACTTAATCACTGAAACGCAACTCTTTGGTCGACAAATCTTTCAACGTCGCCGACGCCAACGTGATAAAGAACAATCTGATCAGGTTATTCGTCATCTATCTGAATTAACCATGGATGCTCCAGTGGTTCATCTTGATCATGGTGTCGGTCGCTATCGCGGACTGCAAAGCATTCAAATCGATGGACAGGTAAACGAATTTTTAACGCTTGAATATGCGAATGAAGCTAAGCTCTATGTACCCGTTTCTTCATTGCACCTGATCAGTCGCTACACCGGTGCAACTGATGAACTGGCACCGATGCATCGCTTAGGCACTGAACAATGGAGTAAAGCACGCCGAAAAGCGGCTGAAAAAGTTCGTGATACGGCAGCAGAGCTGTTAGATATTTATGCTCGCAGAAATGCCAGACAAGGCTTCTCGTTTGATTTCCCCGAAGAAGACTACGCCCGTTTTGCTTCAGCCTTTCCATTTGAAGAAACGCCGGATCAAGCCAGTGCTATCGAAGCGGTTATTCGCGATATGCGCGACATCAAACCTATGGATCGCTTAGTCTGTGGTGATGTTGGCTTTGGTAAAACAGAAGTGGCGATGCGAGCAGCTTTTATTGCTGCACAAGCCGGTAAACAGGTCGCTGTACTAGTGCCAACTACACTACTAGCGCAGCAACATTTCGAGAATTTCCGTGATAGATTTGCGGACTGGCCGATTAATGTAGAGCTAATCTCTCGATTTAGAAGTGCTAAACAACAACAAACTATCGGGCAACAACTTAGCGAAGGCCAAGTTGATATTCTGATCGGTACGCATAAATTACTGCAAGGCAGCCTAACCTTTAAGAATCTAGGCTTACTGATCATCGATGAAGAACATCGCTTTGGTGTCCAGCAGAAAGAAAAAATTAAAGCTCTGCGAGCTGAAATAGACATTCTTACCATGACTGCAACGCCAATTCCCAGAACCTTGAACATGGCAATGTCGGGTATGCGCGACCTGTCTATTATTGCCACACCACCTGCGCGTCGTTTATCAGTCAAAACCTTTGTGCGTCAATCAGAGCCAGCCTTGTTAAAAGAGGCGATTCTTCGAGAGTTACTTCGTGGTGGTCAGGTTTACTATTTACATAACGAAGTTAAATCCATCGACAAAGTGGCTGCCGAAGTGGATGCTCTCGTTCCTGAGGCTCGTGTTGCCATAGGTCATGGTCAAATGCGTGAACGTGAACTCGAACAGGTGATGGGCGATTTCTATCACAAACGTTTTAATGTATTGGTTTGTACCACTATCATCGAAACCGGTATCGACATCCCCAACGCCAACACCATTATTATTGAGCGAGCCGACAAATTTGGCTTGGCGCAGTTACACCAGCTTCGTGGTCGTGTCGGTCGATCTCATCATCAGGCTTACGCCTACCTACTAACACCTGAAGCTCGCAATATGACTGAGGATGCACAGCGTCGTCTTGAAGCCATTTCTGAAGCATCTACACTGGGTGCAGGCTTCACCCTTGCAACTCACGACCTTGAGATACGTGGCGCGGGTGAACTGCTAGGTGAAGATCAAAGTGGCCAGATGCAAACCATAGGTTTTGGCTTATATATGGAGATGTTAGAGCAAGCTGTTGAAGCGATACGTGAAGGAAAAACACCTAATTTAGACAAGCCATTACAGCATGGTTGTGAGTTGAACTTGCATCTTTCAGCGATCATTCCCGAAGACTATTTGCCTGACGTTCACAACCGTTTGATGCTGTATAAGCGCATCGCCAACGCTCGCAGCGCACATCAGCTTGAAGAGATTCAGGTGGAAATGATTGATCGTTTTGGTCTACTGCCAGAACCCACCAAGCATCTTTTCCGCATGACCGCCTTGAAGCTCAGTGCTGAAGCCTTAGGTATTTTGAAGTTAGATGCCAATGATAAGGGTGGCAAAATTGAGTTCGACAGTGAACCTAAGGTTGATCCGATGCGCTTAATCCAACTGATTCAGCGCCAGCCACAGATCTTCAAGCTCGATGGTCCAACAGGGTTACGCTTTACGATTAAAATGCCAAGTGTTGAAGAGCGTTTCCAGCAGCTTGAAAGCTTAATCAATAATCTTCAAGCTGCCTAAAAACGCCTAGCTCTTAACCATCAGTTAAACGTCAAGCCACTCAATCGCTTAACTCGCGAGGTCAGGGCTTGGCATAATACTGTTTCTCGACTGTAAACTAAGCTGAAAACCTCTCTTGAACGGGTTATGCCGGTATAGATCAACTCCTGAGTCAACACAGGATTCGGCTGGTCGGGTAACACCAATGCCGTATGCTTGAACTCTGATCCTTGTGATTTATGCACTGTCATAGCAAACACTGTCTCAATCGCTTGCAGACGGCTAGGCATGACCCATCGAATTCCACCATCAGACGTCGGAAAGACAACTCGCAAGGCGGCTGCACTTTCACCCTGTTCATTAACATCCGCTTGCATCACGGGTCGTTTCAGCGCAATGCCGATATCACCATTCATTAAACGCAGGTTGTAATCATTTTGCGTCACTAACACCGGACGACCTTCATACCACAAAGATTGCGTTTCTTTGATCAAACCCGCTTTCGTGAGAATTTGTGTAATCCAACTATTTAAGGGATTTACCCCCCAAGGCCCTTCTCTAACGGCACACAGCAATTGGAATTGAGTGTGTGCTTTTAATACGCTTTCGGCCCAGTGATCAAAAGCTGTCGAGTCTGCATTAGCCTCTGGTCGCGCCTGCGTCAGTGTTTCTAGATAACCGCGATAACCTCGAATGATCAATTCAGAAAAGGATGAATCGGTCGCACTACTGACTTGGTATTGATGAAGTTGCTCGGGTTGTTGAGTAAAGATCTGCTTCAATGCTGCTAATGAATCCGCAACTTTCTGACCTTGATACTCACTCTGATTAACAAGGTGTGCCAGTGCACCAATTCCACCCTCGGCAGAAAAACGATGGCTATAACGCAGCATGGTGATCGCTTGATCTATGTCTCGACTCTGTTGCTTAACCAGATAATTCTCTGGCAATTGATCTCCAGTGACCTGTTCTAACCATTCAGCGGTATCCGCAGAATAGCTTCCATGAACCGCATGATGACAGAGATCACCTAACACCGCGCCCGCCTCTACTGAAGCCAGTTGATCTTTATCGCCTAACAGAATTAAACGTGCCGTGGGTTTTAAGGCAGCCACTAAGGTAGCCAGCATTTCCAGATCTACCATCGAGGCTTCATCGACGACGATACAATCCATCGGTAATGGATGCTGTGCATGATGGCGAAAACGTCGACTATTGGGAATGGGCCCTAATAAACGATGCAGCGTTGTCACCTCTGTCGGAATGCGTTGTTTAAGCTGATCAGAATGCTGTGTTAGCTGATCAAAGGGTAAAGACTCTATTTGAGTAGAAATAGATGCATTCAGACGAGCGGCAGCCTTTCCTGTAGGCGCGGCTAAAGCGATCTCTAAGGTGGGCAAATTTTGCTCTAGCGCCAGCGCCTGTAACAGTGCCAACAACCGAACAACGGTGGTTGTTTTTCCAGTACCGGGACCACCAGTGATTACCGCAAATGAGCGTCGCGCTGCTAAAGCACAGGCGAATTTCTGCCAGTCGGGCTGCTGTTGAGTTGAAGCAAATAGCACGCTTAACAGCTGATGCATTAAGGCTTTGGGATGTTCATGCAGGCAAACGAGACGTTGATTTATCGATGCTTTAACCTGTACTTCATAACTCCAGTAACGTCTTAAATACAGTCTGGGGCGATCAAGCGATCCAGATAACACGGATCCAGATAACACCAACGGAGATGTAGATTCTTGATCAGATTTTTCTGAACCTATAACCTGTATCGCCGTTGACCCACTTAATCGAATCCACCAGTCCTCAGCGGTTAGGGATTTGATAGAAACCAACCATTCATTCAGTTTTGAATACTCAGGCAGTGTTATCAGTTCATGATTTTGCACTCGATCAATAAGATCTAGACAAACATCACCGTGCCCGTTACGTTCACTGGTTAAGGCAATCGCAAAGAGCACCGCGTTATCTGTTTCGTTGGTTTCTTCTGCAATATAGCGACTTAACGCGAGGTCTAAAGATCTTAAAAGACCTAACTGCTTAAGCTCTTCCAGTGGCCACAGCACATCATCTTTCATGATCATTTAGCCACCTTTTCATGCTGGCTTTCATACGGACTTTCATATAGAGAGTGGCCGGAAAACAAACGATCTAAACCTTCAACAACCTTGCGGTCGGGCTTATCAAAGAACACACCCTGAGAATCTGCTTCATTGCCTCTTAAGAAGAAGTAAGCCGCCCCACCAATATGCTGATCATAGTTATAGTCAGGTAAGCGACATCTTAAATAGCGATGCAACGCCAACAGGTACAAAACATACTGAAGGTCATAGCGTTTTTCCAAGATCACTTTTTGCATCGACTCGTCACTGTAAGATGTATCATTTTCACCTAGCCAGTTTGATTTCCAGTCGATCACATAGTAACGCCCTTGGTGCTCTACCAATAAGTCGATAAAGCCTTTTAACATACCGTTCAACTGATTGGGTTGAAGTAAAGGTCGGGTTTTACCTCCCAGTGTGTTTTCTGTGACCCACTTATCTAAACTCAAAGTGCTAACTTCGTGACTGGCAAACCAGAACTCCATCTCCACACTCATTTTGTCAGGCGGCAATTTTGCTAAATTAAAGGATTCCGAATCTAGCTCTTCGGCGTTTTGCGATGATCCATTTACTGGAAACTGCCAAGGGGTTTTGACAAAGAGCCTTAACCATTCCCACAAACAACGGGTCCACTCTTCTAGATTTCTCTGCTGACACTTTAGCCGAAGTGCCTCATAGTGCTGCTCATCAAGATCGGGCTGCAAGAGTGCACCAAAGCCTTGTTGAATAGCTCCATTTTCATCCTCATAAACCAGCTCTGCCGCCCACTCCAACAAGCTGTGAAGGAAGGTTCCGATATGACTACCTTTAGGGAGTGTATGCATGGTTTTTTGGTTATCTGCTGGATGTATAATCAACGGATCATTTTTGTCTTGCTCTTCGCTGAGTTGATCCTGTTGAGCCGATTCAATCACATAACTGGAGTTGTGCTTTAAGGCAGAATAACTCGCAATCCACCAAGGATCATAAGATATGGCCGGAGCAGGTCTTGCTGAAAACACAGTTGTAGACTGTTCAGCTTGCCAAGGCGCAGGCCATTGATCGGGCAAATCGAGCAATTGCAGGTCACTTAGTTGAGTAATTTTGTCGCTTAAATCATCAGCCGATGCATTCAATAAGTAAGCAATGGCCGATGCATTAAATCCATCAGTTCCTGCTAAGCCTAACCAGTTTACATACCGTGCCCGAGTCAAAGCCACGTAAAGTTTACGAAGATCTTCGGCTAAACGTTCTTGATCGGCTTGCTCTAAAACCTCATCAGAAACCGTTAGGTGAACTTGCGGTTCTGACGACTCTGAATGAGTCACCAGCACACTGTCTTGTTTTTTGGCTTTGCGGGTTTCCCCTATAAAGGGCAAGAACACCAAGGGATACTCCAATCCTTTGGATTTATGAATAGTCACCACTCGAACCAATTGTCCATCAGTTTCTAGACGAAGTTGTTGTGCTTCACTGCTCTCATCAGGATCAAGGATCGCCTCTTCTAGATAACGAATCAGCGCTTGTTCGCCATCAAGGCTACTCGCTGCTTGATGCAATAACTCTCCTAAATGAAGCAGGTCCGTAAGTTCTCTTTCCCCTTGATCACGCGAGCCAACACCCTTGGCTAAATTAAAATCCTGAATCCAGCGATACACCAAAGGCAATACGCCTTGTTTTTGCCAAAGGATTTGATAATCCAAAAAACACCCTGCAAAACTTTCCCAATAGAACTCATCTTCATTAAGACGGTTTAAGGATTCAATATCTAAACGCAATAGTGGGCTTGCCAAGGCTGTTCGGATTCGCCGTTCATTTAAAGGATCAGCCGTTGCTCTTAAGAGTTCAAACACTTCTGCCGCTATCCAAGAACGAAATACACTGGATCGATCCGATAGATAGACACTGGCAATACCCACTCGCTGTAAGGCTTTGCGAATGAGGCTAGCTTCAGTAAAACTATTCACAAGCACGGCACAATCAAAGGGTTGAACAGCACGCCACTGATCTTTTGTATCTCCGTCAGAGTTTTCGTTAGGAAGTAAGGCTTCGCCTCGCTGCCCTAAGGTTAGTAACTCTGCAATTTGACAGGCGGTTGCTTGCGCAAGCGTCTCGTTAGTTTTTGATTTGGTCAGCTTGCTATCTTCCTTACTAATCAACCATCCTTGCAAAGAAGATACCTGCACACCCTTAACCTGAAGACCGGGCAACTCTTTTTTTCCGGTATTTACAGGCAGAAAGGGAACAGGATCGGTAGATTCAGACTTAAATAGAAAAGCGCCTTTTTCACGCTGATCACCCAAAGCAAACACACTATTAACCGACTGAATTAATTCATGACAGGAGCGAAAGTTGGTTCCCAAGGTGTAATGATGCCCTTCACTGTCTTGACGTGCCTGAAGGTAGGTATAGATATCAGCGCCCCGAAACGCATAGATCGCCTGCTTCGGATCGCCAATCATAAAGAAACCGAGCGCTTGATCGGGTGTTAAATCTTGTTGAGAAGCTTTTAAATAGATACGACGAAAAATACGATACTGAACAGGATCAGTGTCTTGAAACTCATCCACTAAGGCAACCGGAAACTGCTTTCGTATTGCCGCCGCTAGTTGCTCTCCCTGTGCAGAAGAGAGTGCCCTATCCAAATGCAGTAACAAGTCATTTTGACTTAGGCTATTGGACTGTTTTTTACTCTGCTCGATACGTTTTGCAATCGCATGAGCTGCATGGGCTAGTAGTTGAGGTTTCAGCTTGGGCAAATTTTCCATCTGCTGCTTAAGCTGCGTCATGGCAACACAAGCAGGATGACCAACCGGCGGCTCAAAGCCTTCATTCCATATCTCTGCGACCCCCTCTGAAGTCATACGAAGTCCGCTTGACCCCTTGAAACATTCTGGATCAAGCATCGATGGCTCATCCAGCCATGCCTGAAGCTTATCAAGTATTGATTTACGATGACCCGCGTTCAGGCTAGTTAATTTAAAGGCTTTTTGTTTAGCCTCTTGATCAAAAAGCTGCTGCAGTTGACCGATATAATCCTGCTGAAGCCATTCGTTTTTTAGACCAGACACTATCTTAGCTAGGTTTTGATTAAATTGAGTCAACAGGTTAAACAAAGATCCGGCTGGTGCATCAATATAATCCAGCTTATCTAAGCAGGAATAGACATCATCAAATAGCAGCTTCGGCGATTTCCAGCAGGACAAGAGTTGCTTTAACTCAGATAAAGGCAGTGGATTGACCTCACAACGCCAGTAATCTTCAGAAGCGCGTTGTTGCCATTCCTTTTCGTTAGTTTCTAAATTCGGTTCAAACGCACTACCACTATCAAAGGCATGTTCTTTTAACATGCGATAGCACCATCCATGAATGGTAGAGATAGCAGACTCATCCATCCATTGCGCCGCCATCGTTAGCTGCCGCGCTGCTCTAGGATGATCTGCTAATGGAATTTGGTCCTTTAGCGACGTTAATAACCCATCATCTGTATCCTCACCTTGAAATACAGCAGCCGCTTCAACTAAGCGCCCTCGGATACGATCACGCAGTTCAGCAGTTGCGGCATTGGTAAAGGTGACAACAAGAATTTCGGGTGGTAATAAGGGTCGAGTAAAGGCGTTTTCCTGACCATGTTGGATGATCAAGCGTAAGTAAAGTAATGCCAGCGTGAAGGTTTTACCCGTTCCAGCACTGGCTTCAATCAATGCCTGACCTTTCAGTGGAAAGGTTAATGGATTCAGTAGCTGCACCTTCTGATTCATTAACGCGGCTCCTTTTTAAGATTCTTCAGATGCTTCACCGCCTGATAAAAATCGCCATATAAGCCATCAGCTAAGGTGACAAACTCACCTTCCATCCAAAGCTCAGCCAAACTGAGGCAATGATGGTGAAGAAAGCGGCTTTTACCCCTACTCTCCTCTAGCGCTTTGATCATGGCGTTTTCTACCTCTGGTGCGTCAAAATCGTCATGATCGTTTTTTTCTTGCAGCTCAAACCAAGCAATCGCCGTTTCAACACTGAGTGTAAGAGGCTTTTGTAACCCAAGATGCACAAACTCCAATATCTTGCTTAAGGTCTTTTCGACCTCAGCCACTGATTCAGACGGTGCGAAAGTGATCTGACCTACTGGACTCATTAGGTGTGTCGTTATCGAGAAACCCGCCTGCTGTGCTAACAAGTGCATCAACCAACCACGCAGAAAATTAGGCCAGCGGCGCTTTTGTGCAGAGTTAAATAGATTACTGCTCTGTACAATAATTTGTGTGATCTCATCAGTATTGGGATCTTGATAGAAACAATCTAATTGAGTCTCTAGCGACAATACTCCCCATTGACTTTGATGTGAGAAACGAACCTGATGTGCATCCAAGGCGCGACTAAACTGCTGGCGCTTTTCAGCCCACTCTTCATACAGAGTATCTAAGCCATCAATGAGCTGCTGACCTTGATACTCACCTAAGCTACCCTCGATCAACACACCCTCTTGCTGTAAGCGTTTAACCTGATTGCTGATCAGTTTTGCATAATCTTGCTGATCTGAAGCTGGAAGAATTGAGGAAGCGATTAGACGATCTTTAAGTTGCCAATTCTCTAAGCCATCAAAGCTAAAGTTTTCGGTGTCCTTCAGTTGCTGTATCTGATCGACGCTAGGAACCTGTAAACGAAGCGCATAAAAACTATCGATGGGTAGTTTCAGATGCTTTATCAATTGACTCAAAGACAAGGGGTTATCAGGCTGCCACGAAGGTAATTCTGCACGTGGTAAAGGTTCAGTGGCTGATGCTCTTTGATGAACAGCTAGCCATTCAGATGCGTAGCTAAACAGCCCTGTTGACTGAGGCGTTGATTGCACAAAATAAGCTGAACTAAACGGCTGTAATGGATGTTCAGTAGTCAGTTCTTTTAAAAGATCATCAGTTTGTCCTAGCCACCCTGCTTTTAAATGATCTCTAAGCTGCCCGACTAAAACCGACGGTGGACGAACGGAGTTATCACGAATGTTGCGTCCAACCCAACTGATGACCAGTTTATCTCTAGCTGACAGCATCGCCTCAAGGAAAAGGTAACGATCATCCTCTCGACGTGATCGATCACCGGGTCGATAATCACTAGCCATCAGATCAAAATCGACAGGGCGAACAGGTCGAGGGTAAGCGCCATCGTTCATTCCTAACAGCCAAATCTGCTTAAATGGAATAGCTCGCATCGGCATCAAGGTCGCAAAGTTAATCGCTCCGGCAAAGAAGGTTTGATTTAAGCTTTGTTGATCCAGCCCACTTAAGACCTCTTCTCTAACCACTTCTAGACTCAACTCAAGCTGATCAGCCTCTGCCAATTGAATGGCGCTTTGCCATTGCTCCAGTTGCTTTTCTATTTTTAAAATTAAATTAAGATCTTGATCAGTCTCAGCCATAAAGAAATCTGACAGAAGCTGCTGAACTCTCTCTACCCAGACTGAAGGTATGGCTGGAGATTGCAGTTTATGCCAAGAGGCTTCCAGTTGGTCAATCAGTGTCACTAATGAACCGAGTTTAGTTGCCCCTAAACCAGCCACATCTGCATAAGGTAAACTCCCCTGCCATGCATCTTGTTCTCCTGTGGCATAACCTAACAGCATACGCTTCAGACCAAATCGCCAGCTATTACCTTCCACTTCAGGTAGTTGTAAATGACCACGTTGTTTAGCGTCCAATCCCCAACGAATATTTGCACCCTGTATCCAATGTTTCAGTTCTGTGCAGTCTGATTCACTTAACTCAAATCTTGCTCGCAGTGAAGGTACATCTAATAAATCCAGTAGTTCACTGACACTAAAGCGTGATTCAGGAAGGTGAAGTAAATGCTCCAAGGCGATCAGTAAAGGCGCTTTATGTCGCTGTCCCTGATCAGCCACATGGAAAGGAAGGTAGCGAGGATCTTTTCTATCTAGTTTGCCGAATACTGCATCGATATGAGCGGCATAGTCCTGAATATCGGGAACCATCACCAGAATATCGCGCGGTGAAAGTGTATCACCCTGCTGCTTAGCTTTCTCGGCAGCTTTTTCAAATTCAGCCAGTAGTTGGTCTTGCAGTATTTCCACCTCACGCTGAGCACTATGCGCCACCATAAAGCTTAAGCTTCTATCGCTTTCTGCCACTCGAGTCTTTAAATCTTGTCGCTCTTTTAAAGGCAGCAAATCGAAAATATCTTTTTGTAATTGATGCAACAAACAGTCAGCTTTTGGCTCAACATAAATATTTATTTCTTCAAACTTATCTCGATAACTGGCGGTGTCGTCATACTCATCCAGCAATCGTAAATAATCTCGTCCCTGCCTTCCCCATGCAGCCAGTAAAGGATGACCATGCAGATGTAACAGGTTCACATCAAGATCAGCAGATATGGGATTGTTTGGATTACGTCGATATGCCTGACGAAACAACTCTCTACCTTCAATCAAATCCCCCCAGTAATGCTTACTGGGGTTACACACAAACAGCATCACCTGCGAATATGGGGCCAGAAGACTCAGCACTTCCAATGTTTGACGAGGTAAAGAAGAGATTCCAAAAACGATTATCCGTTTAGGGATACCCTTAAGATTCAACTTTCCATCAGCCTGATCAAGTTGACTGCAAAAGTGTTGATGCACGCTGGAGCGACTGGCATAACTTAAAAAAGGTTGATCAAGTTGCGATTGGCGAATCTCTTGATGGAGCCAACGCCATAATGTGGGTTGCCAACGCTGTCCTAATGAAATGGGTTCAGCTTGTCCATTAGCACGAATCAGTACGTCATTACCCTGTAACCATGCGTCTAACCAATCGGCTCTATATATTTGATACTGATCATACAAATCAGCCAATCGTGCTGCCAGTTGCCATGTTCTGAAGGTCGATGCATCTTGATTGAGGAAATGCTGTAAGGGGTCAAGGACTGATGGGTCTTCAAGGCGTGTTTTCAACTCAGGTAAACGGTTCAGTAACTCGTGCAGACGCCAAGTCAGCGGCCCTTTATCAAAGGGAGATGCACTAGGCAATTCAGGAAAGAGTTTTCGATAAGCTTGCCAAATAAATCGCCCCGGAAGCATCACTTGAATCCCAGCTGCAATTCCCAAACCTCCGGCTTTCTCTGGGTCTGCTGCCAAGGCCAACTTCAGCCATTGAGCAATACCGTTGCTTTGCACCAGAATCACTTCGTCTTCAAAAGGCTTAAGTGGGTTAGCCTGCATCCAGCTAACCATCAAATGACGCAGGTCTTCGAGTTGATTGCCTTGCAGAATTAATGGGTGATCAAACTGCAGCTCTTTACTAGATTCGCTCATCTACATCCTTATTACTGATCATTTAGCCAAGGCTTGATTTTATAAATCAATGAATTAAAGTGCACAACTCTTTTAAAACATAATACTGATTAGTACTAGGATTAATACTATACTCAGTTGTAGGGAAATTAAGGACTCCATTTTTAAATGCATCTACAACCATACCTTATCAAACACTGCCAACTTGTCGGGCTGATCATGCTTCTGATTGCGTCCTTGCATAGCTTAGCGAATGACAGGGTTGTGAGTATAGGTGTGTATGATAATCCACCAAAAATACTGCTAAATGCCGAAGGTCAAGTATCTGGTTTATTTGGTGATTTAATCAGGGAAATCGCCATTCGCGAAAATTGGACATTAAAGCCTGTTGCCTGTCAGTGGGATGAGTGCTTAAAACTTCTTGACGAAGGACAAATAGACTTAATGCCCGATGTCGCCAAAACAGCAGAGCGTGAAGAGAGGATGAACTTTCATCAACAACCCGTTCTGCATAGTTGGTCACAAGTTTTCGCTCACAAAAACACCAGTATCCGTTCGGTCTTAGATCTTGACCAAATGCGTGTCGCAGTTCTCGCTGGCTCTGTTCAGCAGCGTTACCTAACACAATTAGCGAATGAGTTTGATTTAACGATAGACTGGAAGATCATTCAGGGGTTTCATCAAGGCTTAGAACTCATTAATGAAGGTCAAGCCGATGCACTCGCCACAAACAATTTGTTTGGTAGCTTCCATGCCAATCAATATAACCTTGAGCCTACGGCAATTATCTTTCAGCCCGCACAACTTTACTTTACCGCTCCGTTAAACAATGACAACACCTATCTAGAGCGCATCGATTTCTGGATTACTCAATGGATAGATGATGCAGATTCGCCTTATCAACAGGTTTTACAAGGCTGGCAAACCCAAAAAACTGTCTTTGTGATTCCTACCGCTTTTTGGATTGCATCGGTAGTATTGATAGTTTTACTTGCACTTGCATTGTTAATTCTCAAACGCATGAGCCATGAGGTCCATTCAACGCGCAATGAACTGCAAATCAACGATAAAAAACTAGCAAATATGGTGGAAACCCAAAAACAGGAGGTTCATCAGCTAAGCTTTTATGACCATCTAACCGAACTACCTAACCGCCGCTTATTCATGGATCGGTTACAAACTCTTTTAATCAGTTTAAGGTCAGAACCTGCTATGGGGGCTGTTATGTTGGTCGATATAGACAACTTTCGCAGCCTAAACGATACATTAGGTCATCAGTTGGGCGATCAACTTTTAACACAATTTGCCAAGCGCTTAACGCTACATCTGGATAAAAATGTTTCACTGTCTCGCTTTGGCGGTGATGAGTTTATGTTGATTTTAGAAAATCTATCATCTGATACACATCAAGTGTTAACTGAAGTAGAAGAGATGATCGAAACACTCAAAACCGCTCTCGAAGAACCTTTTCACCTTGATGTTCATGAAGTATCCGCTAGCTTAAGCATCGGCATTGTGCTTTTTTCAGAAAAAAATCAGGATGCCAACGAACTCATTCAGCACGCAGAGCTGGCCGTTTTTGATGCAAAAAAAGGCGGGCGTCAGCAAGTCAAATTTTTTGATAAAGAGATGCAGCAGCAAGCGGAACAACGAACTCAAACAGAATTTGGGTTACGCCAAGCACTTAAGAATGATGAACTACTGCTCTTTTATCAAGCACAGTATCGAGACAATCAACTGACTGGAGCAGAGGTACTCATTCGCTGGCAACCTTTGGATGGAAATTTAATCTCTCCTGCTGAGTTTATACCTGTTGCTGAGGCGTCAGGGCTTATTCTTCCTATTGGCTATAGAATATTGCAGCAAGCCTGTGAGCAACTGGTAAAGTGGTCAGCAAACCCTAAAACATCAGATTTAATCCTAGCAGTTAACATCAGTGCGGTGCAGATTCACGATAAGGATTTTATTAACCAAGTGGTCAAACTGTTGCAAGAAACAGGAGCACCAGCTGATCACTTAGAATTTGAATTAACAGAAAGCATGTTAATTGATAATGTGGAAGAAGCGATCATTAAAATAAACCAGCTTAAAGAACTGGGAATACGTTTCTCACTCGATGACTTTGGAACAGGCTACTCATCCCTTAGCATGCTGACTCGCTTCCCATTGGATACACTTAAAGTAGATCAATCCTTCGTCAGAGATATGCACAAAGACATCCGTGCATTTAACGTGGTAAAAACAGTGATAGAGTTAGGCAGAAGTCTAAACTTAAATGTTATCGCGGAAGGTGTTGAAACTAATGAACAACGAAACTCTCTTACAGAACTTGGCTGTCAGAATTTTCAAGGCTATCTATTCGCCAAACCTTGCCCGATAGAAGAGTTTACGCAAGAGCAAAAGCTGATACCTTAAAAGGCTCCACACTGACAAAACGACAGCTAGTACAAGTACAGCTAAGTATGTTAGCTAGCAGCCGGTGCATCCTCTTCTATCAAAAACTCTGAAAACTCCTGCCAAGTTGCTAGCTCAGAAACGAGCTCTGCTACCG
>REDB01000259.1 GCA_007693685.1 Oceanospirillales bacterium
GCGTTTAGGTGATAGTCCACAGCGCCACAGCATCCGGCTTCTGCTGCACTAATCACTTGAATACCAAGCTTAGTCAATACGCGAGCGGTTGCGGCATTGGTGTTGGGTGATAAGGAAGGTTGAACGCAGCCCTCTAAAATCAGCATTTTGCGACTATGGGTTTGCGTCGGTCTTGCTTTTGCCTTCACAGGATTGGCAGGTACTTTTTGCTTTAAGCTTTGGGGTAATAATGGTCTAAATAGCTGTCCTGTTTTTAACAAAGGATCAAAAATTTGGGGTCTTGTTAATACGGTACGCAGTGCGCTTCGCATCACTTTTTCGCCCATTGGACGACCCACTTTTTCTTCGATAGCGGCTCTGCCGATATCTAACAGGGTATGATATTCAACACCTGATGGACAGGTTGTTTCACAGTTACGACAAGTCAGGCAGCGATCTAAGTGAGCTTGAGTTTCGCGAGTGACCTCGCCACCTTCAAAAAAACTTTTCATTAGATAGATGCGTCCTCTAGGACCATCTAGCTCATCACCCAGAATTTGATAGGTAGGGCAGGTAGCGGTGCAGAAGCCACAATGCACACAGCTTCGCAGAATATCTTCTGCTTCCTTTGCGCGTGGAAGTTTTTTAGCGTCTTCAGACAGGTTGGTTTGCATCTTGTTATTCTCTCTGCTTAATAGTCGCTATACATGCGCCCTGGGTTAAAGATACCTTTTGGATCCAATTGCGCTTTGAGTTGTTTATGGTAACGCATCAATAAAGGCTGTAAGGGTTGAAAAGGTTGATCAGTTATACCAGCGGTAAAGCAGGTCGCATGTCCACCCAACTCAGTGGCTTGATTGCGAATCTGGGCCTCAGTGTCAGAGGTTTTGAACCAACGCTGCGCGCCACCCCAGTCAATCAGGCAATCACCTTGTAATGAGGGTTGTTTCGCATCCGCTGGTATTGATAGACGCCATAAGGGTTCGGGATTGTTAAAAAACTCGAGTTTCTGTTCTTTTAAGTCATGCCAGAATTGGGGGTCTAGCTCAACACCCTGTAAGCTGTCAGCAAAGTTATTCACGGATGCTTCACCACCTTCTAGTCTCAGGTAGAGTTGATCTTGGTAGAAGCAGGCGCCAGTAATCGGAAGTGGCTGTTGCGCCCATTCTGTCAATTTTTTCAGCGCTGTGTGTTGATCGCAGCTAAGGCTAAGGTGACGTTGATGGCGGGGTTTAGGTAGTACTTTCATGGAAACTTCGGTGATCAAACCAAGGCAGCCAAAACTACCTGCCATTAATCTTGAAAGATCGTAACCTGCAACGTTTTTCATGACTTCGCCGCCAAAGCGTAACAGCTTGCCATGTCCAGTAATCACCTTAGTTCCTAGCACGAAATCACGTACCGATCCTACCCAAGGTCTTCTTGGGCCTGCTATTCCTGCGGCTACCATGCCACCGACAGTGGCGTTTTCAGTAAAGTGAGGTGGTTCAAAGGGCAGCGATTGACCTTTTTCCGCTAAAATACTTTCTAGCTCAGCTAAAGAGGTACCGGATTTTACCGAAACCACCAACTCAGTCGGGTCGTAGTTGACGATGCCAGTATGAATTTTGGTGTCTAAAACATTACCCTGCGCGGTACGGCCTAAAAAGGCTTTACTGTTGCCGCCTTGGATATTGAGTGCAGATCCCTCATTTAACGCTTCGCACACCTGTTCCAGTAAAGCGGTTTCAGATGCAGCGCTAAGGCGGTCACCAGGTCTGTTGGGTGATGACTGATTCATTTGAGTAGCTGACATTAAAAACGCTCCAGTTCTGGGAAGGGGAGTTCGCCACGATGGATATGCATGGCTCCAAATTCTGCACACCGATTTAAGGTCGGAATGTTTTTGCCAGGATTCAGTAAGCGTTTTGGATCGAAAGCGGCTTTAACTGCATGAAACAGTTCCAACTCATCATCATTAAACTGAGCACACATCTGGTTGATTTTCTCACGACCGACACCATGTTCGCCGGTAATGGTTCCTCCGACTTTTACACAAAGTTCTAGGATTTCACCACCTAACGCTTCTGCGGTTTCTAAGCCGCCAGGCTGGTCTGCATCAAACAGAATCAGTGGATGCATATTGCCATCGCCGGCGTGGAAGACGTTGGCAACGCGTAAGTCATATTTCTCAGATAGGGCAGCAATGCCTTTAAGAACGCCAGGTAGTTCACGGCGAGGAATGGTGCCATCCATGCAATAATAGTCAGGAGAGATACGACCAACGGCAGGAAAAGCATTTTTGCGGCCAGCCCAAAAGCGCTGGCGTTCAGCTTCATCTTTAGCAATTTGTACGGCGATAGCTCCGGATTGGGCAAGAACCTCCTGCACTCGAGCCGTTTCTTCGTCAACGTCTGACTCTACACCGTCTAGTTCACACAGCAAAATAGCTTCTGCTTCCACAGGATAGCCTGCGTGAATAAAATCTTCAGCGGCACGAATAGCCAGATTATCCATCATTTCTAAACCACCAGGAATAATGCCTGCGGCTATGATGCTTCCTACGGCTAAACCTGCTTTTTCTACATCATCAAAGCTAGCCATCAAAACACGAGCTACTTGCGGTTTAGGCAAAAGTTTAACCTTAACTTCTACCACAATACCCAGCATCCCTTCGGAACCGGTAAATAATGCCATCAGATCAAAACCAGGTGCATCCAACGCATCGCAACCTAAGGTGATGCGTTCACCTTCAATCGTTACAATTTCGACACTGATCAGGTTATGAACGGTTAGACCGTATTTAAGACAGTGAACACCGCCTGCATTTTCGGCAACATTACCACCAATCGAGCAAGCGATTTGTGATGACGGATCTGGAGCGTAATAAAGACCATGTGCGACGGATGCTTCTGAGATAGCTAGATTGCGCACCCCCGGCTGAACTCTTGCATAACGACCCTCTGGGTTCACTTCAAGAATACGGTTAAACTTGGCCATCACCAACAACACGCCTTGCTGAAGCGGAAGGGCGCCACCTGATAACCCAGTACCTGCTCCACGAGCAACCACAGGAACATTCAGTTCATGACAGGTTTCCATAATGCGCTGAACTTGTTCGATAGTTTCTGGAAGTACGACCAATAATGGCATAACTCGATAAGCGGCTAAGCCATCACACTCATAAGGCTTTAGTTCTTCGTCTGTGCGCAGTATGTGTAGATCTGGAACACGAATGCTGAGTTTATGCAGCAAGGCGGTTCGATCGGGCATGGGTATGGCACCGTCGAGGTGTTCGTCATAAAGAATATTCATTATTACTTTCCTGTCTTGAAGGCTGACCGTGTTTTTATAATTTTAAGTTAATGAATCTTGGGCGCAGAACCCTAATAGGTCAACCTTTAAACCAACTGGTCATACCAGATATTTTGGTTGAACACATTAAAAGGCTTTTAAGTAGCCGATTATTAGTTATATTGTCTGAAAGATAGTTCGGATCATAATGCTTATCTTTACTGGTCATACCAGTTAATAAAATGCTGTAAGGTGGCAAATAAGATGACTGAAGATGTACGTCAAATTGCTGATGTGGTGGCAGAGCGAATAGAAACATTGATTTTAGATGGTGTGCTTAAACCCGGTCAGCGCCTACCATCAGAACGGCAATTATCTGAAAAGTTGGGTTTTTCTCGTTCAGCTTTGCGCGAAGGACTACAGCTATTGCGTGCACGTCGCATTATTTTGACTGAACATGGTCGAGGGTCGTTTGTTGCGAAGTTAATGCCTGAGCCCGCAACTCCATTGATGCACCTATTCAGCGAGCATCCTCGAACCATTTATGATCTGTTAGAAGTTAGAGCATTGCTTGAAGGCGAATCCGCTCGTTTAGCTGCCATGCGAGGAACAGATGCAGACTTTATTCTTATTAAGCGTCGTTATGAGGCGATGGTAGAGCTGACTCAATCAGGAAAAGAGATAGAGCTACGAGAGCACGCTAAGTTAGATCATGCTTTTCATCTTGCTGTTTGTGAGGCGTCGCATAATCCAGTGTTGGTTCATACCTTGCAATCGCTTACCGATCTATTAATTAGCTCTGTGTTTGCTTCTTTAAATAATCTCTATCACCGACCCGTTCAGCGCCGTTTAATCGATCGTCAGCATGCGCGTTTATATCATGCCGTGGTTGATCGCTTGCCAGAACAGGCTAAGCGTGCTGCGGTAGAGCATATACACAGTATTCGCGACAATTTAATGGAAATTGAAGCAGAGGAGCAGCGTATTCATCGTGCTTCTTTGCGTTTAAATGGTTGGTGATCAGTTAATTAGCGGATTTTCTGAAAATAAAAAGAATTAAGTCCTGCAGGAGGTGTTTATGGTTCAGGGTATGTTGTTATTGCTTATATGCCAATTGGCAGGTGAATGGTTGATGGTGTGGTTGGGTATTCCTATTCCTGGACCCGTGGCGGGCATGTTGATTTTACTGGTTGGTCTAATGATCTATGGCAAAGTACCAGACTTTTTGCGCTTACCAGCAGAGGGATTAATTCGCCACCTTTCATTGCTGTTTATTCCAGCAGGTGTAGGTTTGATGGTGTTTGCACAGTTACTAGCAGAGCATTGGTTATTGGTGCTCTTGTCTCTGGTCATCAGTACGCTACTAACCCTTATTTTGACAGCTTGGATGATGCAGAAGCTGGAGCAACGTCAACTCAATAGGAGTAAAGCCAATGGAAATCGGTAACTTTTGGGTTTACTTCGCTGCACGTCCTCTGTTCTGGATTGTAGTCACGATGATCGCTTTTTTGGTTGCAACCTGGATTAATCGTAAAGCTGGAGGTACAGCTTTACTTCATCCTGTGTTTGTCTCAATGCTAATGATTATTGGATTGTTGATGTTAACCAAAACGGATTACAACACCTATTTTGAGGGTGCGCAGTTTATCCATTTCTTATTAGGTCCAGCGACAGTTGCGTTGGCAGTTCCCTTGTATGATCACTTGGCACGCATTCGTCGATTATTGCTTCCTATCCTGCTCACTTGTATAACCGGCAGTGTGTTCGCTGCTGCGACTGCATTAGCTGTGGGGATTGCGATGGATGGCGATACTCGTTTATTACTGTCCTTGGCACCTAAGTCGGTTACCTCTCCTATCGCAATAGGGATCTCTGAACAGATAGGTGGGTATCCATCGCTTTCGGCTGGCTTAGCATTATTAACTGGGATTATTGGGTGCTTAGCCGCTCCATTGGTATTTAAGTTGCTCAAATTAAAATCAGAAACTGCGATGGGCTTTTCCTTAGGTCTATCTGCACATGGGTTTGGTACTGCATATGCGATGCAGACAAGTGCTTTGGCGGGTGCTTTTGCAGGATTAGCGATGGGTCTGACAGGGGTCTTTAGCTCACTACTCTTGCCCTTATTAGTTCGGTTGTTTGGTATCTAGTTTTTAGAACTCTCTAACATAACGAATTCTTATAATGCTGTTTTGAAATACTCATTGGATTTCACGAATTGTATTTGCGACATTGCTGACACTCGGATCAATAGATCCATGCGACGTTAATGTGTGTGAGTTCAATCAAGTGGAGTTCCAACGATGACAATAACAACAATAGAACATTATATTTCTGGACAGCGAGTTGC
>REDB01000261.1 GCA_007693685.1 Oceanospirillales bacterium
TTAAAACTTCAACTTACCCACAATCAACTTCAACTGATCCGCATGCTCGGCAATACGTCGGCTAGATTCAGCTGTCAATTCGGAAGCTTGTGAGGTTTCATCTGCAGCCATATTGATGCGATTGAGGTTTTCATTCATCTCATCAGCTACAGAGCTTTGTTCTTCAGCAGCACTGGCAATTTGAGTGTTCATATCGTTGATCGCTGTAATAGCAGCCATAATCTCTTCAAGGGCTTCACTAGCTTTCAGTGCATGTTGAACACCTTCTTTTGCCTTGTCTTGACCTTTATTCATCACTTCAGTGGCATTAGCTGCTGAGCTTTGCAAGTGACTGACCATGGCTTGAATTTCGCTGGTAGATGCTTGTGTTCGACTCGCTAGCGAGCGAACTTCATCTGCCACCACGGCAAATCCTCGTCCCTGTTCGCCTGCACGGGCAGCTTCGATAGCTGCATTCAAGGCCAATAGGTTAGTCTGTTCGGCAATGCCTCTAATGACATCCACTACCGAGCCAATTTTACGAGCATCTTCTGCAAGATCTTGAATGACTTGAGCGGCTGATTCGACCTCACTTGAGAGTTGCTCCATGCCTTGAGAACTACTCGCAACCACTCTTTTACCCTCGCGAGCTTTTTGATCAGCTAAGTTAGCGCTGCTAGCTGCACTCGCAGTATTCTTCGCAACATCATGAACGGTTGCATTCATCTCGTACATCGCAGTTGCAACCATATCGGTTTCTGCGCGTTGCTTGTGAATACCTCGACTTGCCTGCTCAGCAACCACCGAACCTTGTTCAGCTAATTGCGCCAGCGAGTTACCAGATTCGCCTATCTGGCGAGTCATCTTATTCAGCTGTGAGCGAGTCGCTATAAAGCGGCGAATAATATCACCAAACTCATCTTTAGCCGTTTGGTGTGCAACGGCAGTTTCACGAAAATCACCTTGCGCTAACTGATCGGCAATAGAGTCTAATCCTGCTGTTCCGCTTTTAAAGCGATTAATCACTCGCCAAGCAATAATTAATACCAGACCAATGCCCACTATGCTTAATAGTGCCAACTGAGTTACCAGTCTTGAAGATAGATCGTCCATTGCTGCGCGAGCTTCTTGTGCACCTCTTAGCTTACGATCGCTAAGTGCTTCTCTTGCCAAATCAGCCTGCACATACATCGGATTTACAAAACGTAGAATGTGAATATTGGCTTGAACATATTGTTCTTGATTAAAGAAGTTAAGCGTTGGACGCACCGCTTCATTCAAATAACGCTGATAAGCAGTTTCGAACTGTCTTGCCAGCCTATCTGCCTCTTCCCCATGACGAACAGACATAAAGTGAGTCCACAAACGATCAATCTCATTAATATTGACTTGAATACGGTCTAAATGAAGAGAGGTTGGATGGTCGTGCATATCCACAAACTGACCGGATGGATTATGCTGAATAGAGAGAAGTAACTCTGTTCGAATTTGCTCCATTAAACCACCGATGCGTTCAACCTCATATAGAGGAACCATTCGGCGCTCATAGTTATCTGCAAATTGAAAAGCTTTGTAATTAAATCCATACAAAGCAAAAGTGATTAATCCAGCAACAACAATCAGAAAAATAAGAACCAGAAAACGCATCTGATTCTTAACTGCATTTAGATTCAGTAACATAGAGAGGCACCAATTAGGTAAATTAGTTCTAGTTTAATTCGGAAATTATAGAACAAATTCTTCCTAATTGATGCTTCGATAGATCAATAACTTACTAAAGCATTCTATCAGGCAGCCACAGCACTATTTTAGGGAACAAAAATACTAGCAAGACTGCGAGTAATTGTAATGCTACAAATGGAAGCACTCCTTTATATATATCGATTATAGTGACTCCTGGCGGTGCTACTCCTTTCAGATAAAAGAGAGAAAATCCTACAGGTGGTGTTAAAAAGCTGGTTTGTAAGACAACTGCAAAAAGAACGATAAACCAAATCTGATCAAACCCTAGTAATACAACAACTGGGGCCACTAATGGCAACATAATTAGCGAAATTTCTAACCAATCTAAGAAAAAGCCTGCAAGAAAAGCAATAAATAGAATGGTTAACACCACGCCTGATGGGCCAAAAGGAAGTGCTTGAAGCGACTGAGTAATAAATTCATCACCACCCAATTGACGCATCACTACTGCAAACATCGTTGCACCTAAGAAAATGCCGAAGATAAATGCTGTAGTAAGGGTTGTTTTAATTCCTACATCTTTAAGCACAGCCCAGTTGAGACGTCCGTTGACGGCTGCAAGCAGAGTTGCCCCAAAAGCACCTACACCGGAAGCCTCAGTAGGAGTAGCAATCCCCATAAAGATTGAACCCAATACTGCTAATATAAGCAGTAAAGGTGGCACCACAGCTAATAAAGTATTAAAGACTAACTTTGCTGTCACAGGCGGCAAGTCAGTAGGAGCTGGCGCCAGTTTTTTGAAAAAGAACGAAGCACCCAAGATATAAATAATATAGAAGACGCCCAACATCAGACCCGGTATTAATGCACCCATAAACAGATTGCCTACCGATACTGACATCTGATCAGCCATAATAATCAGCATTATTGAGGGCGGTATCAAAATTCCAAGTGTTCCTGCCGACGCAACAACCCCTGAAGCAAAGCCTTTGTTATATCCTTGCTGCAGCATTATCGGCATAGAAAGTAGTGCCAATAAGACAACTGAAGCACCCACAATACCTGTAGAAGCGGCTAGCAAAATACCAATAAGCACGACACCTAAGGCTAAACCACCGCGAAATCTCCCGAAAAGCTTGATGAAATTTTCCATCAATTTTTCTGTAACACCAGAGCGCTCCAACATTAAACCCATAAAAATAAACATGGGTAGCGCAACTAAGATCCAGTTAGACATTTGCGCCCAAATACGCTGCACAAACACCCCGAAGATGCGCATATCTGTTAGGAAATAAGTATCCCAGCCAAACATTTCATGGCCATGAATAGCTATAAACGTGAATGCGATGGACACCCCTGCTAATGCCCATGCGACTGGAAAGCCAGTAAAAATCAGTGCAATAAAGGAACCCAACATCGCAATGACAAGAATTTCATTGGTTGCTAGCATAGTTAATAAACCCCGTTAAAGCAGTTCCGGTTTGATGGTCTGCTATTTTTGTTATCATTTTTAACCATTACTGATCAGCTAAACGTGGATCAGTCGTCAAATCTAACCTGACACGAAATCCGGTGATCGGGTTGTAGCGGCTTTCAAACCTAACAACACCAGATGCCTCTGGACCTTTATCTAATGGAAGCCCAAAGATACGTTCATCAGGCATAGCTTGAATATTCGCATTAGTAAAAGTCACACCTGAAATATAGCAATGCCAACCAAACACCAATGGAGCTGATCGTGGTTCTTCAGCTGATACTGCGCCAAAACGTAATCCAGGACGCATCGAGCAACTGGATTGATCAATCGAGACTCGACGTAGGTCATAGGCACCCGCTATGGCACGCACAATATCTCTATCTTGAGGAGCAAATACAGTTGAAACCTGTTGAAATGGAAGAGCAACTAACCAAATAATAGCCGCAAGCAGAACCAAATTAACGCTCATGCGAATGTTTTTAGGAAGCTCTCTACCTCCGAAGCTAGAATATAGAAAGGCAGTCACTCTTAATAAACGTGACAAAGCAGATAGGCCTATATAAACGAAAGCAAAAATAATCACCCCTTTTATGAGCCATCTATTAGAAAGGCCACCCGGAGATGCTGAGCGTTCGGCACGAACAAAAGAAGTTTGTACGAATGGAATAGCATAAGACACCACAAGCCAAACCATCGGTAAAATAATGAGTGAAATCCCCAAAAACTCTATAACAGCTCTTGTCGTAGGTTGAAAATTACTTGCTAAAACATCAACACGCACATGTGAATCATGAATGATGGCATAGCCAATTCCAATTAGAAAACCAAATGCATATAAGTGCCACTGAGCTTCTTCTATCGCAATAGTATTTCCGCCTACAAAATGGCGCATTGCTACCGTACCTACGATAATCAGCACTAACGCAATCCAGATAAAACTCACAAGAGAGCCAAGACCACCTAAAAACCACTCCAACCGGTCTGATAGCCATGTGCGTGGAAAATCCAGACCATGTCCTCTAGCAGAGGATTCTTCAACTTTTTCTAAGTCTATTTCAATTTTAGTTTCACTAGCGCTCATCGCATTTCCCCAGTCGGCCATATAAAGTCAGGTCCGGTTTAGTTAGGGTTATTATTTTAGTAATTTCGCTATAACACATTGAAAAATTAAACTTGAGATTTTTTGTGTTAAGCGATCACGCGCCCAGAAATTGGGCGCGGACCTGTTTTCGGGACAAACGATTATCCTTCATCGTACTCTTGAAGGATTACTCTACACCGATACGAGTCATCCAATCGCGTGGCAAGTAACCAACTTCACGCCATGCACGATGTTCTGCTTGGAAAGCTTCCATTGACTCAAGCACCTCGTCGAACATGTCGTCCTCAGCACGAAGGCGATCAAATACTCGCTGAGTGGCTTCATAGAAAGCTGCAATTTGCTCATCTGAATAGGTACGAATATTAGTACCACGTTCTTCAAAACGCTTCATTGCGGCACCCTGTAATGCCTCTGCTCTGGCAAGCGCATGCATATTACCTGCCATGCAAGTCGTTTCGATAATTGCACGAGTTTGATCCGTTAGACCATTCCAAGTGTCCAGATTGATATAAAGGTACTGGTTAGTGGTCGGCTGGTGCCAACCAGGCAGATAGAGGTAAGGAGCTACCTGATAGAAGCCCAACTGCTCATCAACTGTGGGTAAGGAGAACTCAGTCGCATCCAACACACCAGTTTCCAGTGCCTGGTAAAGCTCACCGCCTGGCAACAAGCTAACCGACATACCAAACTCTGCAAAGATTTCCCCCCCTACACCAGCGGCACGAAAACGTAAACCTTGTAGGTCTTCTACTGTAGGCACCTCTTCACGGAACCAGCCTGCTGTTTCTGGACTGATAACACCACATAATACGGGGTGAACATTGAAAGGATGGAAGGTTTCCTCAAGCAACTCTTGCCCTCCATGATGAGTCATCCAAGCAACAAAATCAGCTGACTCAGGACCAAATGGAGTAGCTCCAAAGAGTGCTGCGGCGGGAACAAGACCGCGCTCATATCCCATCCAGCTATAACCAGCATCTATATTTCCTTCAGAAACGTTTTCAAATACTGACAAAGCTGGAATGACCGTACCTGGTTCTGCCACTCGCATATCAATCGCCCCACCCGACACAATTCGCAACTGATCAGCAACCCAAGGCATGGTATCACCCAGAGCAGTTAGTGTTGAGGGGAAGGCCATCGGTACTTGCCAGCGCAAGGTGTCTATTTCAGCCATTACAGCAGTAGAAGTTACCAGTGATAGTGTAACAGCGGTTGCAAGAATTGACTTTTTCATGCTTTTTTTACCTTTTTGTTAGTTTTATATAGTAGGTTTTTCAGCGTTTAT
>REDB01000158.1 GCA_007693685.1 Oceanospirillales bacterium
TTGATGTTGCCTTCTGCCTTAGGTCACCGTAAAGCCTTTGAGATCTTGGTGCTTGGTGATGCGTTTAATGCAAAAACCGCTGCTGAAGTTGGATTGATTAATGCTGAAGTTCCTTCAGAGAGTTTGATCGAAACTGTTAGCGAAAAAGCCAATCAACTGGCGCAGATGGGACCTGAAGCAGTTCGTCAGAGTAAAGCGATGATGAAGCAGTATGATGATAATAAACTGCAATCCGTCTTGATCTCTGAAGTTGAAGCCTTTGCTGCACGTTTGGGATCAGCAGAAGCTCGCGCTACCTTTATGGCATTTATGCA
This sequence comes from Oceanospirillales bacterium, assembly GCA_007693685.1. Lineage (GTDB taxonomy): Bacteria > Pseudomonadota > Gammaproteobacteria > Pseudomonadales > Balneatricaceae > Nitrincola. Next base: position 315 of record REDB01000158.1, read on the forward strand.
AAAAGGAGCGAAAGGGTAAGCGGCGGTTGATCGCTTTTGTCATTCAAGCGGGTGGATTTTGTTATTGTTAAAACTGCCCGCTTGAATCATATTGTTACCATTCCGAAAGGATCTATCTCTACAATAACAATTCGAGGTGTGGTAATGAAAATACTCGTCGCGGTGAAACGAGTGATCGATTACAACGTCAAGGTCCGTGTTAAAGCTGACCGTTCTGATGTTGATCTCGCCAACGTAAAAATGGCCCTCAATCCCTTCTGTGAAATCGCTGTAGAAGAAGCGGTACGTCTAAAAGAACAAGGTGTCGCCAGTGAAATTGTGGTCGTATCCATTGGTCAGAAATCTTGTGAAGAGCAGTTAAGAACCGCCTTAGCCTTGGGCGCTGATAGAGCCATTCGTGTGGATGTTGAAAATGCCCCTGATGCACTCTCCATTGCACGTCTACTGGCCAAAGTCGCTGAACAAGAGCAGCCGGGTTTAATTTTACTGGGTAAGCAGTCGATCGACTCAGATAACAATCAAACAGGCCAGATGCTAGCCGCGTTGCTTAACCGTCCACAAGCAACCTTTGCGTCTGAAGTTAAGCTTGACGGCGACTCCCTTGTGGTCACGCGTGAAGTCGATGGTGGCTTGCAAACCTTAAAGCTTAATCTACCTGCAGTGGTCACCACGGATCTTCGTTTGAATGAACCTCGCTACGCATCGTTACCCAATATTATGAAAGCGAAAAAGAAACCTCTAGAAGTTAAGTCTAGCGCTGACTTAGGTGTAGAGGTAACAGCTAAGGTTAAACTCATGTCTGTTGAACCACCCGCAGAACGCAGTGCAGGTATCAAAGTAGGCTCCGTGGCTGAGTTGGTTGATAAACTTCGTAATGAAGCAAAGGTGATCGCATGAGTATTTTAGTTCTAGCTGAACACGATAATCAGCAGTTAAAGCCAGTCACCTTGAATGTATTGGCAGCTGCAAAGCAGTTAAGCGGTGACGTGACCTTATTAGTTGCTGGACACAATTGTGCTGCAGTTACAGAACAGGCGGCCAAGGTTGAAGGTGTAAGTCAGGTTTGGATTGCTGATGCACCTGCCTATGAGCATCATCTGGCAGAAAATGTCAGTGCATTGTTAGTAGATCTTGCTGAACCTTTCACCCATCTTTTAGCTGCATCGACCACTACGGGGAAAAATATCTTACCTCGTACTGCTGCTTTATTAGGTGTCAATCCGTTGACCGATATTTTAGCAGTCGAGTCAGATAAGTGCTTTAAACGTGCAATTTATGCCGGTAATGCTATCGCGACGGTCGAAATAGATGAAGCAAAAGTACTGATGACCGTTCGAGGTACTGCCTTCGATCCTGTGGCTGCCGAGGGTGGTTCAGCAACCATTAAAACCCTAGATTCAGTTTTTCAAAACGCGGATATCAGCTTTAGTCACGAAGCCTTAGCCGAATCTGATCGCCCAGAACTCACCGCAGCCAGTATTGTGGTTTCCGGTGGTCGTGGATTAGGTAATGGTGAGAATTTCAATCTACTCTATCAAGTAGCCGATAAGCTGGGTGCCGCTGTGGGTGCTTCCCGTGCTGCGGTTGATGCGGGTTATGTACCTAACGATATGCAAGTTGGCCAGACCGGAAAAATGGTAGCGCCTGAGTTGTATATCGCGGTGGGTATCTCCGGTGCGATTCAGCATTTAGCCGGAATGAAAGATTCCAAAGTGATCGTTGCTATCAATAAAGATGAAGAAGCACCGATTTTCCAAGTAGCCGATTATGGCTTAGTGGCTGATCTATTCGAAGCCGTGCCCGAGCTGCAAAACAGTCTTTAATTCAGGACAGCCTATATAAGGGCTATACGTTAAATAGGAGCGTAAGCATGATATATCAGGGTAAAGCGATTACGGCCCAACAGATTGAAGGGGGCGTTGTTGAGGTCCTGTTTGATCTTCAGGGTGACAGTGTCAATAAACTTAACCAGCTCACACTAACCGAGCTGCGTGAAGCGGTAGCCGCCGTTCAAGCGGCAAAAGATGTCACCGGTGTAATGTTTAGCAGTGCCAAAGACTGCTTTATTGTCGGTGCTGATATCACTGAATTTAGTCAGATGTTTGATCAAACTGAAGAGGTCATTGTCGAGCACTTACTGTCTCTGCATGAAATCTTCAACGCTATTGAAGATTTGCCTTATCCCACCGTTACTGCGATTAATGGAATCGCATTGGGTGGCGGCTTTGAGTTGTGTTTGTCGACTGACTTCCGTGTCATGAGTGAAACTGCCAAAGTAGGTTTACCAGAAGTTAAATTGGGCATCTACCCAGGTTGGGGTGGTACCGTTCGTCTGCCACGCTTAATTGGTGTCGATAACGCTAACGAGTGGATCTGTGGTGGTGCTGAAAAACGTGCTAAAGATGCTTTGAAAGATGGTGCAGTGGATGCCGTTGTTGCGACAGCTCAGGTTCGTGAAGCTGCTTTAGACCTATTGAATCAAGCGATTCAGGGCGTTTTCGACTATCAAGCACGCCGTACAGAAAAAACCACCGCTATCAAACTGAATCAAATCGAGCAGATGATGGCGTTTGAGTCAGCGAAAGGGTTTATTGGTGCCAAAGCGGGTCCTCACTACCCAGCACCTATGGCTGCATTAAGCACCATTCAAAAATCGGCTAACATGACCCGCGATAAAGCGATTGTTGTTGAAGCAAAAGGCTTTGCCAAGCTAGCAACTAACAGTGTGACGCGTGCGTTGGTTGGCTTGTTCTTGAAAGATCAGTACGTCAAAAAAGTCAGCAAAGCCTTCGAAAAAGACAGTGCGCCGGTTAAGCAAACCGCTGTTTTAGGTGCGGGTATCATGGGCGGTGGTGTTGCCTATCAGTCAGCATCTAAAGGCATTCCTATCCTGATGAAGGATATCAACGAGAAAGCACTTCAATTAGGTTTGGATGAAGCGACTAAGCTGCTGAATGGACAGCTTAAACGTGGTCGTATGGACGCTCAGAAGATGGCGAAAGTACTGACTCAGATTACGCCAACGCTAAGCTACGGTGATTTTGGTCGTGTCGATCTTGTTGTTGAAGCCGTTGTTGAAAATCCAAAAATCAAAGGTGCAGTGCTAGCAGAAGTGGAAGCAGCAGTGGCTGATGATGCGATTATCACCTCTAACACCTCGACGATTTCGATCACTGAGTTGGCAAAAAATCTAAAACGTCCAGAAAACTTCTGTGGTATGCACTTCTTCAACCCGGTTCACCGTATGCCGTTGGTAGAAGTGATTCGTGGTGAAAAGAGTTCTGAAACAGCGATTGCACGCACCGTAGCTTACGCTAAAGCGATGGGTAAAACCCCAATCGTGGTGAACGACTGCCCTGGATTTTTAGTTAACCGCGTACTCTTCCCTTACTTTGCTGGTTTCAGCTTGTTGATGCGTGATGGCGCTAACTTCGTGCAAGTGGATAAAGTGATGGAGCGTTTCGGTTGGCCGATGGGTCCTGCTTACTTGCTAGACGTTGTCGGTATCGACACCGGACATCATGCGGATGCCGTCATGGCAGAAGGCTTCCCAGATCGCATGGGGCATGAGGGCGAGAACGCAATCGACCGCATGTACAAACTGGAACGTTTTGGTCAGAAGAACAATAAGGGCTTCTACCGTTATGAGTTGGATCGTAAAGGTAAGCAAGTCAAGATTATTGACGAAGAAGTACCTGCATTACTTGAAGGTGTTATGGGTCAAGCACGTGAGTTCTCTGATGAAGAGATTATCGCACGCATGATGATTCCTTTGTGTATCGAAACGGTTCGTTGCTTAGAAGACAATATCGTTGCCACACCGGCAGAAGCGGATATGGGTTTGATTTACGGTATAGGTTTCCCTCCGTTCAGAGGAGGTGCATTGCATTACCTAGATGAAATGGGGTTACAGAACTTCATTGAGATGGCAGCACCTTACGCAGACCTTGGCCCACTTTACCATCCGACAGAACGGATGAAACAGATGGCAGCCAACGGCGAAACCTATTTCGGCAAATAACGGAGGAAGGAACATGAGTTTACAACCAAATGATGCGGTAATCGTGGATGCAGTGCGTACCCCGATGGGCCGTTCGAAAGGGGGCTCCTTCCGCAATGTGCGTGCTGAAGCCCTATCTGCAGCAGTGATGCAGGGTATTTTAAAGCGTAACCCTGCACTCAATCCTGCATTGATTGATGACATTATCTGGGGCTGTGTTAACCAGACCCTAGAGCAAGGCTTTAATATTGGACGTAACGCGGCTGTCATTGCTGGCTTACCCCATACGGTTGCTGCACAAACGGTGAACCGTCTATGTGGTTCGTCTATGGCGGCAATGCACACGGCTGCAGCATCGATCATTGCTGGTCAAGGTGATGTGTATCTAGTGGGTGGTGTTGAGCATATGGGTCATGTCGATATGACGCATGGTGTTGATATCAACCCACAGGCATCCAAATATGCAGCTAAAGCAGCCATGTTGATGGGTGTGACTGCTGAAATGCTGGGTAAGATGAACGGCATCACCCGTGAAATGCAAGATGAAATGGGGGCTCGCTCTCACCGTCTAGCTCAAGAAGCAACTGATAAAGGCCTGTTCAAAAACGAAATCATTCCCGTTGAAGGGCATGACGAGAAAGGCTTCAAGTCATTGCTGACCTACGATGAAGTCATTCGTCCTGAAACAACGGTTCAGACCTTGTCACAGTTAAAGCCTGTCTTCGTTCCTAAAGTGGGTACGGTGACGGCGGGTACCTCTTCTGCCTATTCAGATGGTGCATCGGCCATGCTGATCATGTCAGCTGCTAAGGCACAAGAACTGGGTCTAAAGCCTCGCGCTAAGATTGTTAGCATGGGTGTTGCCGGTTGTGATCCATCAATCATGGGCTTTGGTCCTGTGCCTTCAACGCAAAAAGCGCTGAAGAAAGCAGGTCTGACTATTGAAGATATCGATTATGTTGAGCTGAACGAAGCTTTTGCTGCTCAGGGCTTAGCGGTACTGAAAAACCTGAAGTTGATGGATAAAATGGATGAGAAGGTCAACTTAAAAGGTGGAGCAATTGCACTGGGGCACCCACTGGGTTGTTCTGGTACGCGAATCAGCACCACACTGCTTAATATCCTTGAAGAGAAGGGTGGGCGTTTAGGTCTGGCAACCATGTGTGTCGGTATGGGTCAGGGTATTTCGACCATTAT
>REDB01000264.1 GCA_007693685.1 Oceanospirillales bacterium
CCTACTACAATTGCATGTATATGTTTCATGTATATCCAAGAACAGGTAGGAAATTTTCCAATGGAAAGCGCATCAATTTTCAAAAGTAATACCTCTCAGGCGGTACGACTCCCAAAGCCCGTAGCACTTCCTGAGTCTGTTAAAAGAGTCAATATCATACCGCTTGGACGCGCACGCCTAATCGTTCCAGAAGGAGAAGGCTGGGATAGTTGGTTTGATGGCGAAGATATGACGGAAGACTTTATGCTCGATCGCGACCAACCTGCGGATCAAGATAGAGAAATGCTCTAATGCATAAATACATGCTTGATACAAACATCGTGATTTATACCATGAAAAATAAGCCTCAGTCGGTCAGAGAGGCATTCAAAAAGCATTATGGTCAAATGTGCATATCAAGCGTTTCATATATGGAACTCGTTTATGGCGCTGAGCGCTCCTCGAACCCCGAAAGCAATCTTCGCAACCTAGAAGGGTTTATCGCCCGAATGGACGTTCTTCCTTATGCGGAGGCTGCAGCAGTTCATACAGGACAGATCCGAGCGGAACTCACCAAAAAGGGTTCACCTATTGGTCCCTATGACCAGATGATTGCCGGCCATGCTCGATCGATGGGTCTAATCCTAGTGACAAATAACACCAAGGAATTCGAGCGTGTCGACGGGATACGTATTGAAAACTGGGTATCCTGACATCTACCAAAGCAGGGATTAACAATTAATTTTAGAGTTGTTACTGTTACCCTTATGTCTCTAAACAAGAAACATATAAATTGCTAATGAATAAAAAAGAAACTAATATGTTTCTAAATAGAGAATAGCAACTTATAAGTTTCAGCATGAAATCACTACTTGATCAAGTCAAAAGCCGCCGTATATCCTTGGCACTGAAACAACATGACATGATGTTGCGTGTAGGCATGTCGCGTCAGCAGTATCAACGACTTGAATCAAAGGGAAATCCTCGTCTAGACACTCTTGAACTCATCGCCAAAGGGCTAAATAGTGAACTGTTACTGATTCCTAATGAAAAGTTACAAGCAGTTAAAGCAATTTTGAATGAAGATCCTGAGTCATCCAGCAATTTAAATGCTTTAGCCGATGACCCATGGCAGGGACTGCTCGGTGACGACGAATGAATACCAGTACTAACAACGAAGTCAGTGTATTACAGATATCTATCCATGGTGAACTGGTGGGCTACCTAGCTGGTTTTAAAAATGGACGCAATGTATTCAGTTTTGCAGACGAATTTAAAAAAAATCCACATCGTTCAACATTTAGCCTGATTACCCACCCAACATTTCCCAATGCTAACAAACTCATGTTAGAGCCTTGGTCACGTAATCAGCGGCTTCATCCCGTACTTTCAAATTTACTTCCAGAAGGCTCTTTACGAGAACTAATAGCGCAAGGTCTTAAAACCCATATCGATAATGAGTTCCACCTTCTCTCGTACTTAGGAAACGACCTACCTGGCGCCATTCAGGCGTTACCTCTCGAACCGAGTAATATTCCAGAATATGTGTTAAACACTCACGGAAAAGCAACAGCGGTGAAGTTTGATCAACTCAACCAAGAAAATAAGTTTTCGTTGGCTGGCGTACAAATGAAGTTTTCCATGAAAGAAACAGATGGCCGCTTTACTCTGTCAAATAACGGCAATCTCGGCAATTGGATTATCAAAACACCTTCTACCAAGCATAAGCTTCTGCCACAGAATGAGTTCACAGCTATGACATTAGCCAGGATGGCTGGCATTGATATTCCTGAAATAAAACTTGTAGATCTCAATAAACTCGACAACTTACCCTTAATCAACCTACCAAGCGAAACGCAAGCATTTGCCATCAAACGCTTCGACAGATCTGATAACCAACGAATTCATATGGAAGACTTTGCGCAGATTTTAGTGAAATATCCGCACGAAAAATATAATTCTGCAAACTACGAAAACATCGGCAAAGTTATTTATCACTTTTCTGGGCAAGGGCTCATAGATGCTCAACAATTTGCAAAACGACTACTAGTGAATATTTTACTTGCAAACGGTGATGCGCATCTTAAAAACTGGAGTTTGATCTACCTCGATAAGGTGACACCTCAACTTTCACCTGCCTATGACATCGTAACCACAAGTGTTTATATCGAAAATGAGATCCAATTCGCACTCAATCTCAGCAAAACAAAGCATTGGTATGAAATCTCAATGGCACACTTTGAAACCTGGTCCGCAAAGACAGGGATACCATGGAAAGCCATCAAACCTCACCTAGATCACACACTCGCGAAGGCAAGAGAAAGATGGCCTGATGCGCTTAAAGAATTACCCATGGATGAGCAGCACAAAGAAAAACTCTTGACTCACTGGGGCATGCTTCATCAAGATTTTAAGATAATGTAAGTTGGCAGATCTGAAGAACTCTAACTATGACCTATGACCCGAGCCTCTTTCTAGTAAGAGAATTAGTCTTTAACTCCGACCCTTATCTCCGAAGCCATCGTTCTTGTAAAACAAGATGTCTGACTACAAAAAAACTCAGAGTGTCTTTACATTTTTTGCGGCGCACAAGCGATGCAGTATACATCGCCCGTGCGTTTCAAGGCGGGAAAATCAGGCAGCCTGAAGCTGATTACGCTTCTGCTTGCGTTTTTTCATCCAAGTCATACCGGCCAAACCAGTCAGGAACAACCAGGCTGCAGCAGGTAGTGGAACTTCAGAAACTTCCATCGTTGAGAAACTGATACCTTTCAGCTTGAAGGCTTCATAATAGGTATGCAACGGAGAATCACTGAATACAGCATTTTAGACACCCACCAACCAATACTGAGCTGTCAAAGGGCCGTCAACCAACTTTGGTTTACCGTTAGCCACTCTAGTGTAAGTATTCGGATCATCCCCAGCAGTTGAAAAACCCTTTTCCAGCAATTGACCCCAGCTCAAATCAGTCAATGTAGGCAATGAACCAGAGCCCGTAAATGCAAGAACACTAGCCCTGTTATCTGAATGCCAGCGAGAGTAACCCACTGTAAAACTTTCCAAAGATACTGCACGATCAAAATCGAGCAATGCCATTTGATAGGTACGTGATTGATCAGAACCAATGTAGTCATTAGAAAAACCATGACTCCATCTAGTATCTTGATCATAACCCTTTTCCTATATTTATGCAGCCAATCAATATGTTGAAGCCAGTGCCGCCTAACAGGTCGCTCCACTGCCCAACAGAACACCAATATGGAAAATCTTCTCCTGAAAACACTTCTATTGTGCGTAGGATTCCTAATACCAGCGGCGATAATTGAGATCTTACCCTGTCTACGATATCTTGCTAAAGCACAGCGATACGAACGAAGTGAGTGTCAGGCGCAACAGGCTGCGAACTGCTGAGAGTTGTTATGTTGAAGTGGCACAGTTAATTTAGCTACCTAATTAGAGGTGCTATAATGCACCAAGAGATGATCTGGTGATAACATGACCAAAACACCAAAGCGTAATTTCAGCCCTGAATTTAGACTCGAAGCTGCACTGCTGGTAATTGATCAAAATCACTCTATTAGAGATGAGGTTGAAGCCATTAACGTCGGAAATTCGCAGATGGATAAATAGGTTCCCAAGCTTCGAAAAGAACGTAGTGGTGAGAGTCCAAAAGCACCAAACATAACACCAGATCAACTGAGAATACGCCAGCTCAAGAAACGCATCCGCGAAGTTGCAACTGAAAAAGATATATTAAAAACAGCTGTGTAAGAATTGCTTTTTTTCTGACACATTACACACAACCATCGTGGTAGAGGATATCTGAGACTCGAGGTGATCATCTCTTTATAGATGACAAGATACGAATTAATCAATATCTTGTATTATCTTACAAGAGATGTAGTGAGTACAGGTGTTGTAATAGCTTACATACAAGATCTATATCATAATCTTGTAAAATCAACAAGACTCTGACATACTGTTTTGACAGTGCAGGAGGGTTGAGCTATGAGCTATTACTGCATAATGCGGATCGAAAAACACAAGTCTAGAGGCAACACTGGCGGTGCCACATCACACAATTTTCGAGAGCGCGAGACTCCCAACGCTGACCCAAGTCTTGAACATCTCAACATACATATCGGTGGTCAGAACTCGGTTGAGGTTTTTCAAAAGCTAAACGCTCGACTCGCTGAGATTGACGAAATACACCCAAACGCGATCGAGGTCGTCGAAGTATTTGTCCAAGCATCTAAAGAAGCCTACACGCAGAACGGCGGCACTGTCGATTCACGTTCATATCTAAATGACTCGCTTAACCACTTCAAAAAAGTCTTCGATGAAAAAAACTTTATTAGTGCATCATTTCATTTTGACGAAGAAGCTGATCACGGACATTTTCTTTTCGTACCCGCTTACGAGACTGAAGCAAAAACTCGCAAAAGATCTGTGATAACAGGAAAAGATCCAGAAACCGGAAAGCAGATACGAGAAACTAGAGAGTACTCAGTTCCTGATCGAACAATATTAAGTGCATCGCATTTCTTAGATGGCCGCGGAAAGATGTCACAGCATCAAACTGACTTTTGGAAAAATGTTGGCATGAAATATGGCCTTAAGCGCGGGATTGAGGGAAAAAAAGCAACTCGAACCGAGATTAAAGAATTTTATGCAGCAATCACTCAAGAAGTCGGGGTGCTAACTCCACCTCCGAGATATAGCCGTGAAAATGCTCCAAATTACGAAACAATAAATGCTCATCAAGATGCATATTATGTTCAATTAAAACAAGAGATTGAGCCAATTTACGCTCGAGCAAAAGCTTACGATATAACTGAAAAGAAACTGAGTTCGATTAGCGATAGTTTTGCAGATATAAAGCGCCGTGCTGAAGAAGCAGAGCAGTTGCTGGTTGAGCGCAATCAGCAGATTTTCGAACTTCAGCGCGAACTCGAAATGCAATCGCTCATACATTACGACTTAAGCGATCAATATAATCTATTAGAGACTCAAAGAGACTATTATGAACAAGAGCTTGAATCGTCTAAAGAAGAGATTGAACTCTTGAAAATGAGAATCGATTCTCTTTTAGATCCGCTATCAGCTGCCAACATTAACAGACCAAATAGGTGATTGATCCCCGCCCTGTCGAGGTGCCTAATAATATTCAATCTGAAGTTAGCAAAGCCCATCGTTAAAGGCCAGACCTGTATCCTACCTATCTAGATATCGCGTTTCACCTCAGTATTGTCATCTCTAGCGTTTTTAAAGGACACACCCTAGACAATGAACATATAAATTGAGAGCTTTGCACGAAGCACGAGCCTCTCACCTAATAATTTGAGGTAATTGTCATTTAAACAGCATCGTTGGAAGATAACAATGGCTTGGAAAAACCTCACTCAGCGCAGCTTGGCAGATTCAATGATCCTTG
>REDB01000161.1 GCA_007693685.1 Oceanospirillales bacterium
GCTCTTCGAGCGTGACCATTTCTAGCTGATATTGTTGAGGTGATGGAGTCTTGAGCATGATGGTTAGCCTTCAATTCAACTAACCCGATTAAATCAAAGTCCTAAAACGACGTCTAGGACTTTGTCAGCAGTCTGCGGCTGTTAAAACAGCCGTTTTTTTTGGGTTTTTTTAGTTCCTTACTATTAAAGCTTTAAAACTTGAGGCCTAAGTTTATCTTGTAGACAGTACATCTTTAACCTTTTGATGAATCCCACGCAAGCACTCTTCTGTCGTTTTCCAATCAATACAAGCATCAGTTACCGACACGCCATATTTCAAATCAGCGAGGTTTTCTGGGATAGATTGATTGCCCCAACCGAGGTTAGACTCGATCATCAAACCGATAATAGATTGGTTACCTTCTAAAATCTGATTGGCTGCATTTTCAGCTACCAAAGGCTGCAACGCAGGATCTTTGTTTGAGTTAGCATGGCTGCAATCGATCATGATGTTGTTGGCTAGCTTGGCTTTTTCTAAAGCTTGTTCACATAAGCGCACACTGACGGAATCATAGTTTGGCTTGCCATTACCACCACGAAGTACCACATGACCATAGGCGTTGCCACGTGTTTTTACGATGGCGACTTGTCCATCTTCATCGATACCCAAGAAGTTGTGTGGGTGAATGACCGATTCCATTGCGTTAATGGCAACCGTTAAGCCACCGTCAGTTCCGTTTTTGAAACCGACCGCACAGGAAAGACCCGAAGACATCTCACGGTGTGTTTGTGATTCTGTGGTACGTGCGCCTATGGCTGACCAGCTGATTAGGTCTTGCATGTACTGTGGTGAAATAGGATCAAGTGCTTCAGTAGCCAGAGGTAAGCCCATATCTGATAGATCTATCAATAGCTTACGACCGATCTTTAAACCTTCTTCTATCTCGAAAGAGTCATTCATTTTTGGGTCGTTGATAAGTCCTTTCCAACCCACGGTAGTACGAGGTTTTTCAAAATAGACACGCATGACCAAATAGAGCGAATCTTTAACTTCTTCAGCAAGTGATTTTAGACGACGACCATATTCCAATGCAGCTTCTGGATCATGAATAGAACAAGGGCCGATTACTACCATCAGGCGCTTATCTTTGCGATCAAGGATATCTTTAACCACTTGACGCTCATTGATCACAGTTTGTATAGCGCTTTCGCTAAGTGGAAGCTGGGCTTTGAGTTCACGAGGGGTGATGATCGGTTTAATCGATTCAATATGTAGGTCTTCTAGGCGTGTATCGGTCATCTCTTTTATTCCTGAAAGCAGATAGATTCGTGGGGCTATTTTTACCATATATGGGCGATGCATATAAGTGTAATCAAGTATAATAGCCACAATTGGAACGATAGTAAGACCCTATGGTCTTAGTTTGCAGATCAATGTGCTCCAAATGTTAAGGATTTATTGTGTTTAAACCTATTTCGCTGGTTTCTTTTTTACTATTTGTGTTACTGCCAAGCCTAGCATGGTCTCAATTTTCATTATTTGGAAATTCGAGTCGTGATCAAGGTCCTTTGCATGTGCATGAAGCCTTTCAGTTTTACACTCAAGTTCGCGAGCCGGGTGTTTTTGAACTGCACTGGGATATTCATGATGATTACTACCTGTATCGTGATCACGTCAAAGTCGAAGTCAGCGAAGGTGTGGAATTAGTTGAGCTTTGGAGACAGGCTGGCGTCCCCAAAGATGATGAGCTTTTTGGTTTGGTTGATGTATGGAAGCAGCAAGCTATTTCAGCCATGTTGGTGGGTGCGCAGGTTGACGGTTTAGAAGAAGCTAGCGTTAATATTACTTATCAAGGTTGCTGGGAAGGGGGGATCTGTTATCCACCTGTTACAGAGACTATTCCATTGCAGTCATTGCCTTTAGCGGCAGGATTGAGTTGGCCTGAGGGGATGCCTCCTGAAGCAGAAGTCGTAACAACTCCTTCGCAATCGGTATCAGAACACGGTCGGTTTGTTGAATTACTGGGTGGTAAAAGTTTACCGCTGATATTAGGTGCCTTTTTCGTTGCAGGCTTGGCGTTATCCTTTACGCCCTGTGTATTCCCGATGATCCCAATTCTGTCGAGTATTATTGCGGGTCAAAAAGGTGGAGTTTCAACTCGCCGAGCCTTGGGTTTATCCAGTGTTTATGTGCTTGCTATGGCGCTGACTTATACCATAGCCGGTGTTTTGGCAGGGCTGTTCGGCGCTAATTTACAAGCGAGTTTTCAGAATCCTTGGATCATCTCTGTATTTTCGTTGGTGTTTGTATTGCTGGCATTGTCGATGTTTGGTTTTTATGAACTTCAACTTCCTTCCGGTATTCAGAACCGCCTAAATAATATGAGCCGAAGTCAAAAGGGCGGACAGGTCACCGGTGTTGCTGTGATGGGCTTTCTATCGGCACTGATTGTCGGTCCTTGCATGGCGGCTCCTTTAGCCGGTGCATTAATTTATATAGGTCAAACAGGTGATCCCGTCTTGGGCGGTACTGCGTTGTTTGCCATGTCGATGGGAATGGGCGTGCCACTGTTATTGGTGGGTACTTCTGCCGGTAAGCTTCTACCTCATGCTGGCAGTTGGATGAAGGCGATTAAAGCTGGCTTTGGTGTAGCACTCTTGTTACTGGCGGTTTGGATGCTGGACAGAATCGTACCTGTGCAAGTGACGATGGCGCTTGCAGCCATTATTTTGATTATTACCGCCGTGTTTATGAGCGCGCTGGATCGGCTGCCTTCCCCAGTAACTGGCTGGCAGCGTCTGTGGAAGGGCGTAGGGCTGGTGTTATTGGTTTATGGCTTGGCTTTACTGTTGGGTGTCTTCTCGGGTGGCCGTAGCTTTATCTATCCGCTGCAAGGTGTTGGTTTAGCAAGTAATACCGCTGGTGCTGCACAAGGATCGCCCATGGCGTTTGATCAAACCATAACCTCTATGGATGAGCTTGAACCTATCTTGGCTAAAGCCAAAGCTGACAACCAGCCAGTCATGCTCGATTTTTATGCTGATTGGTGTGTGACTTGTGCAGAGATGGAGTTTGTGACCTTTGCGGATGCAGAGGTACAGCAAAGCTTGTCTGGGTTTATAAAAGTCAAAATTGATGTGACTCGAAACGATAGTGATTCACGTGCACTGAATCAGCGTTTTCAAGTGTTTGGTCCGCCCGCCTTGGTGTTTTTTGACGAGCAGGGTAATGAACGTCGTGAACTCGCTGTTCACGGTGTTATTGCCCCTCAACCTTTATTAAATCAGATACGTCCGATTTTGTGAGTTGATCTATTTAAGATCTCTGTAAAAGTTTTCATGCGGACCTAACGCCTCAAGATAGACTAACCTGAGAGTTTCTTCGCGTGTATAACCTAATAGGTAGATTTGATTGTTTAATCGAAATTTGTAAACCCACAAATGAATAAGGTCGCCTTTCTTTTGTTGGCCGATATTGGGGTTTTCAGCAATCAATTTCACAGCAAGATTCACGTCTTTAAGAAGGGACTTATGAAGTTTTTTGTAGGTCCTTGAAAAGCGTCGTGTCTGGCGAACTTCCCACATGTTTTATTCTTCATCTGTTCTTGGAACGAATGGAAGGCTGTCTTCACGAGGTTCAGCCATGCTCATTAAGCTCTCTGCTATGAAAGAGGCTGGCAGATCTGGGTTATCTAAAGCGGCACGACCTACTTTGGCCCAAAACTCTACTTGTCCTTGTACGGTACGATATTCGGACTTTGCTGCAATTCGAGCAGCTGAAATCAACGACTCATCTAGTCGAACAGATACACTACTCATTGTCTTAGCTCCTTATATTTTTTACAGAGTTACCGTTACCACAATTGTAGTTTTATGACCAGGAAATATCAAATTTAATCACACAATATACGTCTTGCTTACATGCCTAAATACATCAGTATTTGCGCGACGAAGCCATTCGAAGGCAACCATTTCGCGGCTCACAATCGTAATGCCGGCTTGGCGCATTCGTTCGATGGCAAGGTGTTTGTTGTGTGGGTCGCGTGAGCCGACGCAGTCTTCAACAAGAAAAACTTCTAAACCTGAGGCTTTTAATTCTAGCGCTGTTTGCATAACACAGACATGCGATTCGGTGCCGATCACAACTACTTGAGAATAGCTCTTATCTTGCAAGGTTGAACGACAGCCTTCATCAGAGACGCAAGAGAAGTATTCTTTTTCCATGATCAAGTCATCACTAAGATGATGACGAATTTCCTCTACGGTTGAGCCAAGCCCTTTGGGGTATTGTTCTGAAGCGATGACGGGTACATCTAATGCTTTGGCTACTTGAATTATATTGATGCAGTTTTCAAGCAGTTTTTGATGATCATGAATAAAAGGCATAAGTTTGGCTTGTAGATCTACCACTAATAAGCGGGATTTTTGGGCATCGATTAGCATGTTAAGCCTCCAATTCTTTAATAAGTTTTCGAGCTAGGCTCATTGCTTCGCTGCGATTAGTGGGAATCACTCCCTGTGGGCCGCGTTGACACCAGCCTACACAGTAAACACCTGGTTCAATAAGGCTATCAGTATGCGCAAAGCGCTTTTTCAGATCATCATAAGGAACACCCTCAATCTTGGGCGTTTGGTAACCGATGGCAGTAATCAAACTATCAAGTTGAACTGAATCAGCTTGTCCCGATCTTGTATCCTTTATGTGTAAATGTTCAATGTTATCTTTTCCACTGATAGATTCAGGGGTTGCAAAAAAGTGAAATTGAATCTGTATTTTGTTTGATGTTGCGATAGATAAGTCTGCAAAACTTTGTAATTGTTGAATCACTTTTTGTTGTGAAATAGGCAGTTGATTGGTGTCGATGCCAGCAAAAGCATCCGGTGATACACGAACCCGGGCATTCGCTAAATTGCCTAATTCAGTCAGCTCTGGCAGGGTAAAACTGGCGTCCGTTGGACCGCGTCGACCAAAGATATGTATCTCTTCTATTGAATGATTGGCCAGTGCTTCTCTTACCTGTGGT
Source organism: Oceanospirillales bacterium (assembly GCA_007693685.1). Taxonomy (GTDB): domain Bacteria; phylum Pseudomonadota; class Gammaproteobacteria; order Pseudomonadales; family Balneatricaceae; genus Nitrincola. The sequence goes on from REDB01000161.1 coordinate 5,004, forward strand.
GTTAGGTCGCTTTGTTGATGTTCTTCAGCTGTTTTAGCCAGCATTCGAGCGATATCCAACGCGACATTACCATTACCAATAATGCCTACTTTTTTCCCTAATGAAGGATTTAAGCCCTGAGCATCTGGATGGCTGTTGTACCAGCGCGTGAAAGCACCAGATCCGTAAACGTTAGATAGATTCTCTCCTGAAATACCCAGTTGACGATCTTGTTCGGCACCCACAGCAAAGATAACTCGATCATATCGAGACTTTAAGGTTTCATAGCTGATGTGAGAGCCAACTTGGGTGTTACATATCAAATTAACTTCTTCTCTATCCAGAGTGCGTTGCAGTTGATCAGTGACCTTGCGTGTGTGTGGATGGTCAGGAGCCACTCCACTGACAGCTAGGCCGAATGGGTGGGGCAGGCGTTCATAAATATCAATGCTTACCTCGGGTAGTTTTAAGGCTAGAATTTCAGCTAAAAAACAGCCTGATGGGCCGCTACCAATAATTGCGATTGAAGGCACAGATAACTCCAAAATAGTGTTTTAGGGGACTTGCATGCCGCGATCAACAAACGCGAGTTCAGCCATTTCATTCATCCAAGCATTAACTGCAGGGTAGGCGGCTTTATCGACACCTTGCCATTCATATCGTGCCGCCCAAGGGTAAATAGCAAAGTCTGCAATGGTTAAATCATCGCAAACAAAGCGCTTTCCGGTGAGTTGCGTATCTAGAACTTTCCAAAGTCTGTTGGCTTCATCGGTGTAGCGTTTAATGGCATAGGGTACTTTTTCAGGAGCAAACTTGTTGAAATGATGAGCTTGACCTAAGAAAGGTCCAAAACCTCCCATTTGCCACATCAGCCATTGCAACACTTCATAGCGATCAGCACCCTCTGCCGGTAAAAATTCGCCGGTTTTATCTGCTAGGTAAATTAGGATGGCACCGCTTTCAAATAAGCTGATAGGCTCACCATTAGGACCGTCTGGATCGACAATGGCAGGGATTTTATTATTAGGACTGATAGCTAAAAATTTGGGATCGAACTGAGCGTTAGCGAGTATGTCAATTGGATGGACAGAGTAATGCAGACGGCAGGCTTCCAACATGATAGAGATTTTGTGGCCATTAGGTGTTCCCCATGTATACAGATCGATCATCTCAGTCTCCATGTAGTTATTATTCAGAGTTATTATTAAGAGTTGTGGTTCATTGTTGTTATTCTTAGCTGGTACTTTAAGCTTTTCATTATCTTGATGAGGATATAAGCTTGAATCAATTCAGCAGGATAATCCACCTCGTTATACGGAGAAAGAGTGATTCAGACTTTATTCATTGTGCTTTCAGTGCTGCTGAGCCTTGTATCGATAGGGCTGACGCTACGTTTGAATCGAATTAATCAGGCGTTTTCTGAATATCGCATATGGGCTGAAAATGAAATTGAACGTGTGAGCCGAACGGATACTGGAACAGGCGCATTAAAAAATAGCGCTTTTAATGATCTTTTGTCTAGCGAGTGTCGGCGAGCCGTTCGTGAATTTACTCCATTGACGCTTATGAAACTGGATATGAAGCACCTTAACGGTGACGATCCTTCGGACGATGAGATGCATCAGGTGGCTCAGATACTTAAAGAACGCCTTTCTCGACCGGGTGATCAGTTGGGTCGTTGTGGCCAGAATCAGCTTTGTTTGTTGTTGCCTTCGACTAATGAACACGCGGGGGTCTTTGCTAATGTGTGTCATCAAGCGGTTAATGATGCTTTCACATCCTCTGATGTTCAATTCACTCTGGCGGCCTGTACTTTTCAACCAACCGCGAGTTTAACGCCGGAAATGGCTTCAGAGATGGTCAACGAAACTTTAGTGAAAGCTCTGAGCGAGAAGCCAGGTGAAGTTCTATTTCATGCTGAATACAGTCACGATTTCAACCCTATGTATACCTGAGTATGGCTAACCGTCACTTCTCACAAGCTTTTAGGTCTTTTTACTGGATATCCACCGAAGTGGATGACATTGAAGTAACGCTTTCAGGCTTGCTAAGTCAGTTACCCAGTGTATCTGATACATTACTTATATCAGATAAATCATTGTTAAACATTCAGTCTGTTCGTTCTCGAGATGCAATTCGTTGGTTAGGACGTGATACTGATCGCATCATTTTTAATGCATACTCAGGTTTTAACCCAAATGCCTTTGCTCAAGTCTGTGGCACTTTAAAAGGTGGTGGTGAGCTGATATTAATAACGCCTAAGGCTGATAAGTGGATCAAGTATGAAGATCCAGAATATCAAGCCTTAAGAGGTAGTCGTTTTGTTGATTATCACTTTTCAGGCAATTTTATTCGTCATTTAATTCAGCATTTATCAGCGTTTAAACCGACATCTTCAGAGTTAGCTTATCAAACCGTTGAAGAGCCCTATCTTAGTCAGCAGCAAGCTAATTTGGTGAAGTGCTTAGTCAGTGACTTTAGTTTGCCAGAATCAACGCAGGTAATAACTGCTGATCGAGGACGTGGTAAAACGGCTGCTTTAGGTTTGGCCTTAGCGAAGTTGGTTTCTAAGTTTCAAGATACAATCTCTTTAGAAGAACAACCAAAGCAGTTAAATGTCCTAGTCACTGCGCCGAGTAGAGAGGCGCTTGATTCACTGTTTAATGCGCTTAACAGCCTGCTTCCCGAGGGTGAACTAAGTGGTAGTGGATTTCAGCATAGATTGCTGAGCCTCCGCTACTATCCGCCTGCGGTATTTCTGCAAAAATATACTGAAGCCGATCTGATTATCGTCGATGAGGCTGCGGCTATCCCTGTTTCAATCCTTCAACAGATACAGCAACTCGGCTCAAAACACTGGTATGCGACCACATTGCATGGCTATGAGGGCAATGGTCGTGGTTTTGAGTTGCGCTTTTTAGCTTGGCTGAAGCATCAGAAAATGACCTATCAAAGTACGCATTTGACAGATCCTGTGCGTTGGGCCGCGGGTGATCCACTTGAACAGCTCAGTTATCGCTTATTATTGCTAGATGCAGAAGCTGCTGGAGGGTGTTCAACCTCTATCAGCTATGATGATCTTCAATACACCTCAGTGCCTCAATCTGAGTTGGTTGAAAATCAAGTTCTGTTAAAGCAAATATTTGGCTTATTAATTGCCGCTCATTATCGAACGACGCCTAATGATTTGCGCCAGTTGTTGGATAGCCCTGATTTATCAATTAGAGTGTTAAAGCATCAACAAACTCCGGTTGCTGTTGCTTTGTTGGTAGAAGAGGGGCCATTAGCAGAGGATCTGATAGAACCTATTTGGTCAGGTCTTCGCCGTCCATCTGGCGATTTGATACCCCAGACGCTGGTGTCTAGAGAAGGGTATCAACAGGCTGGTTTCTTGCGCGGTTGGCGAGTGATGCGAATTGCAGTTCATCCTGAACTGCAAAGACTAGGGTTGGGCAGTAGGCTGTTAGAAAACATTCAGCAAGAAGCGCTAAGCCTTCAGTTAGATTTTTGTGGTGCTTCGTTTGCCGCAGACCCTCAGTTATTTGGTTTTTGGAAGGCTAATCATTACCTGCCATTAAGACTGGGTGAGAGAAGTGATCGCGTTACTGCTGGTTGGCCACTTTTGGTATTAAGTCCCTTATCTGATTCAGCTCAAGCGATCACTAGAGAGATACTGGCGAGTTTTTCAGAGCGTTTAGTGCTAAAGCTGACGCTAAACACCTCTCGTTCCGAAGAGTTGATGCTGATGCATTGCCTTGCTTCTCTACCTGACAATTCTTCTTTTTCTACTCGAGAGACTGAAATTGTTCGTGGATTTGCGTTATATCAGCGTAGTCTTGATGATTCACTGTTATGCTTAAGAAAGTGGTTGGCTCTCCCTGCAAATATGAAGCAGCTATTGAGTTGGTCTGAAACAGATCAAAATTTAATGATTGGACGCATTTTTCAGCTTAAATCTGCAGAGATCATAGAAAGCAAAACAGGTTTGTCAGGCAAGAGGGCACAGCTTCAGCAGTTACGTGTTCTTTATGGAAAACTGATATCGAGTTCTGATAAGTAGGTGTGGGTATGTTCAATCTGAATAAGTATGTAGTACTGATTGGACTGATGACTGTAATTTCCGGTTGTGTCAGTTTGCCTTTCAGCGATACGTCGTCCAGAAACTATCAGCGCGGCTGGGTCAGTATGGAGGATGAGCAGTTTTTCGTCAGGGGGTGTCGTGAGACTGAACCTCGCATGATTGATCAGACTCCAAGGCAGCTTGAGCGCTTATTCAGACAAAGAGATGTAACCACGCCCTTATATGTCGAGTGGATTGGTGAGCCAAGCTTGCCAGGTCAACCATTACAAATCACCCAACTACGCTACGTAGCTTCAGATCCATCATCTTGTCAAACTCACCTCAATGATGTGTTGATGCATGCTCAAGGTGAAAGACCTGATTGGCAGATGAGCATAACAGAAAGTCACATTCGTATTTTTTTACCACAACAGCGCAGAACACTGGTGTTTCCAGCTGGATCGGTAATGCGACAAGGTGCGGACTGGTGGTGGGAAAGTGAAATCGAAGGTCGTAATCGTAAACATCGTTTATCACTCAGGATTCAACCAGCGGCTTGTCAAGATGATCAAGCTTGGTTTGGTTTATCTGTGGTGATGACTTTAGATGGTCGTGAATATATTGGTTGTGCAAAGCGAGGCAATTTAGAGCGACTGGACTTATTTACCGAGTATCGTTTAGCTGAAACCATTCAAACAAGAGATATCCGGATTAAGCTAGGTGCCGACGGAAGCGCGCTATTGAGTGAGGATTATCTTAATCAACAGCCTGCACTCGAAAGTCGGGGTTCTTGGCAGCAGCTTTCGAGTGGTCGCTTGTTAGTGACTTTGGATGATCCCGATCCAAAACTCAATCAGGAAGCTTTGATGTTTGTTCTGACCGAACAAGGTATTCTTTTACCCGGCTTTCATCCACGTTACGGCCATAACGGTTTACACCTTAAGCCCAGTGGTATTCCTATGCCATGGGCCGCAGGACGATTGTTGGTACCTTGATATTTTATTACCTATAGAAAAATCTTATTCACTGATTTTTGTCGAGAATATACTCGCAAACTGACGGAAATCATCTAAGTGATTTTTGCAGATATAAAAAACGATTTCCCAATTGATGTCATCGTAGCTATGTACCATAACATTTCTAAAACCAACTGATTTTCTTAAACGATCAGAAAGTGACATGTCGATGACTTGTGCTTTAGCAAGTGCTTCGAAAGTTTGCCCCATCGTTTTTGGTGACTGAGTTTCACTATTTTCGGCTAACCAGTGCGCTGCAATATCAACACACATTTGAACAGCACGCGTTAGGTTTAACGAGATAATATCTTGTGAATCCATGTCATTCATCAGACTTTTTATGTCTTCAGGCATCTTTGATTCAACTCGTTGAATGCATCTGCGGAGTGATTCTAGCTTTTGCGCAATCAATTGTTGATCCATGCTTTTCTTCTGCCTTCTAAAATACGTTTTTGGTAGGGGACGAAGTCTTCGTTGTCGATAATGTTACGAAAAACCAGGTCACCCCAATATGATCGTGGACCAACGATTTGTATTCCTGAAGAGATGATTTGATCGAGGAGTGGTTGACCCACAGTAGTGAGGTCGACGAGATCTACAGGGCGATTGAATACAGTTGCTATCGATTCAGTTAATGCTATTAGCTGATCTGTACTAAGGGGATGTGAGGCCTTAACAGCGATATCGATATCACTGTTCAAATGAACCTTATCTTTAGCAAAAGAGCCAAATAACACCGCAAACTGAACAAATGGGAAGTGTTCAAATATAGCTTGAAGTTGTGTTATGGCCTTGGGTTCGTTTGGATTCACTTTCATCTTACCAACTAATCCTAATGTGTTGATTCTAGCAGATATCAACACATTATGGTTGGTGGTAGCAATGGAAAGACTTAAGAATAATCCTGATCAGGATTTGAAATGGGAACGTTCATGGCAGCGACAGGTGAAGGGGTAATTCCAATCATCTCGTTATAAGGACTTTGGTGTTCTAATTGGGTGGATGTAATGCCTAGGCCTTTGAAAGGTTTTTTAGCATCTAATTGGCTTCTAAAACTGAGTGGTTTGCCTGAATCATCGCAGACAATAAGTCTATTTCCGGATATATCTAACACATTAACTAAGTAATGTTCACATTCGAAAGATTGCACAATCAGGGTATCAACAAGGGTTTTACCATTTTGAAGCTGCTGTAATGATACTTTCATAGTAGGATCCTAGTAATGGCTTTACACAAAGTAATGGCTTTCAAAAGGTACGACTACTCTTGTTAGATTCGATCAATCCAGTAGGCATTTTTTAGCTTCATTGATACGTGCGGCTAACCAAGTACTACCACCACGATCTGGGTGCATCTTTTGCATCAATCGGCGATGAGCTTGAATTATTTCCTCTCGAGTTGCTCCTGGTGATATTCCTAGTATTTCATAGGCTTCCTGCTTGCTTAACTCCCCCGAGCCTTCTGGGCTGGCATTTTGTGATGGTCCCGTGTCATCTGCACGCCAACTTTCACCAAAACGTTTATCAAGGTAGGTTTCTAATAATCTAGCTGAGTCACCATCTTGGTTTCTACAGGTGGTCAATAGTCGAATAAATTCAGATTCGCTAAGGTCACTCAAGGCGCGGCCTTGCATTTCGCCTTTAAGCACAGTGCCATCCATGACGCCCGTATCATGGTCTAGTGTCATTTCTAAAATAGCGGTAGTGACTTTTGAACGATTACCCCCTGAGGATGCGGGACCTGCGGTAGGTCTAGACTTACCGAAAATAGTAGAGAGGGGAAGTAAGCGCAGTAGAACAGGTAAAAAACGTTGGATAAAGGGTAAGGCAACGGCTACTAGGGCGCCAAGCATGTGTATACGTCCACTTAGGCTTAAAAATACAACACCTAATATACCCATCACTAAAATGAGTTTGGCTAGTGCCAACCCTTTTTGACCCTGTGGTTGACCTTTGTACCAAAGAAGACCTAGTAGGCCGATGGCACTTAATACAATGAGTCCAAATGGATTCACAGTGACTCCTATTTACTCAGTTGTTTATTTACTCAGTTGTTGTGTCAGTCGCTTAATATGCTGACCTTGAGAGGAGGAGAAATGCTCCAGCGCTTTTCGTCCTCCACTAGCATAGACAGCAACAGCCGCTAAAAGGTCACGTAATACATCAGGGCTGTTGCTATCAAATGGGGTGTATGCACCACCAGAGAGTTTACAGATCTGCTTAAAAGCACTTTCTGCTTCTCGATCATGCCCTTCATGGAAAATAAAAACAGGTGTCTTGAGCATGCCCAGCTCACCTGCTTTTTGGCAAAGCTGATCAATATCTTCTTCGCAACAATCAACAACTAGGATAACTGCACGAACTGGACGTTGGCGAGTTTCTCTAAGAGCTTGATTGAGTACTTTACGGATTTGTGTATGGCCGCCTAAACAACTGACTCCATTCATTTGTCGAAGAAGTTCTTGTGTGTCATTGATCCATGCGGTTGCATGAAATTCACCAAAGCCTCGGTAGTAACATAGCTGAACGCTTAAACCTCCCAGTTCTTTTGTGGCTAGAAAAAGCTCACTTTGTAACTGGCAGGCTTGATCCCAAGAGGCTTGGCGACTGGCTGTAGCATCTAACGCAAACATCAGCCGACCACCCGCAGTTTGAACCTGGGGTAGGCTGTTGACCTGTTTGATGAACAGGTCAATCGCTTGTGAGTCGGATTGTTTTTGTAGATCTTTACTAGCCATTTAATCTCCTATGAATGTTTATCCTAGCGAATTCTCATACCCGGTTGGGCACCCTCATTGGGTTCAAGAATCCATATCTCTTTTCCACCTGGGCCTGCTGCCAAAACCATGCCTTCAGAAACGCCAAATTTCATTTTGCGAGGAGCAAGGTTGGCGACCATGACGGTTAGTTTGCCTTCAAGCTGCTCTGGTGCGTAGGCAGATTTAATGCCAGCAAACACGTTGCGAGTTTCACCACCAAGATCTAGGGTTAAGCGCAATAGCTTATCAGCACCTTCAACAGCTTCTGCTTTAGCAATACGAACAACACGTAGATCTAGTTTGGCGAAATCATCAAAGTTAATGGTTTCGGCAATCGGTTCCTTTTCTAGTTCAGTCTTTACCGCTGTTTTAGCAGCAACTGCCTGAGCTTCAAGTAGGTCTTGTTTTGAGTCTTCGATAATTTTTTCAATCATCTCTGGATCAACTCGCTGCATCAGTGGTTTAAATTTGTTGATGCGATGATTGAGTAGGGGCTCTTGTATCGCATCCCAAGCAAAACCTTCGATGTTTAAGAAGTCCGCAGCCTGTTCTGCCACTGCTGGAAGAACAGGTGCTAGATAACTGATAATCACTCGGAAAAGGTTAATACCCATGGTACAGCAGGCTTGAACTTCAGCTTCTTTGCCTTCCTGTTTTGCCAATACCCAAGGTTCAGCCGTATCAATGTATTGGTTAGCTTTATCAGCTAAGTGCATGATCTCACGCATAGCGCGACCATATTCGCGTGACTCGTAAGCTTCTGCAACGGTTTCACTAAGGGCAATGGCTTGTTGATAAAGTTCAGGCTCTGAAAGCTGACTATCTAACTGACCATCAAACTTTTTACTGATGAAGCCGGCGCATCGGCTAGCTATATTAACGACCTTGTTAACCAAATCTGCATTGACTCGTAAACGGAAATCTTCAAGGCTTAGGTCAATATCATCAATACCTGATCCCAGTTTTGCAGCAAAGTAGTAGCGTAAGTACTCCGGACGTAAGTGCTTCAGATAGGTTTCAGCCATAATGAAGGTACCGCGAGACTTAGACATTTTCTGACCATTCACGGTCAAGAAGCCATGACAGAAAACCCCTGTCGGAGTACGGAAACCTGCACCTTTTAGCATGGCTGGCCAAAAGAGGGTGTGGAAGTAAGCGATATCTTTACCGATAAAATGATAAAGCTCGGCAGTTGAGTCGGGTGCCCAGTAATCATCAAAGTTAACGTTGTTTTGTTCACACCAGTGACGGAAACTAGCCATATAACCGATAGGTGCATCTAGCCAAACATAGAAATACTTACCTTCTTCTCCTGGGATTTGAAAACCCCAATAAGGTGCGTCTCGGGAGATATCCCATTGCTGCAATCCGGCATCAAACCATTCTTGCAGTTTATGCGTCATCTGTTGCTGAACGTGATCAGCAACCCAGCCTTGTAAAAAGTCTTCAAAGTCAGCAAGTTTAAAGAAAAAGTGTTCGGATTCTTTTTCGATAGGTTTGGCACCAGAAATCGCAGAATAGGCGTTTTTAAGATCAGTTGGGCTGTATGTTGCACCGCAGGCTTCACAGGAATCACCATATTGATCTTTAGCGCCGCACTTAGGGCAGTCACCTTTAATAAAACGATCAGGCAAGAACATCTCTTTTTCAGGATCATAAGCCTGGGTGATAGTTCTTCGTGCTATGTGACCGGCATCACGAAGACGCTCGTAGATCAACGAAGCGTAATAACGGTTTTCTTCTGAGTGGGTTGAATGGTAATTATCAAAATTCACCATAAAACCTGCAAAATCTCGTTGGTGTTCTATACTCACTTTGCTGACCAGCTCTTCAGGTGTTAAACCCATTTGGTTTGCTTTCAGCATTATTGGAGTACCGTGTGCATCGTCAGCGCAGACATAAATGCAGTCGTGACCACGTTGACGTTGGAATCTGGCCCAAATATCAGTCTGGATATATTCGACCATGTGTCCAAGGTGGATAGGACCATTAGCGTACGGTAGGGCGCTAGTAACGAGGATCTTGCGAGAATTAGCTGTCATAGTTGGCTCAAAAGTTCGATTGGCAATGTGAATTAGACAAATGATGTGTTGATTCTACGCTGATTTTTTTGCCTAATGAACCTTAGAGTGATTTTATAAAGTCTTTTACATAGGTTTTAAACAAAGTTAATCTATATTCATCTATTTTTAGACCTTTGGATTTAATAATGAGTGACGCACTTTCTGACAAGCTAGTTCTTTTTTGTGAGCTGAACAATCACAAGCCTGATGCCGAGTTGCCTTTATCGGCTCAGCAAACTAAGGTCTTCTCTGTTGAAGATGCCATCAAAGCTTTAGCTGCCGATCAAGTTAGCTTCCATGTGCTAGTTATTCAAACAGATTCAGAAGTTTCAGAAGCTATATCGTTATTAAGAAAAGCGCGAAAAGATCATCCGGGTATAGGACGTATATTAATTACGCACCCTTTAAAACCTTTTGATGCAGGGCATGCAGCAGAGGTTGCGCATCGCTGTTTACCATTTGATCACACTGAAGAAGAATTATCGGCTGCAGTTGATCGTGCAATTCGAGCTGAGCTGTTGTTGAACCAACCTCAATTGCGAGATTACGTATCTTCTCTGGGGCATTTACCTTCTTTTCCAGAAATCCTTCATGATCTTGATGAAGCATTACGTTCAGAAACTGCAGGTATTAAAGAAGTTGCTGAAATCGTTCAAAAAGATCCTGGTATTGTGACCAAAATTTTGCAGTTAGTTAATTCGTCTTATTTTGGATTGTCCTCACATAATTTCTTTACAGTAAAAGAAGCGGTTAACTTACTGGGATTACGAACTATACGTGATCTAGTTATGACTGCTCATTTGTTTGAAGCTATGCCTCAAACACCTGATTGGAGAGGTTTCTCTTTTGAACAGCTTCAGCAACGATCAGTCTATGTCAGTCAATTGGCAGCTGATATCGTTAAAGAAGCTGGTTATGACCGCAATATGCAAGCTCAAGCTCGATTAGGTGGCTTACTTCTGGATGTCGGTATGCTGGTATTAGCCATGGGTGATCCTGAAAAGTACCATCAAGTAATGATTCGTGCTCAAGAGCTTAATCAGCCTTTATACGTGGTTGAAAAGTTAATGCTAGGTGCAACACATGCACAAGCGGGCGCTTTCTTGTTGGATCGTTGGAATTTAGCACCTGAAATGGTCCATGCTGTTTTGTTTCACCACGTTCCTAATGCGTCCGGAGATGTTGCATTTTCCGCTTTAACTGCCGTTCATCTTGCCGACTCACTGCTACCGCCACTATTCAACGCCATGGGTGTAAATATGGGGGGAAGGCTTTCACGTGATTACTTGACCTCTATTGGAGTCATCAATGAGCTGCCTAAGTGGGAGATGGCAGCGCATGATATAGCCCGTGTGATGCGCAACTGATACTATTCCGCCTTTGTTTTCGTTGACCAACAGAGGCTGATATGTCTTTACCTCAGGTTGAGCCTGACCGTTATTCAGAGTTGCTTGATAAGAAAAAGCAGCATGTACTAGCTCAGTTTGCTGAATTCGATTTACCAAACATTGATGTGTTTCCATCACCTCCTGAGCATTATCGTATGCGTGCCGAGTTTCGTACTTGGCATGATGGCGATGATCTTAATTATGTGATGTTTGAGCCTGGTGACAATCGTTCACCGATCAAAATAACTCACTGTCCAATGGTATCGAAAACGATTCATAACATGATGTTTGCGTTTTTAGAGCAGATATCGATGGTTCATGAATTAAGATACCGTTTATTTCAAATCGACTTCTTAAGTACCTTATCTGGCGAGTTGCTGGTATCACTTTTGTACCATCGTCAGATAGGTGATGAGTGGGTTACTGAAGCCACCGCATTAAAAGAGCAGTTTAATATTGATCTTGTGGGTCGTGCGCGCAAGAAAAAGATTGTTTTAGGGCGTGATTACGTCGTGGAAACCTTACCCATCGGTGATCGTGCTTATCGATATATTCAAACCGAAAACAGCTTTACTCAGCCGAATGCCGAAGTCTGTATCAAGATGATTGAGTGGGCGTTAGATGTTACTGCTGATGCTGCAAAAGAATCTGACTTGGTTGAGTTCTATTGTGGAAATGGCAATTTTACACTTCCACTAGCGCAAAATTTTCGCAGAGTTGTGGCAACGGAGATCTCTAAAACATCGGTGCAGGCCGCTCGTGATAATATCCGCGATAATGGCATAGATAACATCGATGTGTTGCGAATGCCTTCTGAAGATCTCGTTAAGGTTCTTCGGGGTGAATTGGAGACACGCAAAGTCGCTGGATTAGATCTTGAAAGCTGCAACTTTGGAACGGTTCTTGTTGATCCCCCTAGAGCTGGACTAGATCCTGACACAGTTCAGCAGGTTATTGAGTATGACAGGATTTTGTACATTTCTTGTAACCCTGACACCTTAAAAGACAACCTAAGCACTATCTGCAAAACTCATCGTATAGAACGTTTTGCCCTGTTCGATCAATTCCCTTATACCGATCATATGGAGTGTGGGGTATGGTTGGTTCGTCGATAATCTGATTATTGCTCAGGTACATAACAATTTCTTATGGTATCTGAGTTGCTTTCAGTTTTATAACCTAGTAAATTAGTCGGAAATAAATCTGTCAATCTATAGCGAATAAAAAGAACTGTCTTGGAGAAGTATTAATATGTCAGTACAACAGATGGGTGCCCCCCAAGGTCTTGAGGGAGTCAAACAGATTATTGCTGTTGCCTCTGGAAAGGGTGGTGTAGGTAAATCCACTACTGCGGTCAATATCGCACTTGCTTTGGCAGCAGAAGGTTACCGTACAGGCATTCTGGATGCTGATATTTATGGCCCTAGTCAGGGTATGATGCTGGGCATTCCTTCAGGAACGCGTCCGAAAGCGGATGTTGATAAGCATTTTCTTCCGCTAGAAGCGCATGGCATTCAAGTCATGTCGATGAGCTTTATGGTGACTGATTCTACCCCTATGGTATGGCGTGGTCCTATGGCAGCAGGTGCATTGCAGCAAATTATGATGCAGACCCGTTGGGATAACCTGGATTATTTGGTGGTTGATATGCCACCGGGAACGGGTGATATTCAACTGACACTATCACAAAAAGTTCCAGTTACTGGCGCTGTGATTGTTACCACACCCCAAGATATTGCATTACTGGATTGTAAGAAAGGTATCGAAATGTTCCGTAAGGTGGATATTCCGGTACTGGGTGTTGTGGAAAATATGAGCTTACATATTTGCAGCTCATGTGGACATGAGGAAGCAATCTTTGGTTCTGGCGGTGGTGAGCGTATTGCACAAGAGTATCAAACCGAATTGTTAGGTCAACTTCCATTGTTAACTTCTATTCGTGAACAAACAGATACTGGAACGCCTAGTGTGGCTGCTGAACCTCATGGTCGCATTGCAGAAATCTATCGTGAAATTGCGAAAAAAATAGCTGAAAAAACCCAAAAAATTGCAGCGGCTGGGAACTCAGGCCCCAAGATCGCTGTCTATAACGACTGATACGTGAGTAGTAAGAAGTTTGTTCCCATTGAGTTAAGTATCAGGTTATTACCGCCTCTGTAAAAAGAGGCGGTTTTTTTTTGTCTATCAGGTTAAAATAGACCTTTTACTGATTCAGACAACATTGTGAGCGTGTATGGGTATTAAATCAGATCGCTGGATTCGCAGGATGGCACAGGAACATCAGATGATTGATCCGTTTGAGCCTCATCAGGTTCGACGTGAAAATAATCAGCCTATCGTGTCATACGGAACATCAAGTTACGGCTATGATGTGCGTTGTGCAGACGAGTTTAAAATCTTTACTAACATCAATTCGAGCATTGTTGATCCGAAACAGTTCGATGAGCGCAGTTTTGTTGATGTTAAATCTGATGTGTGCATTATTCCACCCAACTCTTTTGCTTTGGCAAGAACTGTTGAGTATTTCCGCATTCCGAGAGATGTTCTGACTATTTGTTTAGGAAAGAGTACCTACGCGCGATGTGGCATCATTGTTAACGTGACCCCTCTAGAACCAGAGTGGGAAGGTCATGTCACCCTTGAGTTTTCCAATACAACGCCGTTACCTGCAAGAATTTATGCCAATGAAGGTGTTGCACAGATGCTGTTCTTAGGTGCAGATGAAGTGTGTGAAACGTCCTACAAAGACAGAGCAGGTAAATATCAAGGCCAAACAGGTGTCGTTGTTCCTAGAACCTGAGGGTTTACATGAACCGACATAAATCACTCGAGGATCTATGATCACAGATTTTGAACAGATACAGGCTTTTTGGAGCCAAATTGAAAAGACCCTTGATAAGTTACTCGAGAGTCAGGGCGATGCTTATTTTGATGACGAGCGTCTACTGGAAGAGTATCGCGTGTCGTTACAAAAAATTGACCGTAACTTGACCTTTCATTTTGAACGGGATGCCGATGAAGGTCCTGTAGAGATGGTTTTTGGTTGTGACGGCTATCCTGAGTCTATTCACTCTGTTCTTAGCTTGGTCAGTATGGCACCCGCTTTAAGTGGTATTCAATTTAAAGCCTTCAATGAACGCTGTAACCCTGTTCCTGCAAGAGTCAACTTAGGTGATGAAGTTTGTCAAATTGATGAATTTTGGTGTTCACTCCGGCTTATCGAAGGTAAGTTACAACTAGCTATCTACCTTGCTGATCTACCTGATATTTTGGATATGGACCCGCGCGTTGAAGCGGTCATGATCTTTATGGATGCTTTAATTGGTGAGTTTGAGTTGATGACCCGCGTGTGGTCTTTGGATTGGTATGAAATGCCAAAAGATCCACTCGATTTTGGTCTGTTTCCATTAGAGTCGCTAAGAGAGCGCTTTGATGAAATAAAAGAACAGGTAAAACCATTAGGTATTACACTTCATTAGATTACTCTGGTACAGTCGGTTTAAAACCTCTACACTAAAACTGAGTTGTAACTATACTCTTGTTTAAATTTCTTAAAGAGTTTAGTGCTTTGCGAAAAAACCTGAGAAAGAAGTACAGGATGACTTGCTAATCTGCCTGCAATGAACTCATAGCAGGCAGTGTTGGGTTTATAACAAGGAGCGACTAGTGCTGTCTTTTTATTCGGTTGTACGAACGATCTTCCATATTCTTAGAACCAGCATGATTTGGTTAATGCCGGTTCTTATCGCCACCTCTATTGTTCTTTTCACGCTAAATACTATCCTGTTTTTTAACCCTGAAAGTGAAGGTATATATCATCTGCTGAATAGGTTGCATCAAAGTTTCTTTCTATTGATGCCTTATTTATTGGCTGTTGCGGTTGGAAGCATGGTGGCTTTGCGACTGAGACTACCCAGACCTGCGTTAGCCTTGCTCTCTTTAACAGGTGTTTTTGCGATTCAACGCTTTGTTGAAATCAGTAATATTGAGAATGTTAATGGCGTGCAGTTTTTTGTTGGGTTAACTCTTCCATTTTTACTAGTACCCATATGTGGATTCTTTTTTCACAAAAAACTCTTTGATCTAGTTAGATTTAATTTGACGGGATCTAATATTAAAGAAACCATTAACCTTATCATTCCCGGTACCATCGCGTTGGTGGTCAGTGTGACCGTTTATTGGCTATTTATTCTTTTTTTAAGTTCTATAGGTACGTCTGTGATCGGTATAGATCCAGTCAATAATCCTTATGGAACCAGTATTCTTATTGCGTTTTTAAACTCGCTTTTTTGGTTTTTTGGCATCCATGGTTACTATGCTATCTTGCCAATTTTGGATCAGTTAGTTGCTTATGAGCAAACAGCAGGGGTGATTAATACCTATTTTTTGAGTAGCTTTGTTTTTATTGGAGGGGCGGGTGCGACCTTATCATTAGTTATTGCGATTTTGCTGTTTTCTAAAGATAAGTTTCATCGAAAAATTGCAATCTTGTCAATTCCTTTTGCTCTGTTTGGAATCAATGAAATTATCTTATTCTGTTTACCCATTATTTTTAATACTCGGATGCTACTGCCATTCTTAGCGGTTCCAATCATCAATGCGTTGATATCTCCCACAGCCTTGTTAAGTGGATTTGTTTCGCCTTCGCCAAGTATCTCGCTAGTCAATACGCCTTTCTTGCTGAATTCGTGGATGTCAGTAGGAGGTAGTATCAATGGCATTATTTTGCAAATGGTGTGCTTAGTGATAGGTATGTTTATCTATGCGCCTTTTGTTTATGTTATTGATCGAGCAAGGGCGGTGCGTCAGGTTGAGATAACCCAGTTTAATGCGACTTTTACCGGTATATTGGAGGAGTATTCTTCTGATGTTGATGACCCTTTCCATTTAATTTTGTTGCAAAATGAAAAGATTCGTAACCTTCAAGAACAATTTACTATTATCAGCAACCTTGTTTTTGTGTTGCACTATCAGCCAAAAGTTAATCCAAAAACAGGTGAAGTTGTTGGTTGTGAAGCCTTAATTAGGGCGTTTGATGATAATAAGAAGATGGTATCTCCTGCTGAGTTTCTTCCAGCCTTTCATGAGGCGGGTATTATTCATATGTTGGATAGTTGGGTAGCTAGAGAGGCATCAAGACAGTTACATCTATGGCAAGAAGAGGGGCGTCCTGATATTAAAATCAGTATTAATATGTCAGCTTCCACCATGACGCATCCGGTTGCGATTGATAAAATTTTGGAGTCGATAGGTGATAATGCGCATTTGATCAGTATCGAAATGACTGAAGAAACTTTGGCAAGCTTTAATGAAACATTACAAATGGTTATTGATAAGGTCAAAGCAGCGGGTATTTCGCTTGAGATTGATGATTTTGGTACTGGTTATTCGTCTATGTCTTACCTGACCAAAGCTGACTTTGATGCTATCAAGATAGATAGAAGTTTCGTAACAGATATTGATGATCCACGTAAGTGTCGTTTACTTCATGCCCTTATTCAGTTTACTGAACGATTAGATTTGCCTGTGATTGTTGAAGGAGTAGAGATACAAGAGCAGGTCAATGAATTGCTTCAGTATGATCATATCAGTATTCAAGGATGGTTCTACGCGAAGGCGATGACTGCAGAAGAGTTTCAGATTTTTGCACATGAGCAGCGAATGTTAGCTCAGACCATTTAATGCACTTCGCTTGTTAGTAAGCGAAGTGCAACAACAGATTAATTAAACTGACAGTTTAATCGACTAGCCATTCATCTAAAGCAAACAGATCATCAGGGCTCAGTGTCCCAACTGTTTGTTTGAACAAGAATAAAGCATTGATATGATCTATACGCGCATTCTCGTAAGCTTGGCGAGCTTCAAAGAGATTTTGTTCAGCTTGAAGAACATCAACGACGTTACGTGTGCCGACATTAAAGCCTTCTTCAGTGGCTCTTAACGCAGTTTCACGTGACAAAATGCTTTGCTGGCGAGCTTTTACGCCTTGGGAGCTGGTGTTGAGCGTTCTAACTAATGAACGCGTCCCTTCAATGACAGCGCGGCGTGTATCTTCACTTTGATGAACAGATGCGATCTGTTCGTGCTCAGCTTGACGTTGTTGAGAGCTCAGTCCACCACCAGCAAATAACGGAACGCTCATGCTTAATTGAACGGTATTGTTATCTTGCCAACTATCATTTCTAGCACCGTGGCTGCGGCTATTGTTATGGCTAACACCTACACTGACTTCAGGAAGACGATTACCACGAATACTTTGCGCGTTCCGACGCAGAATTTCAGTTTGTGTTTCTGCTAGTCGAAGATTCAAGTTATCTTGAAGTGCTTTAGATATCCAGGGTTGAGGGTCGTTAGGCTCAACAGGTACAACGGGGAAGTCTGGACTTAAATATGCAAGATCATTAAAAGGTTGACCCGCTAAGCGCTCCAGAGCTTCGTAACGATTATTCAGAGAACCTTCTGCATCAATACGTTGCACTACAGCCAAGTCGTAAGCTGCTTGAGCTTCCTGAACGTCTGTTATGGCGATTAAGCCTACTTCAAATTGCGCATTGACTTGATCTAATCGACGTTGCAAAGCGCGTTCTTGTGCCTGCGCATTATCCAAAGTACTCATGGCTCTGAGAACTTCTAGATAGGCTTCAACACTTCGAATGATTACCTGCTGCTCAGCTTGCTCGAAGACAGTGGCAGAGTTTTCGGCGATCAATTCTGAACGTTTAAAGTTATAGTAACTGTTTGCGTTAAAGACAGGCTGAGATAAGGAAACGGTGTAACCTGTTGAACCTCTGGCCCCATTCACTGCACGTTCTGAGTTGTGAGTCGTATTTGCTCTAAACTCAGCTCTTGGCAGCAATCCTGCACGACCTTGAATAGGTGCTTCTTGGCCAGCCATAAACTCTGCTTCTGCACGTTTTAGTTGCGGGTCATTTTCCAGCGCTAATTGGTAAAGGTCTGCCAGCGGTCCAGCAGAAACTATTCCCGAAACGGCTAGCGCAGAGCTAATCAGTGATGGGAGAAGAAGTCGTTTAAGCGTTTTCACTGCACAGT
>REDB01000142.1 GCA_007693685.1 Oceanospirillales bacterium
GAGCGTGTCGACGGGATACGTATTGAAAACTGGGTATCCTGACATCTACCAAAGCGGAAATTAACAGTTGTTACTCCGACCCCGATCCCCCCTGAAGCTCCTGTAACATCATATTCAGCTGTTCACGCCAATGACGAGCAAAGCCAAAGTCTCTGCGGCTTTGCTGACAGTCCATTACTGAAAAACTAGGGCGTTGTGCAGGCGTTGGATAATCTGCGGTGGTGATAGCATTCAATTGGCAGTAATTGTTAATCAAACCCAAGGATGATCCTATTTCATAAACGGCTTGAGCAAAGTCATACCAAGATGCCACGCCAGCATCTGTCCAATGGTAAAGTCCTTTGCAACTAGGGTGGTCGACCGCACTTAAACAGATTTCTGCTAAACGACCCGCATGAGTCGGTGTGCCAATTTGATCACTGATAACACCTAACTCGCTACGCGCATTCATCAGTTCAATCATGGTTTTAACAAAGTTATTACCATAGCGTGAATATACCCAAGCCGTGCGGATAATTAATGCGTCTGGATGATAACGTTGAATCGCTTGCTCGCCCGCTAATTTTGACTCACCGTACACATTAATCGGTTCGACAGGATCATTCACTTTCCATGGCGTACAATGCTGACCGTTAAAAACATAGTCCGTTGAAATATGAATAAGATGAATATCTGCATCAGCCGCTACTTTAGCTAGATTTTCAGGACCTTTAGCGTTCACAGCAAAAGCGACATCAGGCTCAGTTTCCGCTTTATCCACGGCGGTATAGGCTGCTGCATTGATGATCACATCGGGTTTGAATGCAGTAATAGCAGACTCAACCTGACTCATATCGCTGATATCTAAATCTGCTTGATCCGTGGGTAGTAGCTCATAAGGAATAGGCATCATCGATACACGACGACGCAACTCAGAACCAAGCTGTCCTTGAGCCCCTGTTAGTAAAATTCGCTTACTCATGTTTATCACTCAAAACCGGAAGGCCCTTGTAAAAAATAATTTTTTGCCGATTTAGTCTAATCAAATACGCAATTACTAATTGACGAGCTAACCACATACCGTGCAAGAGACTGACATGAACGCGTCTCGATTAGCAAGCTTCAAAAAATGCATACACTGATAATGCTATGGTTTAATACACATATTAAACATTTCATAGATCTTTCATCTTGAATTCAATACAATCTTCTAATGTTTTAATATTCAATGGAGTTGTACCCCGAATGAATCTGTTTAAAAAGGAAGCTGGCACAGATCTTCAAGAACACTCTCTTACCGTCGGCAAACAACACATATCAAACCTCTTTAAGCAAAACCCGAATCGCTTTGAAGAGTTAAGTTTTTCGTTTGGGGATATGCTGCTCGATTTTTCTAAACAGCGTGTTACCAAAAAAACAATAAAGCTGCTATCAACCCTTGCAGAGCAATGCGACTTAAAGAAGTGGATTAATGATCTGTATTCAGGTGTTAAAATTAACACCTCTGAAGATCGACCAGCATTACACACCGCGCTTAGGTCGCCAAGAACACTTAGCCTTCAATTAAACAATGAAGACGTCATTCAACAGGTTCATGAAAACCTAGACAGAATGGAAACTCTTGTAGAGAAATTCCACTCAGGTCAATGGCTAGGCTATACAGGTAGTCCGATCAACACGGTAGTCAACATAGGTGTTGGAGGATCTGATCTAGGTCCTTTTATGACCAGTAAAGCATTGACAGAATTCACACCCTCAAGCAAAAACAAAATTGAATTACACTTTGTATCTTCAATGGATGGCAGTCATTTATCCAATCTGCTTGAAACCCTAGATCCATGCCGAACGCTTTTTATAATTTCATCAAAATCCTTTAGTACAATAGATACACTCGCAAATGCTGCAAACGCCCGCGAATGGATTAAACAAGCTGATCAGCATGCCAATACACCTGAAGAACTGTTAATAAAGCAGCATTTTATTGGCGTATCAGCAAGTCCTGAAAAAATGATTCAATGGGGTATACCCAGCAGTAATCACCTTTACTTTTGGGATTGGACGGGAGGTCGATACTCTCTTTGGTCAACCATAGGGCTGCCTATTGCGTTGCGCATCGGAATGCAAAACTTTAGAGAATTGTTAGCGGGTGCGCATGAGATGGACAATCACTTTAAAGAAAGTCCATTTGATCAAAACTTACCCGTTTTGTTAGCCATGATAGGTATATGGAATATCAATTTCTTGGGCATAACCGCACATGCCATCTTGCCCTATGACGGTCGTTTAAGCCATTTACCAAGCTACCTTGAACAGCTAGAGATGGAAAGCAACGGCAAATGTATTTCTAGGCAAAACGAAACACTTAATTTCAACACCTGCCCTATCTTATGGGGCGAAATTGGCACAAATGCACAGCATGCCTTCTATCAGCTACTACACCAGGGCACACTGCC
This sequence comes from Oceanospirillales bacterium, assembly GCA_007693685.1. Lineage (GTDB taxonomy): Bacteria > Pseudomonadota > Gammaproteobacteria > Pseudomonadales > Balneatricaceae > Nitrincola. The sequence continues at coordinate 2,433 of REDB01000142.1, forward strand.
AGTAATGTGCGACTTCATAGCCTGTAGCAAACGCTATGAGAACAGTAATAGCAACGAGCTTAAACGCCAACACCAACTGAATTTATCCAACTGCTTGGCTCAATCACAGATCCTAGCTCTTGGCGACAGCGTTATCGAAAATGCCGAAAACTCTCCATTATACAAGCGCTATCGGGGCAACCAACCTTGCACTACCATATTGCTTGAGAGGCTAACACCTCATACTTTTGGCATGCTCATTGCGCTATATGAACATAAAGTATTTGTACAATCGGTAATATGGGATATTAACCCCTTTGATCAATGGGGCGTAGAACTGGGTAAAACCATTGCCACAAATTTATTACCCGCCATCGAAGATCCATCACGAATCAACGAACTGGATAATTCAACACGCGGTTTAATAAGTCACATACATCGGTGACAAAATGCGTTGTGGTTAATATTTTTACACCACCCAGTAAAAAGCACAGGAGTGATATATGCGTTTAGCTATCTGGGGAAATGAACTGATTGCTTGGACCGCCGCGGCGGCGTTTGCCGAATATGGCAACAAAGTACACATGAATCAGCTCTTTTCGGATCAAAAATCTTTCAGTGATCAAGCTGAAGGCAGTAGTTTCTTATACAACGAACCGGGATTGCTGGCTCAAGTAAAACGACAGTATGATCAAGAAAATCTCATATTTGGGCAACCCGAACAAGCACTTCTGTGTCCGGTACACATCTTAGCCTTATCTCCTGATCAGCTTGAACTGGGCAAACAGATAATCTCGTATCTATCAAAACATGCCCCAGATGCACAAGTTATCATCAACTACTCCACCTTTGGATTAGGAGCATCAGAAGCACTCAGCTCGCTTCTTAACCAACAGCAACACCTTGTCTACATACCCGATAGTCTTTCGGAGGGGCAAGCCTATGCAAACTTTACTCAACCCCAGACCCTTATCATAGGCAGTAAAGACAAACGACAACATGAAAGAGTCCAAGCTCTGTACAAGCCGTTTTCAAATCAGCTAAATCAATTGCTACTGGTAGAACTTCGCGAAGCCGAGTTTATAAAATTTGCTGTCAATGGCATGCTGGCGATGCGACTTGGCTATATCAATGAACTAGCAAACCTCGCAGACAGCTTTGAAATAGATATAGACACCATTGTGACAGGTATGGGGAGTGATCCACGTATCGGCAAACATTACCTCTCTCCTGGGTGTGGCTTTGGTGGTGCGCACTTTTCGCAAACTATCGAACACATGGCTGGCCTGCTAAAAGCAAACCGCAACTCCATCATCTTAGATACACTCCTGCTGGAGAATAACAAGCAAAAAACCCGCCCCTTCCGTAAGCTATGGCAACATTACAAAACCGATGTGGTGGGTAAAAAGGTTGCTGTTTGGGGGCTTGCATTCAAACCCAATACAGCCAGCATTCAAAACGCGCCAAGCTTAAGCGTTGTTGAAGCACTTCTGGCTCAGGGTTGTCAGGTACAAGCGCATGATCCAAAGGCGCTCATAAATTTCAGTCAACACTTCCCCGCCGATGGTCGTATTAGTTATTACGAAGACCCGATAGATGCGGTCAAAAATGCTGATGCTTTAATATTGCTGACAGAATGGAACGAGTACTGGTCACCCGATTTCGACCTTATCCTAGAAAAGATGAACACTCCGCTAATCATCGATGGGCGAAATATTTTCGACAAGGACTACTTAGCTAGCCTAGGCTTTATTTATTACGGCATGGGGCGATGACATGGACAACATCACTCAGTTAAAAACACACACACATACATCAATATATCGTTTTATCGATATGCTGATCTTGAGCAGCTCTTTAATCATCAGCATAAAAATACTGGGAAATACTTTCAGTCAAGAATACTGGCTTCTACTGTTCGCCCAACTAGCAATATTCTCTTACGTTGGTGAATCAATGCAGCTTTACCGCACTATACGTGCGGGCCAGTTTCATTTGCGCTTGATGCTGCTACTTGCAACAACAACGCTATCATTTCTGCTACTGTTTGGCTTAGTATTTTTACTAAAAATATCAGAAACCTACTCACGCCTTGGTATTGTTCTTTGGTTTATCACATCAATAACTGGCTTCTACAGCTGGCGGCTAGTTTATCGACATATCAAGCACAAAAGATATCGAAACGGAATTAACCTTCGTAAGATCGCAATCGTAGGATTAACGGAAAGTGGTCTTCGACTAAGAGATGAAATAAACAAGCATCCTGAAGTAGGTTTAGAGTGTATCGGTTTTTTTGATGATCGAGCACCTGATCGACTGGAATCTACAGAATCACTGATTGGAAATGTTAATGATGCTCTGGAAAGAGCCCAGAATAACGAAATTGATAAACTATATATCTGCCTCCCCATCTCAGCAGAAAAACGTATTGGACAGATTATTCAATCACTAGGCGACTCAACAGTAGACGTTCTGCTGGTACCAAACTTCCTACTGAAAAACCTGATGCAGGCTAATATCAGCTCTATCGGAAAAATTGATACGATCAGCGTTTTTGAATCACCATTGTCGGGAATGCGTGAATTTTACAAACGCACCTTCGACATAGTATTTAGTGCGGCTGCTCTGATAGGTCTTGCACCAGTCCTAATCGGCATCGCCTTAGCCATAAAACTCACCTCTCCAGGGCCTATCTTATTTCGTCAAGACCGCTACGGCTTAGATGGTAAACGCATTGGAGTTTATAAATTTCGTTCTATGCGCGTTATGGAGAACAGTGACGTTGTCATTCAAGCCACCAAAAATGACTCGCGAATTACCCCTGTCGGTGGATTTTTACGCCGTACCTCACTGGATGAATTGCCACAATTTTTCAACGTCTTGATTGGCGACATGTCAGTGGTTGGCCCCCGCCCTCACGCTGTTGCACACAACGAAGAATACCGAAAATGCATCGACTACTACATGCTGCGAC